>DATLZY010000076.1:0-46768 GCA_035573755.1 Candidatus Acidiferrales bacterium
AGCTTCTTCGGTCTGCTCAAGCGCGAGCCGATCCGGCAGCGCATCCACCCGACGAGGGAGGCTGCACGAGCAGATGTGTTCGACTACATCGACATGTCCTACGAGCCGAAGCGACAACACGGTTCAAACGGCAACCTGTCCGGCTATCGTCGGTCTTGATCCCTTTGCATCGCTGCGCTTCATCAGACTTGACGTTTGTCAGGTCCGTCCCCATCTCCCTTGGCAGAATGTGAGGCGTTTGCCGTCAAACCGAAATGCTTATGGGGAATTGCCGATGCGCATGGACAAACTGACCAACAAGTTCCAGATGGCCCTGGCCGATGCCCAATCGCTCGCAGTTGGGCGCGACAATGCCTATATCGAGCCGGTGCATGTGCTGCTGGCACTGCTCGATCAGCAGGGCGGCAGCGCCCGGCCGCTGCTGTCGGCGGCCGGGGTGGATGTGAACGGTCTGCGGGCCGCGCTGGGCCAGGCGCTGGAACGCCTGCCGCAGGTGCAGGGCGCCTCGACGGGCGAGGTGCGCTTGTCGGCCGATGTCGCGCGTCAGCTCAACATCGCCGACAAACTGGCCCAGCAGCGCAAGGACCAGTACATCAGCTCCGAGCTGTACCTGCTCGCCGCGCTCGAGGACAAGGGCCCGGCCAAAGAGTTGTTGCAGAAGTTCGGCGCTTCGAAGACCACATTGGAGCAGGCGATCGCCCAGGTGCGCGGCGGAGAGAGCGTGAACGATCCCAATGCCGAGGAATCGCGCCAGTCGCTGGACAAGTACACCATTGATCTCACCGAGCGCGCCGAGCAAGGCAAGCTCGACCCGGTGATCGGCCGCGATGACGAAATCCGCCGCACCATCCAGGTGCTCTCTCGCCGCACCAAGAACAATCCGGTGCTGATCGGAGAGCCCGGTGTGGGCAAGACCGCCATCGTCGAGGGCTTGGCGCAGCGCATCGTCAACGGCGAGGTGCCCGAGGGGCTCAAAGACAAACGCCTGCTGGCCCTGGACATGGCGGCGCTGATCGCCGGTGCCAAGTATCGCGGTGAATTCGAGGAGCGCCTGAAAGCCGTGCTCAACGAGTTGGGCAAGCAGGAAGGGCGCGTCATCCTGTTCATCGACGAAATCCACACCATCGTCGGTGCCGGCAAGGCCGAGGGCGCCATGGACGCGGGCAACATGCTCAAACCCGCCCTGGCGCGCGGCGAGTTGCACTGCATCGGCGCGACCACGCTGGATGAATACCGCCAGTACATCGAAAAGGATGCAGCGCTCGAACGGCGCTTCCAGAAGGTGCTGGTCGATCAACCGAGTGTGGAGGACACCATCGCCATCCTGCGCGGCCTGAAGGAGAAATACGAAGTCCATCACGGTGTGGAGATCACCGACCCGGCCATCGTTGCGGCGGCGACCCTGTCGCACCGCTACATCACCGATCGGCAACTGCCGGACAAGGCCATCGACCTCATTGACGAGGCCGCCAGCCGCATCCGCATGGAAATCGATTCCAAGCCCGAGGAGATGGACCGGCTGGAGCGGCGGCTAATCCAGCTCAAGATCGAGCGCGAGGCGCTGAAGAAGGAATCCGACGAGGCCTCGCGCAAGCGGCTGGCGGATCTGCAGGAACAGATCGAACGGCTGGAGCGCGAGTACGCGGACCTCGAGGAGATCTGGAAGGCTGAGAAGGCGACCTTGCAGGGCAGCCAGCAGGTGAAGGAGGAACTCGATCGGGCGCGTATCGAGCTCGAAACCGCGCGCCGGGCCGGGGATCTCAACCGCATGTCCGAGCTGCAGTACGGACGCATTCCGGCGCTGGAAAAGCAGCTGGCCGCGGCGAGCCAGGCCGAGCAACAGGAGATGACTCTGCTGCGCAACAAGGTGACCGAGGAGGAGATCGCCGAGGTCGTGTCCAAATGGACCGGCATTCCTGTCTCCAAGATGCTGGAAGGCGAGCGCGAGAAGCTGCTGCGCATGGAAGAGGCACTGCACCAGCGCGTGATCGGTCAGGACGAGGCGGTGCGGGCGGTGTCCGACGCCATCCGCCGCGCGCGCGCGGGGCTGGCCGATCCCAACCGGCCCAACGGCAGCTTCCTGTTCCTGGGGCCCACCGGCGTGGGCAAGACCGAACTGACCAAGGCGCTGGCGCAGTTCCTGTTCGACTCTCCCGATGCCATGGTGCGCATCGACATGTCCGAGTTCATGGAAAAGCACTCGGTCGCGCGGCTGATCGGCGCCCCTCCAGGCTATGTAGGCTACGAGGAAGGCGGCTATCTCACCGAGGCGGTGCGCCGCAAGCCCTATTCGGTGATCCTGCTCGATGAGGTGGAAAAGGCGCACCCGGACGTGTTCAACGTGCTGCTGCAGGTGCTCGACGATGGGCGACTGACGGACGGGCAGGGGCGCACGGTGGATTTCCGCAACACCGTGATCGTGATGACCTCGAACCTGGGTTCGCAGATGATCCAGGAGTTGGCCGGGGAGGAGCACTACGCGCGCATGAAGAGCGCGGTGATGGAGGTTGTGGGCCAGCACTTCCGGCCCGAGTTCCTGAACCGCATCGACGAGGTGGTGGTGTTCCACCCGCTGGGTCGCGAGCACATCCGGCGCATCGTCGATCTGCAGGTCGAGATCCTGCGGCAGCGGCTGGCCGCGCGCGACATCGGCCTCGTGCTCACCGAGTCGGCGCTCGACTGGCTCGGCGAAGTCGGCTACGACCCGGTCTATGGCGCCCGGCCGCTCAAGCGGGCGCTGCAGCAACATCTGGAAAACGCACTGGCGCGCGATCTGTTGCAAGGGCGGTTTGCGCCCGGGCAAACGATCGAGGTCGACCGGGACGGGGATCAGCTCGTGTTCCGGGCCGGCGCGCGCTGAGGGCGATATACTACGCAGCTTCATCGGCGGCCTTGAAACGGCGCGCGGCATCCCCATGCTCTCGGCGTCTCGCCCGGGTGAACCGGACGAGGCGCCGCCGGGTGTGGCGCAGCACGCGCCCGGCATGTTCATTGCAAACCCAAGAATGATGTGAGGTTGTCATGCCCATCTATGAATACCAGTGCCAGGCGTGCGGACACCGTCTGGAGAGACTACAGAAGATCAGTGAAGAGCCGCTCAAGGATTGCCCCGCCTGCGGGAAGCCAACGCTGAACCGGCTGGTGTCTGCCGCCGGTTTCCGGCTCAAGGGGGGCGGCTGGTATGAAACCGACTTCAAGAGCGGTAACAAACGCAATGTGGCCGAATCCTCCAGTTCCTCGGACAGCGACTCTTCATCCGGTTCCGCCGCCTCATCGAGCGATGGCGGCGCCAGCACGGCGAGTAGCACAGCGGCGGCGTCCAGCCATTGAAACGGCGCTTGCCGCTGCCGGACCGCTTGCCTAACATCCTCCCACCCGCCGGAGCGGGCGCGTCCCTCACTGGATTCGCCCGCCGGCTTTTTTCCGATCCGGCCTTTGCCGCCTCTCGCACGGACAATCGACATGCGTAGTCATTACTGTGGAACCCTGGACACCACCCTCATCGATCGGGAGGTGGAACTGGCCGGCTGGGTGCATCGGCGGCGCGACCATGGCGGGGTGATCTTCATCGACCTGCGCGACCGGGAAGGCGTGGCGCAGATCGTCTGCCATCCGGACGACGCGGCGGTGTTCAGCGCCGCCGAGTCAGTGCGCAGCGAATACGTCCTGCGCGTGCGCGGGCAGGTGCGGCGCCGTCCGCCGGGCACCGAGAATCCGCGTCTGCCCACCGGCGCGGTGGAGGTCGTGGCCACCTCGCTCGAGGTGTTGAACACTGCCCAGACCCCGCCGTTCCAACTCGACGAGGACGAGGTCGGCGAGGACGTGCGCCTGCGCTACCGCTACATCGACCTGCGTCGGCCGGCCATGCTGGCCAACCTCAAGCTGCGCGCCCGCGTCACCGGCTTTTTGCGCAACCACCTGGACCGCCACGGCTTCATGGACGTGGAAACGCCCATGCTGACCCGTGCCACGCCGGAAGGCGCGCGCGATTATCTGGTGCCCAGCCGCACCCATCCGGGTCAGTTCTTCGCGTTGCCGCAGTCGCCGCAGCTCTTCAAGCAGTTGCTGATGATGGGCGGCATCGACCGCTACTATCAAATCGTGCGCTGCTTCCGAGACGAAGACCTGCGCGCCGATCGCCAGCCCGAGTTCACCCAGGTCGACATCGAGACCTCCTTCCTGGACGAGGAAGGCATCATGCAGCTCATGGAAGGCATGATCCGCGATCTGTTCGCCGAGGTGCTGGACGTGGCGCTGCCCGATCCCTTCCCGCGCATGACCCACGCCGAGGCCATGGCGCGTTACGGCTCGGACAAGCCGGATCTGCGCATCCCGCTCGAGCTGACCGAAGTCGCCGATCTGGTGCGCGAGGTCGATTTCAAGGTGTTCGCAGGACCCGCCAGCGATCCGGGTGGGCGCGTGGCGGCGCTGCGCGTGCCGGGTGGCGGGCGGCTGTCGCGCAAGGACATCGACGGCTACACCGAGCTGGTCGGGCGCTACGGCGCCAAGGGCCTGGCCTACATCAAGGTCAACGAACGCGCCGCCGGTTCCGCCGGCCTGCAGTCGCCGATCGTCAAATTCCTGCCCGAACCGGTCGTCGCTGCGATCCTGGAGCGCTGCGGCGCCGAAGATGGCGATCTCGTGTTCTTCGGCGCCGACAAGGCGCGCATCGTCAGCGAAGCCTTGGGCGCGCTGCGCCTGCGGCTGGGGCAGGACCTCGGCATCGTCGCCGAAGGCTGGCGGCCGTTGTGGGTGGTGGATTTCCCCATGTTCGAATGGGACGAGGACGCCAAGCGCTTCGTCGCCCTGCACCATCCCTTCACCGCACCGCGGGTGGACGACGCCGCGGCGCTCGCGGCCGATCCCGGCCGAGCGGTCTCGCGCGCCTACGACATGGTGCTCAACGGCACCGAACTCGGCGGCGGCTCGGTGCGCATCCACCGCCAGGATATGCAGCAGGCCGTGTTCGACCTGCTCGGCATCGGCCGCGAGGAAGCCGAGGAAAAGTTCGGCTTTCTGCTCGACGCGCTCAAGTACGGCTGTCCGCCGCACGGCGGGCTGGCCTTCGGCCTCGACCGCCTCGTCATGCTCATGGCCGGCGCCAAGAGCATCCGCGACGTCATCGCCTTCCCCAAGACCCAGACCGCCAGCTGCCCGCTCACCCGCGCGCCGGGTGCCGCTGGTGAGGCGCAACTGCGCGAGCTGGGCATCCGCCTGCGCGCCGCACCGGGCGGCGGCTGAGCCCGTCCTCCATCGCCGCGGGCTTCAGGGGGGGGAGGGGCGCTTGCTGCCGCGTCGAAACAAGGCTCAAGCCGGGGCGGGCATCCCGAGCCCGCTCGCGCCCCCGGTTGCCGGTGCCGTTCATGCCGAGCCTCGGGGGATGCCCTATAGCGCATCCAGTGGACTGCGCACGCCACGCCCGCCCTTGTTGAGCACATGGGTGTAGATCATGGTGGTGCTCACATCGGCGTGCCCCAGCAGCTCCTGCACGGTGCGGATGTCGTAGCCGTTTTGTAACAGGTGCGTGGAAAGGAATGACGCAGCACGTGTGGGGTACAGGGTTTGACGATGCTGGCCCTGCCGGCCGCCCCCTTGACCCACCTTCTGCACCGACTCCAGCAGCACATGATGGCGCCGTACCGCGCCAAAACGCGGGTCTGTGCTGCGATTCGGCGACGGAAACACATACTGCCAGCCTCAGCTCTTGCCGGCATGCGGATATTTCGCCGCCAGCGCATCGGGCAGCCACACCTCGCCGAAGCCGGAGGCCAAATCGGCATCGTGCAGCCGCTGCACCCGCGCCAGTTGATCCTGCAAGGGCAACACGAGGTTTTCCGACAGCACCGTCACCCGGTCCTTGCCGCCCTTGCCGTCGCGCACCAGGATTTCGCGCCGTTCGAACTCGACATCCTCGACCCGCAGCCGCAAACCCTCCAGCAGGCGCATGCCGGTGCCGTACAGCAGGCTCACGATCAGCCCCATGGTGCCGTTCAGCTCATGCATCAGCACGCGTACCTCGCGCGGGGTGGGCACCACCGGCAGCCGCTTGTGGACCTTGGCTTGAATCACTGCACCCAGCCATGGCAACTCGACGCCATTTGTTTCTGATCAATAATCATCTCTCGACGAACCCAATAGTCGCCTGCAGAAATACCGCCTGACCGATAAGGGCATCACTGGTTGGCGCAGAATGGGTAGCACGCCGGAAGATGACGGATTAGGGCAGATGCAGCGGCGCGGGTGGGGTCCAGCCGGGGGCGCGGTGTTCGACGACGACGTGGGTGTAGATGCCGCCACGCACGTTGAACTCGGCGGTGAGGCGCATGGCGCGCGGGGCGCAGGCGCTGACGAGGTCGCCGAGGATGCGGTTGGTCACGGCCTCGTGAAACGCGCCCTGGTCGCGGTAGGCCCAGATGTACTGCTTGAGCGATTTGAGTTCCACGCAGCGCTGATCGGCGACGTATTCCAGATGCAGCACGGCGAAGTCCGGCTGGCCGGTCTTGGGGCACAGGCAGGTGAACTCCGGGATCCGGATGCGGATGGTGTAGTCGCGTTCCGGGTGCGGGTTGGGGAAGGTTTCGAGCAGCGCGGGCGTGGGCGCGCCGGGTGCGGGCATGGACATGGCGTGGCCATCCTGTGAAAATCGAGCCGAATATTATATCCCAGTGCCTCGAGACGGGCCTCTCCGACGTGCCAACCGTCCCATGCGTCTGACGGCCATCCGGCTGGCCGGATTCAAATCCTTCGTCGAACCGACCCTGATTCCCATCCCCGGCAACCGGGTGGGCATCGTGGGGCCCAACGGCTGCGGCAAATCCAACCTCATCGACGCCGTGCGCTGGGTGATGGGGGAAAGCGCGGCGCGCCATCTGCGCGGCGACGCCATGGCCGATGTCATCTTCAACGGCTCGGGCAGCCGCGCGCCCATCGCCCAGGCCAGCATCGAGCTGCATTTCGACAACAGCGCCGGGCGGCTGGACGGCCCGTGGGGGCGCTATCGCGAGATCGTCGTGCGCCGGGTGCTGAGCCGCGACGGCCAGTCGCAGTATTTCCTCAACGAGACGCGCTGCCGCCGGCGCGATGTCACTGATCTGTTCCTCGGCACCGGGCTGGGTCCGCGCAGCTACGCCATCATCGAGCAAGGCATGATCAGCCGATTGATCGAGGCGCGTCCCGAGGAGCTGCGCACGCTGGTCGAGGAAGCCGCTGGGGTTTCACGCTACCGCGAGCGGCGCCGGGAAACCGAAAGCCGCATTGCCCAGACCCGCGACAACCTGGCGCGCCTCGGCGATGTGCGCGAGGAACTCAGTCGGCAGTTGCAGACCCTGGCGCGTCAGGCCCAGAGCGCCCGCCAATTCCTGGAGCTGCGCGAACGCGAGCGGGCGGTCGCCATCCAGCTCGCCGCCTGGCGTTGGCGTCAGCGCCAGGCTGAACTGACCGAGCTCGAGGCCGAGCGCGCGCGGCACGAGGCTATCCGAGCTGGGTTTGAGGTCGAGCGCGAGCGTGGGGAAGCGGCGCAGCAGCAAGCAGAAGCAGCGCGGCTCGATGCGGCACGGGCCTTCGAATCTTTGCAGCAACGCCAGTTCACGGCCGGGGCCACGCTCGCCCGTCTCGAACAGGAGCGTGATCACCAGCAGGCCGCTGCCGCCCGCGCGCGTGCCGAGCGCGAGCAGCTCGCCGCACGCATGGCAGAGCTGGCCCGCGAACGGGCGGCAACGGCGGCGCTGGCCGAGCAGGCGCAGGCACGAACGGCCGAGCTGGGCCCGGCACTCGCTGCGCTCGACACCCAGCGGCAAGCCGCGCAGGCGGCGCAATCCGAACAGGTCGCGCAACTGCGGCAGCGCGATCAGGCGACGGAGGCGGCGCGCGGCGCCTGGGAGCGCCTGCGCCGCGAGCAGACCGGCGCTGCCGCTCAGGTCGAGCAGTTGCAGCAGCGGCTGGCTGAATGCGCGCGGCGGCTGCAGCGTCTGCAGGGCGAGACAGCGCCGGATGTGGCGGCGCTGGCGGCAGCGGTGAGCGCGGCGGAAGAAAGACTCAAACAGGCGGAGATGCAGGAAGCTGCGGCAAAGGCCGCGCTCGAGCAGGCCAGAGCCGCTTGGGCGCGGCAGCGGGAGGTGGAGCAAGCGGCCCGGCACGTCCTTGAGCAGACGCGCGGCGACTGGCAGCGTGCCAGCGGCCAACTCGCCGCGCTGGAGGCCCTGCGTCGCCAGCACAAGCCCAAGGCTGCGGGCCTTGAGATTCCGCCTGCTGCCACGCCGCTGATCGAGTGCATGACGGTCACGCCGGGCTGGGAACGGGCGGTGGAAACCGTGCTGGCCCATTGGCTGCATGCCCAGTTATTGGACGACCCTCTGAGGCAGTTGCCGGCAAAGGCCGATTCCGAGGGGCCGGCGCTGGCCTGGATCGACGGTGCCGCCGGGCAGCGGACTCCGCTCCCGGAGCGGCTGGCCGGACAGGTGCAGGGCGCCGGTGCGCTGGCACATATCCTCGATACGGTCCACATCGCCCCCGATCTTGCGACGGCGCGTGCCCGCGTGGCGCAGCTTGCGCCGCATGAATCGGTGATCACGCCCGAGGGATGGTGGCTGGGGCCGGGCTGGGTGCGGGGCGGCCGTTCCGCTACCGCCGGTTCTGAGGGCGTGCTGTTGCGGGAACGGGAATGGCGTGAAGCATGCCGAGCGGCCGCCGACCTCGAAGCGGCGGCGAATGCCGCACGCGGCGAGCACGAGGCGGCGCTCGCGGCGCTGAGCGCGCAGGACGCCGAGCGGCAAGCGGCCGAGGCAGCCTGGCGCAGCGCCCAGCAGGCGCATGCGGCTGCCTGTCACAACCTGGAGCGGGCGCAGCTTGCGGCCGCTCAGGCCGAGGCGCATGTCGCTTGGCGCCAGCGGGAAGAATCCGAAATCGGAGCGCAGCAAGCCACGCTCGACGCGGCGTTGGCGCAGGCCCAGGCAGCACTTCTGGCGCTGGATGAGCGCATCGCGGCGAGCCGCGCCGAGCTCGATGCACAGACCCGGCTGCGCGCCGTCGAGTCCGCGCGCCGGGACAGCCTCGCGCAGGAGGCGGCGGCGCTCGACCGGCGGCGCCATGACCTCACGCTTCAGCTCGAACGGGCTCAAGGGGAGGGGCGCGCCCAGGCGCTGCGCTTGCAGGCGCTGCAGGCCGAAGCCGAGCGGCTAGGCGCGCGGCTGGCCGAGCTCGACGCCGATGAAGCCGCGCGGCAAGCGCCGCTGCAGGCGCTGGATGCGGCGCTCGCCGAGGCGCGCGCTGAACGCGAGCGGATCGATGCCGCGCTGACTGCGGCGCGGCAGCGGGTCGAATCGCTCGATCAGACCCTGCAGCAGCTCAGGCTGGACGCCCAGAGCCTCGCCTACCGGATCAGGGCCGAGGACGCCGAGCTGGAGGCCCTGAGCCTGCGCCATCAGGAAGCCCGTTTGCGCAGCGAGGATCTGGGCGGCTGGCTCATGGCCCAGGGCGAGGACCCTGCAGCCGCAGCAGCGCGTCTGGATGCGCGCGACACCGAGGAAAAATTGCTGGAGGAGGGCGACGCTCTGGCGCGGCGCATCGAACGCATGGGCGCGGTGAATCTGGCGGCGGTCGAGGATCATGCCGAGCTTGCCGGTCGGATTGCGGGACTCGAAGCCCAACATGCCGATCTCGCCGAGGCCCTGGCAACGCTGGAAGCCGCGATGCGGCGCATGGATCGGGAAACGCGGGCGCTGTTCGCCGAGACCTTCGAGCGCTTGAACACGGTGTTCCAGACCACCTTCCCCAAACTGTTCGGCGGCGGTGAGGCGCGGTTGGAACTGGAGGGAGACGGGAATCTTCTGCCTGGCATTCGTGTCATCGCCCGCCCGCCGGGCAAGCGCAACAGCTCCATCCACCTGCTCTCGGGCGGTGAGAAGGCGCTGACCGCGGTGGCCTTGGTGTTCGCCATCTTCGAGCTCAATCCGGCGCCGTTCTGCATGCTCGATGAGGTCGATGCGCCGCTGGACGAGGCCAACGTCGGTCGCTTCTGCGATCTGGTGCGGGAGATGGCGGAACGGGTACAGTGCATTTTTGTCACTCACAACAAGACCACCATGACCGTGGCCGAGCACCTGATCGGGATCACCATGCAGGAGCCGGGCGTGTCACGCATGGTGGCGGTCGATCTGGAACGCGCCAGTGCGCTGGTGGCGTCCGCCGCCCACGTATAGCCAAGCAGGTAAGCCATGAGTGCATTGCAGGGATTGATTTTCGTCGCCGGTCTGGTCGTGTTGGTCGGCATCTATGCGCATTGGCGCTGGACGCAGTCGCGCAAGGCCCGGGCGGACGAGGACCAAGAGCGCCTCGAGCCGGCATGGGAAGGCGAGGACACCTGGGAGACTGAGGTGCCGGCAGGGGAAAACCCTGAGGACTGGGTTGAGTCGGCGGCGCCGGATGATGTGGTTGTGCGCGATGGCGTAGCAACGCCGCCCGCTGCGCCTCGAGGCTCCGCGGCTACCCCGCCCGTGCTGGAGCCTGCACCACGTGCGCCGACGGCTCGTGAAAGTCGCCTTGAAGGCCGCGTGCTGGTGTTCTACGTCATGGCGCGCGATCCGCAGGGTTTTGCCGGTAGCGATCTGGCGCAGGTGTTCCGAGAATTGCATCTGACGCCAGGTGAGCGCGACATCTTCTATCGTCGCAGCGAGCACGGCACGGGGGCGGTGTACTGCGTCGCCAACGCGCTGGAGCCCGGCCGTTTCGATATCAAGGCGATGGAGACTTTGCGCACGCCGGGACTGACGGTTTTTGCGGTGCTGCCTGGCCCTTGGGCTGCGCGCGACATTTTGGCGGCCATGCACCGCGCCGCACTGACGCTGGCTGATCGGCTCGGGGGTGAGGTGCTCGATGGGCGGCGCGTGCCCCTCACGGCTATGGGATATCAGTCACTGCTCGATGAGTTGCCGGCGGAGGCGTGATGGCGGATTCCGAGCGCGCGGCGGCGCAGGCTGAGATCGAGCGTCTGCGCGCGGCCATTCGCCATCATGACCATTGCTACTACGTCCTCGACGCGCCGGAGATCAGCGATGCCGACTATGACGCGCTGATGCGCCGGCTGCAGGCGCTGGAGGCGGCATGGCCGGCCCTCGTCACACCCGATTCGCCCACCCAGCGCGTGGGTGGCGCGCCATCCCCCGCTTTCGCCAGCGTCACCCATCGCGAGCCCATGCTGTCGCTCGAAAACGCCTTTGAGGAGGGTGAGGTCATGGCCTTCGATCGCCGGGTGCGTGAACGCCTGGGGTTAGATGGTCCCATTGTGTACTGCGCCGAACCTAAGTTGGATGGGCTCGCCGTGAGCCTGCTCTATGAAGACGGGCGACTGATCCGTGGCGCGACGCGCGGCGACGGGACCACGGGTGAGGAGGTGACGGCCAATCTGCGCACCATCCCCAGCGTGCCGCTGCGCTTGCAGGGTAAGGGTTGGCCGCAGGCGCTGGAGGTGCGCGGCGAGGTCTACATGCCGCGCGCAGGCTTTGCGGCCATGAACGCGCGCCTGCAGGCGGCCGGCGAACGGCTCTTCGCCAATCCGCGCAATGCCGCGGCCGGCAGTTTGCGCCAGCTCGATGCGCGTGTGACGGCGCGCCGGCCGCTGCGCTGGTTTGCCTACGCGCTGGGCGCGATTGAGTCTGATGCCGATCTGCCGGCGACGCATTTCGATCGTCTCGCGGCGCTGCGCAGCTGGGGCCTGCCCGTGTGTCCGCTGAACGAGCGGGTGGTCGGCGTCGAGGCGCTGCTGACCTATTACCGCCGCATGCAGGCGCGGCGCGCCGAGCTGGACTATGACATCGACGGGGTCGTCTACAAGGTGGACGACATCGCGGCGCAGCAGCGGCTCGGGTTCGTTTCGCGGGCGCCGCGCTGGGCGATTGCGCACAAATACCCCGCCGAGGAAGCCTGCACGCAGGTCGTGGATATCGCTTTCAACGTGGGCCGCACCGGCGCCCTGACGCCGGTCGCCAAGCTCGCGCCCGTGAGCGTCGGCGGGGTCACGGTCAGCAACGTCAGCCTGCACAACTTCGATGAGCTCTGGCGCAAGGACGTGCGCATCGGTGACACCGTCATCGTGCGCCGCGCCGGGGACGTGATCCCCGAAGTCGTGCGGGTGGTGATCGAACAGCGCCCCGGCGATGCCCGAGAGGTGGCCTTGCCGTCGCATTGCCCGGCGTGCGGCGCTGCCGTGGTGCGCCCGCCGGGCGAGGTCATTGCCCGCTGCAGCGGCCAGCTCAGCTGTCCCGCCCAGCGCCGACAGGCCCTGCTGCATTTTGCCTCGCGTCGCGCCATGGACATCGAGGGACTAGGCGAGAAGCTCATCGACGCGCTGGTCGACAGCGGATATGTGCATGATCCGGCGGATTTGTACGGCTTGCAGGCGGAGACGCTGGCGGCCTTGCCGCGCATGGGTGCCAAATCGGCCGCCAAAGTGGTGGCAGCCATCGATCGCTCACGCGCCACCACGCTGCCGCGCTTTCTCTATGCCTTAGGGATTCCCGAGGTGGGTGAGGCGACGGCGCGCACGCTGGCGCAACACTTCGGCGATCTCGAGCCCTTGATGGTGGCGGATGAGGCAGCTTTGCAGATGGTGCCTGACGTCGGGCCTGCGGTCAGCGCCCAGATCGCCGCGTTCTTCGCAGAATCTCACAACCGCGAGGTCATCGCGCGGCTGCGGGCCGCCGGCGTGCACTGGCCGCCGGTTGCTGTGGCGGGCCCTGCGCGCGGCGGGCCCTTGCAGGGCAAGCGCTTCGTGCTGACCGGGACCCTGGCCGGGTTCACACGCGAGGCCGCCACGGCCGAGATTCAGGCGCGCGGCGGTACGGTGAGCGGCAGCGTGTCGGCTCGGACCGATTATGTGGTGGCGGGCGATGAACCCGGCAGCAAGCTGGACAAGGCGCGCGCGCTGAATGTCCCGGTGCTCGACGAGGCGGCTTTCCGCGCCTTGCTCGCGACGCCTTGAGCGCTTACCACATCAGATCGTCGGGCACCACATAGTCGGCATAGGGATCCTCCGCCGCGGGTGCATCGGCCGCGGGGCTTTGGGTCTCCCGCAGAACGAGGCGGCTGGCATCGCGCTGGGCGATTTTCTCGGCCGCCGCTGGTGGGATCACCTCGAAGCGTTCGCCGACGCGCACCAGCGCCAGCCGGCCTTCGATGAGTTGCGCGCGCTGGCTGGCTTCCACGTAGATCCTGCAGACCTTGCCTCGATCGACGAACTGATAGGGTGTATCCCCCTTGGTGCGATCGAGCTTGTGGGTCTGGATGATCTGGCGGATCTCGGCCGCCTGCGCCTTGCGCTCCTGCGCCGCCTGGCGCTCCAGATTGCGGGCGCGATCCTGCGCGGCTTTTTCCTCCTGCGCGCGCCGGGCCTGTTCGGCGGCCTGATCGGGCGCGCCCTGGCGCCTTTCGCGGCGTTTTTCCTTGGCCGCCTTCTGCAGCTGATCGGGCTTGGCCAGCCCGGCTTTCAGCAGTTGTTCCTGCAACAGATTGGCCATGGTCTCGTTCCTCGTGACGTAAGGCTCAGGTGCGCCGGGCACGCAGCAGGCTGAACACCCCTCCCGTCGCGGCGAGCGCCGCAACCAGCAGCGCCGGCGGCGCGGCAAAAGGATGCACGGCTGCGACGCCGCTCAGAAAGCCGGCCAGCAGCAAGAGGCCACCGCCCAGACCTATCCAGGCCCCATTGCACCGGATCGGCAGGCGATGTTCCAGCCGTTCGAGCTGCAATGACAAGGCCTGCTGGCGGGCCGGCAATTCGGTGACCGCCTGCAAGGCTTGGTCGAGTGTGAGCGGCAACAGCGGCAGGCGTTGGGCGAGATCGGGCAGGCGTTCCTTGAATTCGCGGTAGATGCCGCGCGGCCCGAGCTGCTCGCGCATCCAGCGTTCCATGAAGGGTTTGGCGGTGCTCCAAAGATCCAGATCAGGATAGAGCTGGCGGCCGAGCCCCTCGATCTGGACCAGGGTTTTCTGCAGCAGCACGAGCTGGGGCTGCACCTGCATGTCGAAGCGCTGGGCGATCTCGAACAGGCGCAGCAGCAACTGATCCAGATGGATGTCCTTGAAGGGGCGAAACAGGATGGGTTCGCACAGGGTGCGGATCACCGATTCCAGATCCTCCACACGCGTATCCGGTCGCACCCAGCCCGAGGCGACGTGCAGCTCGGCGACACGCCGGTAGTCGCCGTTGAAAAAGGCATAGATGTTGTGGGCGATGTAGCGCTGGTCGTCGCGGCTCAGGCTGCCGACGATGCCGAAGTCGACGGCCAGATAACCCGGCCGGGCGGGATCGCGCGTATCCACGAAGATGTTGCCGGCGTGCATGTCGGCATGAAAGAAATTGTGGCGGAATACCTGGGTGAAAAAGATTTCCACTCCACGTTCGGCCAGAAAGCGGAAGTTGACGCCGCGAGCCTTCAGTGTGGCGATGTCGCTGATCGGAACGCCGTGGATGCGCTCCATGACGAGTACGTGCCGATGCGTGAATTCCCAGTGCACCAATGGGACATAGAGGATGGGGCGATCCTCGAAATTGCGCCGGGTCTGCGCCGCGTTGGCGCCCTCGCGCACCAGATCGAGTTCGTCGAGGATGGTCTTCTCGTAGTCCTCGATCACCTCGCGCGCGCGCAGCCGGCGCCCGTTGGGCACGAAACGCTCGATGAACCGGGCGATGAGATACATGACGCGCAGATCTTCCCGGATGCGCTCATCCACACCGGGTCGCAGCAGTTTCACCACCACCTCGCGGCCGTCCTTCAGCCGCGCGGCGTGGACCTGGGCGATGGACGCGGCGGCAAGCGGGGTTTCCGAAAACTCGGCAAACACCTGCTCGACCGGCGCGCCGTAGGTTTCCTCCAGGATGCGTCGCGCGACGGCGCCGGGGAAGGGCGGGACGCGGTCTTGCAGGTGTGCGAGCTGGTCGGCCACCTCGAGCGGCAGCAGATCACGCCGGGTCGCCAAGGCCTGCCCCATCTTGATGGCGACGGGCCCCAGTTCCTCCAGCGCCAGGCGCAGGCGCAGGCCGAAGCTGCGTTCCTCGGCGCGCCAGTGCCAGGGCAGGGCATAGCGCGCCCAACGCCAGTTGCGCATCAGCGCGAGATGGAACAGCGGTTCGTCGAGGCGGTAGCGCAGCACGACCCGGGTCGCTTGCAGGATGCGCAGTGTGGCTCGGAGCATGCGGGACCTTTGGCGTTCAGTCGGGTTGAGCGTGAACGTTAGGGGAAGATTGTTGCAGCCGGGCCACGCGCGCCGCGAGCCGTGCCACATCGTCGCGCAGCCGGTCGACCTCGTCGACGAAGGCCTCGACCTCGGCGCGATCGGGCAGGATGTCCGTCTCGTAGCGCAGGTATTCGCTGGCATCCAGTCCCAGGCTGGTCAGGCTGCGGCGCATCCACCCGCCCACCCGGCGCAGGCCGGTGCCGATGGTGTGGGCGAGGGCATCGCCCACGGCGCGGCTCAGAAGCGCTTCGAAATCCGGCCGGGCGAGGGTGAGCAGTTGCTGGAAACCCTCCGCGACCTCGACCGCGCCGTTCAGGCTCACACCCGGCGGTAGGCGGCCGGTGGCGGAGCCTGCGGCAAGCCGAGTCAGACCCGCCAAGGTGCCGGAGAGCCGCGCATCGGCAGGTTGTTCGGTCGTCATCAGCACCTGGATGCCGGCCGGATGCGCGCGCAGATGGAGCGTGCGACTCAGTTCGCGCAGGTGCAGCGCCAGGATGCGGCCTTGCAGCCGGCCCAGCAACCGGCTCGCCGCCGGACTGTCCCGCAGGTTGCGGTTCAGCGCCTGTTCCAGCAGGGCCAGCGGCAGGACGTCGTTGCCAAGCATGTTCAGACCTTGAACCCTCGATGAACCGCGACGATGCCGCCGGTCAGATTGAAATACTGGCAGTGCGCAAAGCCCGCTTCCACCATCATCGATTTCAAGGTTTCCTGATCCGGATGCATGCGGATGCTTTCGGCCAGATAGCGGTAGCTGTCGGCATCCCCAGCCACCAGCCGTCCCAGACGCGGCAGCACGTTGAAGGAATACCAGTCGTAGGCCGGTTTCAGCGGTGCGAGGCGGAGCTGCGAGAATTCGAGGACCAGCGCGCGGCCGCCGGGGCGCAGCACGCGCGCCATCTCGCGCAGCGCCGCGGGCTTGTCGGTGACGTTGCGCAGCCCGAAGCCGATGGTGATGCAGTCGACGCTCGCCTCGGGCAAGGGCAGGGCCTCGGCATTGGCCTGGACGTACATCAGGTTGCCGGCGCGACCGGCGTCCACCTGTCGTTCGCGGCCGCGGCCGAGCATGGCGGCATTGATGTCGCTCAGGATCACCCAGCCGTCACGGCCGACCTGCGGCAGGAAGGCGCCGGCCAGATCGCCGGTGCCGCCGGCCAGATCCAGCACCCGCTCGCCGGGACGGACGCCGGCCAGCGCGACGGTAAAACGTTTCCAGATGCGGTGCAGCCCCATCGACATGAGGTCGTTCATGAGGTCGTAGCGACCCGCCACCGAATCGAACACGCCGCGCACCCGCTGCTGCTTGTCCTCCCGGCGCACGCGCTGGAAGCCGAAATCGGTCTCGTCCGGGGCGGGGGGGGGATCGAGGGTCATGGCGCCGTCCTCACGGTTCGGATTTGCGGACATAGCCGGCGGCCGCCAGGCGCGCCAGATAGCCGCTCCAGTTGGCTTCACGGGCTTTCCCCAGGGCATAGAGCTGAGCAAAGGTGTAGATGCCGCTGTCATGCCCGTCGTCGAAAACGAGTCGCACGGCGTAGTGGCCGGTCGGTTCGATGGCGCGGATGTTGACGGTTTCCTTGCCGACCACCAGCAGACCGGGCCCGGCACCGTGCCCGCGCACCTCGGCCGAGGGCGAGAAGACGCGCAGGTACTCGCAGGGCAGCGCGAACACCTCGCCCGATTCGAAGCGGGCCTCGAGCACCCGCGAGCCGCGATGCAGCGTCAGCTCGGTCAGGCGCGGGATTTCAGGTGGGCTCACGGCGGCGCTCAGAGGATGTAGCGGCTGAGGTCTTCGTCGCGCGCGACATCGGCGAGGTGCCGGTCCACATAGGCGGCGTCGACCTGGATGCTGGAGCCGGCGTGGTCCGGCGCCTCGTAGGAAATGGATTCCAGCAGGCGCTCGAGCACGGTGTGCAGGCGCCGGGCGCCGATGTTCTCCATGCGTTCGTTGACCTCGAAGGCGATCTCCGCCAGCCGCCGGATGCCGTCCGGGCAGAAGCTGAGTGTGACACCTTCGGTGGCGAGCAGCGCCTGATATTGGCGCGTCAGCGCGGCATCGGGCTCGGTCAGGATGCGCTCGAAGTCCTCGACGCTCAGGGATTGCAGCTCGACGCGGATGGGCAGCCGGCCCTGCAGCTCGGGAATGAGATCCGAGGGCTTGGCGACGTGGAAGGCACCCGAGGCGATGAACAGGATGTGATCGGTGCGCAGCGTGCCATATTTGGTGCTGACCGTGCAACCCTCGATGAGTGGCAACAGATCGCGCTGTACTCCTTCTCGCGAGACGTCGGCGCCGGAGCTGTGTTCCGCGCGCCGGCAGACCTTGTCGATCTCGTCGATGAAGACGATGCCGTTCTCCTCGGCGTTGCGCACGGCTTCGCGCTTGATTTCCTCATCGTTCACCAGCCGCGCGGCTTCCTCGTCGGTGAGCGCTGCCAGGGCGTCCTTCACCTTCATGCGGCGCTGCCGGCTTTGCAGATTGCTGGTCAGATTCTGGAACATGGACTGCAACTGGCTGGTCATTTCCTCCATGCCCGGCGGCGCCATGATCTCCATGCCCATTTGCGGCGCGCGCACTTCGATCTCGATGTCGCGTTCATCCAGCGCGCCCTCGCGCAGCATCTTGCGCATCTTCTGGCGAGTGTCGTTGCGATCCGGCGCGGTCGGCGAGGTCCCGCGAGGCACACCGAGCAGCGCGTCCAGAATGCGCTCCTCTGCGGCGTCCTCGGCGCGCATGCGCACGGCGGCAATCGCTTGCTCGCGTGTCATCTTGAACGCCATCTCGACGAGATCGCGGATGATGGTGTCGACGTCGCGACCGACATAACCGACTTCGGTGAACTTGGTCGCCTCGACCTTGACGAAGGGCGCGCGGGCGAGCTTGGCTAGGCGCCGGGCGATCTCGGTTTTGCCCACGCCGGTCGGGCCGATCATGAGGATGTTCTTGGGCGTGATCTCATGCGAGAGGGGCGCGGGTACCTGCTGGCGCCGCCAGCGATTGCGCAGCGCGATGGCCACAGCGCGCTTGGCGGCCTGCTGGCCGACGATGTGCTTATCCAACTCCTCGGTGATTTCCCGCGGGGTCATCTGGGACATGAAGGCATTCCTCGTCTGAAGCGCCCTCAGGGGGCGTCCAGAGCCTCGATGGTGAGATTATGATTGGTGTAGACGCAGATGTCGCCGGCGATGTGCAGCGCTTTTTCGACGATGTCGCGGGCGGGCAGCGCGGTCTCGGCCACCAGCGCGCGCGCGGCGGCGAGCGCGTAGTTGCCGCCCGAGCCGATGGCCATGATGGCATCGACCGGCTCGATGACATCGCCGTTGCCGGTGATGATCAGGGAGGCCTGCGCATCGGCGACGCACATCAGGGCTTCCAAGCGCCGCAGCATGCGGTCGGTGCGCCAGTCCTTGGCCAGTTCCACTGCGGCGCGGGTGAGATGACCGCTGTGGGCCTCGAGCTTGGCCTCGAAGCGCTCGAAC
Source organism: Candidatus Acidiferrales bacterium (assembly GCA_035573755.1). Taxonomy (GTDB): domain Bacteria; phylum Pseudomonadota; class Gammaproteobacteria; order UBA5335; family UBA5335; genus Macondimonas. The sequence continues at coordinate 18,703 of DATLZY010000076.1, forward strand.
AAGGTGAAGGCATCGGCGGTGCCGCCGGCGAATCCGGCCAGCACACGCTCGCGATAGAGCCGGCGCACCTTGCGGGCATTGGCCTTCATGACCGTGTCGCCCATCGAAACCTGGCCGTCGCCGCCCATCGCCACGCATCCGTCGCGGCGTACGGAAAGAATGGTGGTGCCGTGGAATTGTTGCATCGCGCCTCGTCCTGTCGCGCCCAAGGATGGCGAATTCGGGAAATCCGATTCTACTGCATGCCGTCCGGCTTGGCGCAGCGCTGGCGCTGCGCGCGGGGATGCGCGCGGTCATAGCCCTGGGCCAGATGTTGGAAATCCAGATGCGTGTAGATCTGGGTGGTGGACAGGCGCTGATGACCCAAGAGTTCCTGCACGGCGCGCAGGTCGCCGCTGGATTCGAGCAGATGCGTGGCAAACGCGTGGCGCAGCAGATGCGGATGAACGTGCTGCGCGAGGCCTTGGGTGACCGCGCGCCGCGCCAGCAGGCGCTGCACGCTGCGCGCCGTCAGTCGCGTGCCGCGGTGGTTGACGAACAGAGCCCTCTCCTCGGGATGAGCCAGTTGCGCGCGCATGGCCAGCCAGATGCCAAGCGCCTCGCGGGCCTTGGCCCCGACCGGTAATTGGCGCATCCGCTGACCCTTGCCCATGACGCGCACCTCGCCTGCCGCGAGATCGAGGTCCGTCAGGTCCAGCCCCACCAGTTCGCTGAGACGCAACCCGCTGGAATAAAGCAGCTCGCACAACGCCCGGTCGCGCCATTGCAAAGGGGTCTGGGGCTGATCTTCGAGCAGCCGGGCGGTGGTGTCCGGATCGATGAGTGCCGGCAGCCGGTGCGCCCGGCGCGGCGCCCGCAGTCCTTGGGTAGGGTCCAGGCCGATCTGCCCGCTCCGGCGCAGGTGGCGGTAGAACCGCCGCACAGCGGACAGGCGACGGGCAAGCGTGCGGGGATCCAGACCATCGGCATGACCGCTCGCCAGCCATTGCTGTATGGGCGCTGCGGTGACCGGCCAGGCGTCGTGGCCTTGTGCCGCGCACCAGGCCATGAGGGCGCTGAGGTCACGGCGATAGGCGGCGAGGGTGTGCGGGGAATGGCGCTGGCCGCGCGCGAGGTCGGCCAGGAACGTATCCAGTTGGGCTTTCAAGGTATGCGCTCCATGGGCAGCGCAGCGCCGGCCAGATCGCCCAACCGGCGCAGCACGGCCGTGCCCATGTGCGCATGAAAGCGCTGCGGGTCCAGGCTGCCGATCACCAGCACGCCGCCTTGTTGCGGCAACGGGATCAGTGCCGCCGAGGCGGGCACCGGCTGCGGCGAGGGAAACAGCCAGGTAGCGAGCGCCGCGTCCAGCGGGCCGCAGCGCGGTTCGCCATCGAGCCGCGGCTCGGGCCACGCATCCAGCGTCAGGCAAACGGGGCCTTGCAGATCGCAATGCAGGGCGGGATGTCCGGCCGGCAGGACGATTCGCACCATGTCGGCATGAAAATGGCGCAGCAACGCATCGACCAAACCACGCACGCGGGCACCGATCTCGGTCGCGCGCAGCAGCGTCAGGGCCAGTTCATGGGTTTTGTCCAGCAGCGCCTCGTTCTGTCGGGCATGGCGCAGCAGCTCATCGAGGGTGCCTTCCAGGCGCAGGTTGCGGTCCCGCAGGACCTGCACCTGACGCTCGATGAGCGAGGCTGCGCCGAGACCGGTACCGTGGGGAATGACGAGATCAGCGAGGATTTCCGGGTGCTGGTCGAGCAGATCGGGATGGCTGCGCAGATAGGCCAGCACGCGCTCGCGTTCTTCGGAATCCGGCGGCGGAAGAGGCGCCACGGGAATCAGTCCGGCAGACGGGACAATTGCCCGTCGAAGACGCGCACCGCCGGGCCGGTCATCCACACGGGATTCCCCTCGCCGGCCCAGTCGATGCGCAGCCGGCCGCCGGGCAGGTCTACATTCACAGACTCTGCCAGGGTGCCCCACAGCCGGCCGACGACCACGGCTGCGCAGGCGCCGCTGCCGCAGGCCAGCGTCTCGCCGCTGCCGCGCTCATAGACGCGCAGCCGTATGTGATCGGGTGCGACGGGTTCCATGAAGCCGACGTTCACGCCCGCGGGAAAATCGGGCAGGGCCTGAATGGCGGGGCCGATCTCGGCGACCGGCGCGGCGTCCACGGATGCGACGGCCAGCACGGCGTGGGGATTGCCCATGGACACCGCGCCGATTTCCCATCGCCCGCCGGGACCGATGCGATAGCGCTCCGCGCGCGCCAGTGCGCGCAGGGGGATGCGGTCCGGCTCGAGATGCGGCACGCCCATGTTCACCCGCACGTCATGCTCGCCTTCCAAATGAAGGCGCAGCAGTCCGGAGGCGGTCTCGACCACGATCTCGCGCCGATCGGTGAGCCCCTCCTGGGCCACGAAGCGGGCAAAGCAGCGCGCGCCGTTGCCGCACTGGCTCACCTCGCCGCCGTCGGCGTTGAAGATGCGGTAGCGGAAATCGGCCGCGGGATTCCAGGCGCGCTCGACCAGCAGAACCTGGTCGCAGCCAACACCGCGGTGGCGATCGGCCAGCCAGCGCGCCTGGGCGGGCTGCAGGTCGATGGTCTGGCGCACGGCGTCGAGCACGACGAAGTCGTTGCCGAGGCCGTGCATCTTGGTGAAGCGCCATGTCATCGCGTTAGCTTACGCGCGCGGTGGGCTGGCGCAACCGGTCGTCGAACAAGGGCGCCATCTGGTCGATCAAGGCGGTCCGCAGATCGGCGCTGATCTGGCCCATGCCGGCGGGATAGTCCAGGATTTCCTGCAGATCGCGGATCCGGTAGCCGTTCTCGACCAGCGCCAGCCGCTGCAGCGGAATCAGCGCCGGGTGCACCTCTCCGCAGGCACGCGCCAGAGCGGTGAGTTCGCGGCGCAGGCCGATGATGTAGTTGGCCAGTCGCACCGATTTCAGCGTCGGGTCCAGGCCGCGCGTGCGCCAGGGCGTATGCGTGGTGACACCGGTCGGGCAGCGGCCAGTGTGGCATTTCTGCGACTGGATGCAGCCGATGGCGAGCAGGGCCTCGCGCCCGACGTTGATGAGGTCACAGCCCATGGCGAGTCCCCACAGTGCGGCATCGGGCAGTCCCAGGCGGGCCGAGCCGATGAAGACTACCCGGTCGGTCAGACCGTGTCGATGAAAGATCTTGTAGACCAGCGGAAACGCCGCCTTGAACGGCAGCGCGACCCGGTCGGCGAAGACCAGCGGCGCCGCGCCGGTGCCGCCTTCGCCGCCGTCGATGGTGATGAAATCGACGCCGCGCTCCCCCGAGGCCATGCGCATCGCCAGCTCTTCCCAGAAGCCTGCATCGCCCACGGCGGATTTGATGCCGACCGGCAGGCCGGTGTGCTGGGCGAGGTGTTCCACGAAGTCGAGCAAGGCATCGACATCGCCGAAGGCCGCGTGACGCGCCGGGCTCTTGCAGTCCCGCCCCGGCAGGACGCCGCGGGCGGCGGCGATTTCCGGGGTGACCTTGACGCCGGGGAGCAGGCCCCCGAGCCCTGGCTTGGCACCCTGGCTGAGCTTGATTTCGAGCGCGCGCACCGGGGCGCCGCTGTCCAGCGTGCGTTCCAGGGCGGTGAGGCTGAAGCCGCCTTCCGCGTCCCGGCAACCGAAGTAGCCGGTGCCGATCTGGAAGACGACATCCGCGCCGGTCCGGTGGTAGGGACTGAGCCCACCTTCGCCGGTGTTGTGCCAGCAGCCGGCCAGGTGAGCGCCGCGATTGAGGGCTTCGACCGCCACGCCGCTGAGCGCGCCAAAACTCATGCCGGAGATGTTCACGATGGAAGCTGGCCGAAATGCCTGGCGCCGTCCGCGCGCCGCGCCGAGGATCTTGCCGGCGGGCAGCGGATAGCCGGCCTGGTCGACAGCGTCGCCCGGATGGAATTGCGCCAGCGGAAACGCGTGATGGCGGATGATCAGTGTCCCTTCGCTGTGTTCGAGGTCTTGGTCGGTGCCGAAGGCGAACTGGTTGTTCTCGCGCTTGGCGGTGGCATAGACCCAGCGCCGCTGGTTGCGACTGAAGGGACGCTCCTCCTCGTTGCTGGTGACGATGTACTGGCGCAATTCGGGTCCGAAGCTCTCGAGCAGGTAGCGGAAGTGGCCGATAACGGGGTAGATGCGCAGGATGGCATGATGCCGCTGCAGGAGATCATGCACCGCAAGCGCGCCGAGCGCGGCGCCGGATCCCAGGACGAACCAGAGAACAAGAGTCATTCCGGGCCTGCCTCCTCTGGTAGAGAATCGCCAATCGACAATGACGGAACGGGACTTTAAGGGGCGGTGTGACGGATAAGGTGCCGATGATGCACAGCCCTCTCCCGCTCCACAGTGATGGGGCCTATCATACCCACCTCGTGCCGATCGCCCGCCTGCCACACTCTTCCACGATGTTCCGGACGAGTCCATGAAGACGCCCCAGCTGCCGTCCCTGCCTGCTACCTTGTCGAAGTCTCCCGCGTGGACGCCGCTTGCGGCACTGGGCGTTGTCTATGGCGACATCGGCACCAGCCCGCTCTACGCGCTGCGGGAGTGCTTTTCGCCCCACTTCGGCGTCGAACTGACGCCTGCTCACGTCCTGGGCGTCCTGTCATTGATTTTCTGGGCGCTGATCCTGATCGTCTCGCTCAAGTATCAGGCATTGGTGCTGCGCGCCGACAACCGGGGCGAGGGAGGTATCCTGGCCCTGCTCGCGCTGCTCAACCCTTGGCGCTCCCTGGGCCAGGGACGTACGGCATCGGTACTGATGGCGCTCGGCATTTTCGGAGCCGCGCTGCTGTATTGCGACGGCATGATCACGCCGGCCATCTCGGTGCTCAGCGCCGTGGAGGGACTCAAGATCGCCGCGCCGGGATCCGAGCCGTTCGTGGTCCCCCTCACCTTGATCATCCTGGCTTTGCTGTTTTCGCTGCAGCGTTTCGGGACAGCCCGGGTGGGCGCGGTGTTCGGGCCGGTGATGTTTGTCTGGTTCACGACGCTGGCAGTCTTGGGCATCAAGGGTATCGGCCACAATCCGGATGTTCTCGTGGCGATCAATCCTTGGTACGGACTCCATTTTCTGGTCACTGAAGGCAGGATCGGGCTGCTGGTGCTGGGCGGGGTGTTCCTGGTCGTCACCGGCGCCGAGGCGCTGTACGCCGATCTGGGGCATTTCGGACGCCGCCCCATCCGTCAGGCCTGGTTCGCCCTGGTGCTGCCGGCCCTGGTGCTGAACTATCTGGGTCAGGGGGCGCTGGTGCTGGCCGAGCCCACGGCCATCGAAAATCCGTTCTACGCGCTGGCGCCGCGCTGGGCGCTCTATCCGCTGGTCGCGCTGGCGACACTGGCCACGGTCATTGCTTCGCAAGCGCTGATTTCGGGTGTGTTTTCGCTGGTGCGTCAATCGATCCAACTGGGCGTCATGCCGCGCATGCGCCTGATTCAGACCTCTTCGTCCGAGATCGGCCAGATTTATGCGCCAGCGGCCAATTTCGCCTTGATGCTGGCCTGCATGGCGCTGGTGGTGACGTTTCGCACCTCGGGCAATCTGGCCGCGGCCTATGGTGTGGCCATCACCATCACCATGCTCATCACCTCCTGTCTGCTCTATTTCACCATGCGCCGGGTCTGGCTCTGGTCGGGCCTCGTTGCCGGCGTTCTGGCCGGAAGCATGATCACCATCGAGTTGCCGTTCCTGATCGCCAATCTGCACAAGCTCCACGAGGGCGGCTGGGTGACGCTGGGCGCGGCCGCTGTGCTGTTCTTCATCATGCGGACCTGGGACGAGGGCCGGCGCAACCTGATCACGCGCCTGCGCGCCGAATCCGAGCCGCTGGATACGCTGTTTGATCGGCTGGATCATCATGCGCCGGTGCGCCTGCCCGGCACCGCCATTTTCCTCACGGCGCCGCGCCTGGGCGCGCCGCCTTCATTGCAGTACCTGATGCGCCATACCCACGCGCTGCACGAGCGCGTCATCCTGCTCACCGTGCTGATCGAGGAGACGCCGCGCGTCCCACCTGCGCAGCGTATCGAGTGGACGCCGCTGGGGCATGGCTTCGACCGGCTGCTGATTCACTACGGCTTCATGCAGAGCCCGGATCTGCCCGCCGCGCTGGCGCAGGCGCGTCGGGCAGGACTGAGCATCGATCTGGCGGATACGACCTTTTTCATCGGTCGCGAGACGCTGGTGATCGATCGCAACATCTCTTGGTTCAGGCGGCTGCGCGAGCGCATCTACGCCTTCATGTTCCGCAACAGCATGCGGGCCATCGACTTCTACAAGATTCCACCCGAGCGGGCGGTCGAGATCGGGATCTGGGTCGCCGCAGAGCCTCCCGCCACGGGCGTGATCTGATTCAACGTTTCACTTTCCGGCTGCGGGCGGCGCTGCGACGATCCCGCATCCACAGGAGACCCGCGCATGCCGACGCCCAAGCACCTCGCCGATTACACGCCGCCCCCGCTGGACATCCGGTCCGTGCATCTCACGATCATTTTCGCCGAGCGGGTAGAGGTGGTGGGCGAACTCGCCGTCGCGCCGCACGCCGGCCGCCTCCCGCAACCATCACTGGTGCTCGATGCCGAGGATCTGGAGCTGCTCGAGGTTGCGGTCGATGGCCGCACGCTCGCGCCGCATGAGTATCGCTACGACGGCGAGCGCCTCACGATCCCGTGGCCCAAGGCCAGCATCCGCACCTGTGTGCGCATCGATCCTGATCGCAACACGCGTCTGGAGGGTCTGTTTCCCTGTGGTGGCGGTTACTTCACGCAGTGCGAGGCCGAAGGCTTTCGTCGCATCACGCCTTATCTGGACCGGCCTGATGTGCTCGCGCCTTTCGAGGTGACGCTGCATGCCGACCGGCAGCGCTTTCCGGTGCTGCTGGCCAACGGCAACTGCGTCGCGGCAGGCGTCGAGGGCGATCGGCACTGGGCGCGGTGGGTGGACCCTTATCCCAAGCCCGCCTATCTCTTCGCCGTGGTCGCTGCTGATCTGGCCTGTGTCGAGGACCGCTTCGTCACCGCCTCGGGGCGCGAGGTGGCACTGGCTTGTTATGTGGCCCACGGCCTCGAGGACCGCTGCGCCCACGCGCTGGATTCGCTCAAGGCCGCGATGCGCTGGGATGAGGAAAACTACGGTCGGGAATACGACCTGGATCGTTACATGATCGTGGCGGTGTCCGATTTCAACATGGGGGCCATGGAAAACAAGGGCCTCAACATCTTCAACAGCCAGTTCGTGCTGGCCCGGCCCGATACGGCCACGGACGATGATTATCACCACATCGCCTCGGTGGTGGCGCACGAGTATTTCCACAACTGGACCGGCAACCGCATCACCTGCCGCGACTGGTTCCAGCTCAGCCTGAAAGAGGGGCTGACGGTGTTTCGCGATCAGTGTTTTTCCGCCGATCAGCCCGGCGGGGCGGTGCAGCGCATCCGCGACGTGGCGCGCCTGACCGCCACGCAGTTTCGCGAGGACGCGGGCCCGCTCGCCCATCCCGTGCGCCCCGAAAGCTATCTCGAGATCAACAATTTCTACACGGCGACGGTTTACGAAAAAGGCGCCGAGGTGGTGCGCATGATGGCCAACACCTTGGGGCCGGCGGGCTTCCGTCGCGGCATGGACTGCTATTTCGAGCGCCATGACGGCCAGGCCGTCACGGTGGAGGATTTCATCGCGGCGCTCAGCGCCGGCGGCGGTCAGGATCTATCCGATTTTCTCATCTGGTATCGACAGGCCGGAACGCCACGTCTGATTGCACGGGGTGTTCATGATCCGGCGCATCGGACCTATACGCTGGAGTTGGTCCAGCAGACGCCGCCGACACCGGGGCAGAGCGACAAGCAGGCGGTGCCGATCCCCGTGCGGATGGCCTTGCTGGATGCATCGGGTGCGCCCGTGCCGCTGCGCCTGACGGGGGAGGCGCAGGCGGCCGGCCACGAGCGCGTGTTGGTGTTGCGCGAGGGCGCCGCCCGGTTTTGCTTCGAGGACGTCGCCGCGCCGCCGGTGCCATCGTTGCTCCGGGGGTTTTCCGCGCCCGTACAGCTCGACGATGGCCTGATGCTCGCGGATCGCCTGCACCTGCTGCGCCACGACGATGACGCGGTGATCCGCTGGCAGGCGGCACGAGGGGTGTGGATCGACGCCGTGCGCCAGGCACTGGCGGGCGCAGGCGAGGGGTTCGGACCCGAGGCCATCACCGGATTCGGCAGTGTGCTCACCGATGAGGCGCTGGACCCGGCACTGGCGGCGGAACTCCTGACGCCGCCGCCTTTCGAGATCCTGCTCGACGCCTTTGCCCCGGCCGACCCGCACCGGCTAGAAACCCTGCGTCAGATGCTGCGTAGCCGGCTGGCGACGGCGCTCGAAGCCGATTGGGTCCGCCGCTACGATGCCTTGGCCGGTTGCGCTGACCCGGCCGCGCGCGCCCTGCGCAATCGATGCCTCTACTTCTTGATGGCCGATGGGCTGGCGGAGCGTTATGGCGCGCGGGCGCTGGATCAGTTCAACACGGCCGCGACCATGACCGAGCGTCTCGCCGCGCTCGCCTTGCTCGCCGATCACGGTGGCGAGACCGCCACGGCTGCGCTTGCGGCGTTCCATGATCGCCATGCCGGCGACGATCTGGTGCTGGACAAGTGGTTTCGCATCCAGGCTCAGGCCCGCACGGGCGCGGCATTGGCCCGGTTGGACCGGCTGATGACGCATCCGGCCTTTCGCCTGAGCCAGCCCAACAAGGTTCGGGCCGTGGTCGGTGCATTCGCCCAGGGCAATCCGCTGCATTTTCATGCGCCGGACGGCAGCGGTTATCTCTGGGTCGCGGATCGCATCGCGGCGCTGATTCCGCTCAATCCGCAATTGGCGGCGCGGCTGGCCGGCGTGTTTGCCGGCTGGCGCGATCTGCCCGCGCCTTACCGGGATCTGATGCGGACGCAGCTCGTGCGGCTGGCCGATCAGCCCAACTTGCCGCCCGATCTGGTGGAAGTGCTGGGCAAGGCGCTGTCGGAGTCGCCCACGTAAGGTGGAGGCGCGTGATGAGCGGTTTTAGCCTCTGGCCCGCTGGGATTCCCGCTGACTGCCATCCATCTGGGGTGCACGCAGCAGCAACGCGGCGAGGCTGAAGGTCACGTTCGTCCAGCAGCGCGACAGAGGCGTTATGCCACCGCACCGGCCCCGCAACCATGAGCCTCTGCATCGGGTCTGTCGCGGCGTGCTCGGGAAGGATGCGCTCGAAACGGTCGATTCCGGCGCGTTCCATCTGGGCGAGGATGGCTGGCAACGATTCCAGACGCGTCAGGGTCGCGATGTCGGCTTTTCCCGAAGGACCGCATTCGGTCGGCACGTCCGGGCTCAGGGTCAGCGTGGTGCGATCCAGCACGCCGAGGCTCGTCAGACTCCAGAACGACGCCTGTCGCGCCGTACGATCGACCTGCAGTAGCGCGACCCAGCTTTCAGTCATGCCCCTGCCGGACAGGGATCGGCAGGATGCGTAGCGGGATCGGCGCTTATTAGCTGTGCGAATGCGGGATTGTAATTCAGCGCTCTGCCGCGTCGCGCCAGTGCGATCGGAGTTGGCGCTTGGTCCAGCAGTGTGCAGATTAGCCCCCCGTCTCCTGGTAGACGCGCATTCCCGAACGCATCAATCCGAACCACGTAATGCCGAAATATACATTAAAATCAGTTATCTGATCGCTCAAGCGGGGATATCGCCTCCGCATCGGGAGATGCGATGCGGAGCAGACTGTCGCGGAGATTGATCCACGCGAGGCTGGAGGATGCAAGAGTAGGGGCAGTACGAGCACGCCCAGCCACGCAGGGGCGAGACGAATGGGAGGGAGGATCAGCGCGTCGGGAGCCTCGCGGCGGAACGCGGTCGCGAGTCGATCCGTGGCCGCCGTTCAGACCGGTGATCGCGCTGCATACCAAAGCTTGGTTAGCGTAACAAAGTTCTGCCGCAGGCGGAGGAGCGAGCGACACGCTTTGTCACGGAAGTGTCATGGCGCGTTGCTGTAATACAACCGCCTTCATTCAAGGGGTCGTGCGCGATGGAAAAGAAGACGGTTCTGGTCGTTGACGATGAAAAGGCGGTCCGTCAGATGGTCGCCTTTTCGCTGGCAAGGGAAGGTTTCAATGTGCTCGAGGCCGGTGATGCGGCAGAGGCGCGTACTCAGATCGCAGACGGCCGTCCCCAGGTGATCCTGCTTGACTGGATGTTGCCCGGCATGTCGGGCCTCGAATTCGCTCGGACCCTGCGCAAGGATAGCCTGACGCGGGAGATCCCCATCATCATGCTGACGGCGCGGACTGAGGAAGACGACAAGATCCGAGGCCTCAACGTCGGCGCCGATGACTATGTGACCAAGCCGTTCTCGCCGCGCGAATTGATTGCGCGCGTGTACGCAGTCATGCGTCGCAGCATCCATACGGCACAGGAAGAAGTTCTCGAAGCCGGCGGCATGCGGCTCGACGTGACAAGCCACCGCGTGGCGATCGGTCCCGAAAAGGTCAATCTGGGGCCGACGGAGTTTCGCCTGCTGCATTTCTTCATGGGCCATCCGGATCGTGTTTACAGCCGCAGCCAGCTACTCGACCGGGTGTGGGGCCCCAGCGTATACGTCGAGGAGCGTACCGTCGATGTTCACATCCGGCGGCTGCGCAAGGTGCTAGAAAATCACGGCGTTGCGCACTTGGTACAGACTGTGCGGGGGGCGGGGTACCGATTTTCTGCCCAAGGCTGAGGCATGTCATCGCCCTGGAGTCGTGAGTTTCGGTCGCTGGGCTTGCTGCTTGCATTGGGCGCGGGGATCGGCGGTTGGCTTGGACAGCCGGCCTGGGCGCTGTGCATCGCATTGGGCAGCCGGCTGGCCTGGCATCTGTGGCAGCTGCGTCGCTTTGAATTGTGGCTCCGTGGGCGTGGGCGCCGGCTTTCCGAAGAGCGCTTGGACCTGTGGGCCGAGGTGACCGGGGAAGTCCTGCGCATCAAGCGCCGCAGTCAGAAACGCAAGCGCCGACTGTCCGTGATACTCAAGCAGTTCCTGCGATCGACCGCTGCGCTGCCGGACGGCACGGTGGTACTGTCATCAGAGTCACGTATCGTTTGGTTCAACCAAGCGGCACAACGTCTGCTGGGTTTGCGTTCACCGCAAGACTATGGCCAGTGGGTGGCCAATCTGATCCGCACCCCGGCTTTCGTTCGTTACCTCGAAAGCGGCGCCTACGAAGAAGCCATCGAGATCCCTTCGCCTCATGCCCCGGATGTTCTGCTGTCGCTGCAGATCGTCCCCTATGGCACGGACCAGCGTCTACTGGTGGCGCGCGACATCAGCCGTGAGCGCCGCCTGGATCGGGTGCGCCAGGACTTCGTGGCCAATGCGTCTCACGAACTGCGCACACCGCTCACCGTGCTGTCCGGCTATGTGGAAATGCTGCTCGAAGAGGCGCAGGACAAGCATTCCGGCTGGCTGATGCCGCTCACCGCGATGCGCGAGCAAGCGACGCGCATGGAACAGCTGCTGGCTGATCTGCTGCTGCTGTCACGCTTGGATGAAACCACGGGGACAGTCAGAGCGGAGGGGGTCGACATGAGTCGCTTGCTGAAGCGCTGTTGCGCCGAGGCCGAGCGGGCGGCGGCCGGCAAGCTCGCCATAAAGCTGAGCGTTCCAGAAGGACTATGGATCAGAGGTGTTGAGGGAGAGTTACGGAGTGTTTTCGATAACTTGCTGTCGAACGCCGTCAAATACACCCCCTCCGGCGGCTCGGTATCGCTCGCGGCATGGCATACCCCCGAGGGGCTCTGCGTCGAGGTGACGGATACGGGAATCGGGATTGCTGCGGAACATCTGCCGCGGCTGACCGAGCGATTCTACCGCGTGGATGGCGGCCGAGGCCGTGATCAGGGAGGAACGGGTCTGGGCCTGGCGATCGTCAAACATGCGTTGCAGCGTCATGACGCGCAACTCGTGATTCACAGTGAGCTTGGGGTGGGCAGCCGTTTCGAGTGCCGGTTCCCCGCGCACCGGGTCATGGCCGACCCGTCGACGACTGGCTGTCCATCATCCTGACCGCCCCAGTGCCGGAATTTGTCACAAAAACGTCATCAGTGCGGCGCATGCTAGCGTCGCCATGCCACACGGCCGGTCACGGCTGACCCAAACACCACTACCGCACCACGATTTGCCGTCGATGCAGCTTGGTTCCTTGTTCTCTCGGAGGATGTTCAGTGTCTCATCGCCTCGTTACAACCATGACCGTCGTGCTCATCACCCTGCTTGTCGGATGCGCGAACCCGCAGTTCAAGTTGTATGATGAAGCGCGAAGCCCGGCGTCTGAGGCGGTACGCCTGACGGTGCCCGAAGCCATTGAGATCGCGCGTATCAACGGGGTCGAGGTGAAAGGTGCCAGCGGCATGTGGACACGTGGCGACAAGGTCATGGATCTCGCGCCGGGGCGCTACGAATTGTTGGCTTACTATCGTGAAATCTGGACGCAGGGCGACCAGCACGACGTATTACGTTCGGATCCGGCGCTCTTTGTGCTGGATGCACGCGCCGGCGGCCGCTATCGCATCGATTACACCCATCCGGCCGACTATCGCCAGGCGCAGCAATTGGCGGCGGCGTTCAGCGGTGTGTTGATCGACGAGGCGAGCGGCGCGCAGGTTCCGTCGCAGGACAGCGGCGTGCGCTTCCCTAGGGGCATCATGGGTCAAATTGCGGGCGCCAGCGAATTACTGCCGGACAATGGGTCCTCTGCCTCGGCCCAGGTCGTCGCCCCGCTGGCCGCGCCGCCGGAGCCCCGCGTGAGGTCCGCATCCTCAAAACACGCACCGGCCCCTGAGGAGGCCGTTCCGGTGGCGACTGTAAACGAAGGGGAATGGTTGACGCTCATGCAGGCCTGGTGGAAGCAGGCCAGCGGCGAGGAACGCCGTGCTTTTCTGCGGTGGATCGCAACCCAGCAAAATTGATACGGATACCCGAAAAAAGGTCGATCAATGCGCTGTGGTGTCGGCGTGACCGTCATCAAAATGACATATCTTTGAAAGATTACCGTCATTCGTTGTTTCCCATAATGCATCCGATTTTGATTCGGCTCGATGAGCTTCATCGAATCATTCGATCATAGTCGGGCGCGCACATTGTTCTGTGCGATCCAGCGGACGTCGTTGCGGAAAAATTCATCACTCGGGATGCCAAAAGGGAGAGGTCAGTGAACAAAAGTTGGGTTGCAATGGCCGTGGGTGGTCTGGTCGCGCTGCCGGGCGCGGCGCTTGCCGATGCCAAGATCTATGGGCGCTTCAACGTTGGCTTGGACGGTCAGAAAGACGAAATCGGGCTGGACTCCAAAGAGACTGACACCACTTGGCGGGTGCAGGATCAGAACAATTCCTCCCGACTCGGATTCAAGGGCAGCACCGACATCGGTTTGGCCGATATGTCGGTGATCTATCAGCTAGAGTATGGTACCAACCCGGATGGCAGCGAGAGCGACGAGTTCTCCGAGCGCAACATCTTCGTGGGCCTGAAGGGCGACTTTGGGACAGGCAAGGTCGGCAAGTTCGACACCCCGGTCAAGGAAGTCGGCGCTAAGGTGGACTTTTTCAACGATGAGTCGATCGGCGACATCACCAACCTCATGGTGGGTGAAACGCGCGCCAACAACATGATCCAGTACAGCACACCCAAGCTGGGCGATCTGGTGACGATCACTGCTGCTGTCGCTCCCGGTGAAGGACGCAAGGCGCTGGACGATGCCAACGACAAGGACAACAGCGTCGCCGACACCTATTACGCCTCGGCGGAGTTCGAGCAGGGGCCTTTCTACGGCGCGTTAGCCTATGCCGGCAACCAGGAAGGCAGCCTCAAGTTCGATGGCAAGACGGCTGGCATCGACATCATCCGCGCCACGGCGGCCCTCAAATTGTTCGAGGCGCTTGAAATAGGCGCTTTGTACCAGCAGGCCACTGGTATCGATCAGAACAACAGCACCACGAATGACAAGGGCGGTGACGCCGAGGAAACCAGCTATCTGGCCTCTGTTGCCTATACATTCGATGCCTTCAAGTTCAAGTTCCAATATGGCCAGACATCCGGCGATCAGACGGACATCGAGCGCACTGAAATGGCTTTCGGGGTCGACTACAAGCTGAGCAAGGCTCTCACCGCACAGGCCTACTATGTCACCTATGAGGACAAGGATCGCATCGTAAGCGGCATCAAGGACCCGCAGACCGACAGCTATGGTGTAGGCCTCATTTATAATTTTTGATCCTTCATCAAGTACCTAGGCGACCGCGAAGGCGACAAAGGCGGGCTCCGAAGCCCGCCTTTTTTGTTTGGTGGAGCGGCAAAGATGAGTGTCGGCAGACGTCGTGAAGTGAACGTCCGGAAGTGGCGCATCTTTGGCAGAGCTGTCAAGCTTGCGCCGCGGCCCTACGGGCTACGTCGCGTCATGCCGCAACGGAGAGAGATCTGGCCTGGGTCTACGCGCTGATCGGCTGGCGTGGTCGCACCGAGCCACAAACTGAAACACGGACGCGTTAGGATGAGGTTGTCATGTCTGTAAGGTGTGCCCTTATAGAGGCAGGCCGTATTGCCCGATGCATCGGGCAGTTTCCGGGCGCGTACGACATTCCGGTGGAGCAGCGATGAATTTGAAATCAGCGGGGAGAACCAATGGAAGCCGGTGACATCACACAACACACCTCGCGCCGTTACAACGAAGAGCTCGAGGGGATACGCAGCCGGGTGTTGGCCATGGGCGGTGCGGTCGAGGATCAGATCATCCAGGCCATGCGGGCGCTCGTGGCTGCCGATGGTCAGGCCGCTGAGGAAGTGGTGGCTGCTGACCAGCGGATCAACATGCAGGAAGTCACCCTGGACGAGGAATGCAACCGGATTCTGGCGCGGCGGCAGCCGGCCGCTGGCGATCTACGGCTGATCATCACCGTGTTGAAGATCATTACCGACCTCGAGCGCATCGGTGATGAATCCTGCAAGATCGCCCGCATGGCGGCCCATTTGAGCCAGATGGACCGGTTGCCGTATGGTTATCAGGCGTTGGAGCATCTGGCGATCCGCGCCCGCTCCATGCTGACGGATGCCCTGGACGCATTCGCCCGAATGGATCCCCGGGCGGCGCTCGAAGTGGTGCATGCGGACGAAGAGGTGGACCGGGAATATGAATCGATCTGGCGCCAGAACATCACCTTCATGATGGAAGATCCGCGCACCATCCGCCGCATGCTGGACATTATCTGGTGTGCGCGGGCGCTGGAGCGCATCGGGGATCACTCCCGCAACATTGCCGAGTATGTGATTTTTCTGGTCGGAGGGCGGGATGTGCGGCATATTTCCCTGCAGGAAATGTGTGCTGCCGTGGAGCGGCTGCAACCGTCGAATCCTGATCGGGCATAAAAAAAAGCGCCCCGAAGGGGCGCAATGTGCGAGAGAGGAAGATCGTGGAGGATCTGCGCACACCAGGACTGTGTGCCCATATGTTCACGCACGGATCGGGCCAACACAATTCCATTTTTCGAATCAATGTGTTGAAATAGTCGCCTTGGACCCGGCCCATTTTTGCATGGGGAGCTCGGTGCCCCTTGGTGCATGGGTCCGTCGAAATCACCAGAATTGGTGCATTTAGGACACCCGCCTTGCTGTCCGCGTTTCGTCGGTTGCTGCCGTTCGGGCCTTGGGCCATGTGGGCGACGCTGATCGCCACAAGCGCCGTGATTGTCTATGCCGCCTATCTCGACCGCGAGGTCGTGACGCGTTTCGAGACGCGGCGATGGTCTTTGCCCGCTCAGGTCTTTGGGCGCCCGCTGGAACTCGGGGTCGGCGAACCCACGAGCCGCGACCGTGTGCTCCGCGAATTGCAACGCGTGGGTTATCGCCCAAGCGCCGTAATCGACAGCCCGGGGACTTATCGGGTCGATGGCCAGAATCGTCTGTCGATCCATGTCCGCCGTCTCACCTTCTGGGATGGTGTCCAACCGGCGCGCCGGATTCGTGTCGCCTTCGACGCGAACGGTATCACAGAATTGACGGACCTCGATCGGCGGACGACCTTGACACTGATCCGGCTGGACCCTGAGCTCATCGGATCTCTTTACGGTGCGGACGGGGAAGACAGAGTCCTCTTGCAACTCGAAGCGGTTCCAGAAACCCTGGTGCTGGGGCTCTTGGCTGTGGAAGACCGGCGTTTCACACGCCATGCGGGCATCGATCCCGGCGCCGTGCTGCGCGCCGCAGTGGCCAATCTGCGGGCGGGTCGCGTGATTCAGGGCGGTAGCACGCTCACCCAGCAACTGGTCAAGAATCTCTTT
This sequence comes from Candidatus Acidiferrales bacterium, assembly GCA_035573755.1. Classification (GTDB taxonomy): domain Bacteria; phylum Pseudomonadota; class Gammaproteobacteria; order UBA5335; family UBA5335; genus Macondimonas. The sequence goes on from DATLZY010000076.1 coordinate 35,034, forward strand.
CTGGACAGTGAGCGGAGCTTTCGCCGCAAGTTCGACGAAGCGCTCATGGCCCTGCTGCTGGAATGGCATTACGAGAAGGGCGAGATTCTCGAGACCTATCTCAACGAGGTCTATCTCGGTCAGCAAGGTGGCCGCGCCATCCACGGCTTCGGGCTCGCGAGCCAGTATTACTTCGGCAAGCCGCTCGATGAACTGGAAATCCAGGAGCAGGCGCTGCTCGTCGCGCTGGTCAAGGGCCCGTCTTACTATCACCCCTTGCGGCAACCGGCGCGCGCCAAGGCCCGACGCGATGTGGTGCTTGAACGCTATGCCCAAGTCGGTCTGCTGGATCCGGCGCAACTCGCCCAGGCCCAAGCCAAGCCCTTGGGCGTGCGCCCGGCCCTCGCTCGGGCCGGAACTTACACGGCCGCCTTGGGCCTGGTCCGCGATCACCTGATGCGGGACTACTCCGCAGATGCCCTCACCTTACAGGGTCTGCGTGTGTTCACTACACTCGACCCGGAGACCCAGGAGCAGGCGACGAGCGCGTTGACCCGGCAGCTCGACCGGCTAGGCCAACGGGGTAAGGCACGCCTCGAAGGCGCCGTGGTGGTCACCGATGTGCTCACCGGGGCTGTGCAGGCTGTCGCCGGGGGGCGGAACGATGCCGCCGAAGGCATGAATCGCGCGCTGTTCGCGCGCCGGCCGATTGGGTCCCTCGTCAAGCCGGCCGTTTATCTGGCCGCGCTCCAATCCGGGGCCTATTCGCTTACCACGCCCATCGACGATGCGCCCGTCACCGTGCAGCTGGCCGGTGGAAAAGTCTGGCAGCCCGGAAACGCGTCCGGCCAATTTTACGGCAAGGAGCCACTGTTCCAGGCCCTTGCGCAGTCCCATAACGCTGCAACGGTCCGGTTGGGCCTGGCGGTCGGCGTACCCGCTGTGATGAAGACTCTGCGCAGCCTCGGGGTGGACGCGAATATTCAGCCGGTGCCGGCGTTGCTCCTTGGGGCCATCGAACTGACCCCATTCGAGGTTGCGCAGATGTATCAGACGATTGCTGGCGGTGGCATCCGCGCTCCCTTGCAGGTGATCCAGCAGGTCGTATCGCCCGACGGCAAGCCGCTCCAGCGCTATCCGCTGGCAATGGAGACGGCTGCCTCACCGCAGGCCATGGCTTTGCTGCACGCAGCCTTGCAGGAAGTGGTGCGTCGAGGTACGGCACGTGCCGCTGCGGTGCTTCCGGCGTCCATGGAAGCGGCCGGAAAGACGGGCACCACAGATGATCAGCGCGACGCCTGGTTTGCTGGGTACGCCGGGGATCGACTTGCCGTCGTCTGGGTGGGTCGGGATGACAACACGCCCATGGGGCTGTCTGGCTCGGCCGGCGCACTGCCGGTCTGGTTGGACTTCATGCGTCATACCGAACTTCATCCCGTTCGGCGGACGTTGCCCGAAGGGGTATCTTTGCAGTGGGTCGACCCGACCAGCGGCCGCGCGGCCGGCCCAGAATGCCCCGGCGCTATCGAGTTGCCGTTCCGTGATGGCAGCGCCCCAGTCGATCCGCTGCCGTGCGCGCTGGGCGAAGACTGGCCTGACGCGCGCTCCTCACCGGCGCAGCAGCTCCGGCAATGGTGGCAGGAGCTTCTCACGCGATGACGCGGTATAGCACGGACAGATCACCATGAAGCGATCCATATGGATGCTCGCAGCGGCCATTGGTTGTCTGACGGCGTGCAGTGCGGGCTTGCGTCTGCCGCCCACGGCTCCCGAACGGCCGGCTGATCTTCCTGCGGCCATGCCGAATGTCGAGCGACCGGAGGCCACACCGCCCAAGCCGGCTATCCTTGAGGATGCGCCTCTGCCGCCGTTGAGTCCAGCGGCGCAGGCCCTGATGCGTCAGGTCGAGGCCCAGCGCGCGCAAGGTCAGATGGACGCTGCCGCCGCCACGGCGGAACGTGCCTTGCGTCTCGCGCCCACACATCCTGAACCGTGGTTGAGCCTTGCCGGCATCCGCTTGGCCCAGCAACGAGCCGAACAGGCCGAAGCCATGGCCCGACGGGCCCTTTCGCTGGGCGGCAAGACGCGAGCGATTCGGTATCGGGCCTGGTCGGTGATTGCCGAGGCCCGGCAGATGCAGGGTGACAGCGCAGGTGCCCGCGAGGCGCGGGATCGTGCCGATCGCGACGCATGAGCAGGGAGGTGTTGGAGGCGTTTTGGGCGAGCGGCGCGTCGTTGCGCCAAGCGATACCCGGTTATCAGATCCGGCCAAGCCAGGTGGAGATGAGCCGCTGGGTGCAGCAAGCACTGGAAGACGGGCAAACACGGGTCATCGAGGCAGGGACCGGCATCGGTAAGACGTTTGCCTATCTCGCACCGGTCTTGCTGGGATCGCAGCGCGTGCTCATTTCCACCGCCACTCTAGCACTGCAGGACCAGCTGATGGACCGTGACCTTCCGACGTTGCAAGATGCGCTCGGCATCCGGCGCGAGGTGGCCTTACTGAAGGGGCGCGGGCGATACCTGTGCCGGTACCGCTTCCTGCAAAGCGAACAGGATCTGTGGTTCAGTGATCGAGCTGCTCTGGGCCGTATCCGGCCGTGGATGGAGCAGACCCGTTCGGGCGATCTGTCTGAATGCGCAACGCTGTCCGATGCCCCCGACTTGATCACACGGATCACATCCAGCGGAGACAATTGCCTCGGTCAGGAATGCCCGGAAGTCAGGAGTTGTCACGTGCTGAAGGCACGTCGCGCGGCAATGGACGCCGAAGTGGTTGTCGTCAATCATCATCTGTTGTTCGCCGATATGGCCTTGCGCGAGGATGGGTTTGGCGAGTTGTTGCCGGGTGTCGATGCCATCGTAATGGACGAGGCGCATCAGCTTCGGGATGTGGCAAGCCAGTTCTTTGGGTCGTCCGTCAGCACCCGGCAGATGGGACTTCTGCTGCGTGATCTGCGCACCGAATTGGCAGTGCTCGGAGATAATCAGCCCGACCTGCTGCAGGCGGCCGAAACCGTGGATCATCAGGCTCGCTTGTTGCGCGGCTGCCTGCCGGATGGCGACCAGCGAATCGCCTACCCATCGGATGGACAACTTCCCGATGCTTTTGCGGGACAACGCGAACGATTGCAGGGAGCGCTCCAGTTGCTGGCCAGCGAACTCGACCGTGTGGCAGACCGCAGTCCGGGATTGCACCATCTCATGCGTCGCACCCGGCATCTCGGCGAGAGTCTGGCACAGTGGGGTTCGGAACAGGCAGACCGACAGCAGGTGCACTGGCTGCAGACTGCACGCAATGCGTTGCTGTTTCACAGCACCCCGTTGGAAGTCGGCGCGGCACTGCGCGAATTCCGCGACCGCCGGCCTTGCCCCTGGATTCTCACCTCGGCGACCCTGACGGTGGGTAAGAGCTTTTCGGACTTTCTGCGGGATGCAGGGCTGGACGAGGGCACGCCATGCCTCAAGTTGGCGAGTCCGTTCGATTATGCGCAGCAGGCGTTGACCTACGTGCCGGCAGGCCTGCCCTTACCCAGCGCGCCGGACTACGACGCACGCTTCATCGCCGCCGTGCGCCCCGTGCTCGAATGGAGCGAGGGGCGTGCCTTTCTCCTGTTCACGAGCCACCGCGCGCTGCGTCTTGCCGCCACTGCACTCGCCGATCTGCCCTTCCCGGTTCTCACGCAGGGTGATGCGCCGCCGGCCCGCTTGTTGGAGCGATTCGTCGCGGCTGGCAATGCGGTGTTGCTCGGCGCCGCGTCTTTCTGGGCGGGCGTCGACGTGCGGGGGGAGGCTCTGCAGCTCGTCGCCATCGATCGTCTGCCTTTCGCCGCGCCGGACGATCCGGTCCTGCGGGCGCGTCTCAAGTCCGCAGAAAACAGAGGCGGCAATCCTTTCCGGGAGGTTCAGCTACCGGCGGCAGTGATGGCGCTGCGCCAGGGTGCCGGACGTTTGATAAGGGACGCGCACGATCGCGGTGTGCTGCTCGTGGGGGATCGCCGGCTGCTGGAGCGCTCCTACGGCCGAGTTTTTCTGGACAGTCTGCCGCCTGCGCCGCTCACTCGGGATGCAGAGCGGGTGGCTGCATTTTTTCGCGCGCTGCGCGTTCACGATGGAGAGGGGATCGATGCGCCTGCTGGCGATTGACGGGGCGACGGAGAGGGCGAGCGTCGCCTTGTGGAGTGATGGCGATGTCCTGTATCGCGAACGGCACGCGTCAACTGGCCATGGGGAATGGTTGTTGCAGGCGGTGCGGGAGACGGTGTCCACGTCTGGATATGCACTGTCCTCGCTGGACGCTGTCGCATTTGGCTGCGGTCCGGGCAGCTTCACTGGTCTGCGGGTCGTGGCAGCGCTGGTTCAGGGTTTGGCCTTTGGGTCCGGCTTGGGGGTCATACCCGTATCGGACCTGGAGATACTGGCTGAGTCGGAACGGCTGCGCGGCGACGGCGATATCGTCGCGGCGCTGGACGCCAGAATGGGCGAGGTTTACTGGGCCGTGTTCCGGGCGACTGGCAGCCGGCTGGAGCGGATCACCGAGGACCTCGTCGGTGCGCCGGACCGCATGATACTGCCAGCGCCGATTAGGACTGCGCGGGGTATCGGCAATGCGTGGGCTGCCTATGGAGATGTATGCTCGTCGAGGGGTCTCGTGCCCCCCGCGGTGATTGAGCTTCCAGCGGCTCACCATCTTGCGCGGCTGGCCGTGCAAACCTGCGCCGCTGGCGGCGGACTGCTTCCGCCAGAGGCGGCGGTGCCTGTCTACATTCGCGACCAGGTGGCTCACATGCCCCGATTTTGACCAGGGATCCGAGGCTGAAGCCGCTTGGAAAGGGCGACAGCCGCCCATAAGAAAAGCCCGGGGGGGGAAACCCGGGCTTTTCCCGTTCCGTCTGAAGCAGCTTACTGCTTCAGCTTTTCCTTCTTGGTCGCGGAAACCACGGCAATCACGCGACGGTTGAGCTGACGACCCTGCTCGGTCTTGTTGTCGGCCACAGGACGCTCTTCGCCATAACCTACGCTGGTCAGGCGGCTGGGTTCGATCTTGAACTGGTCGATCAGCACCTGCCGCACCGCTTCGGCACGACGTTGAGACAGGCTCAGGTTATAGGCGTTGGTGCCCATGGAGTCGGTGTGACCTTCAATCACGGTCTCCGTCATCGGATACTGCTTCATGAAGTCGGCGACCTTCTTGATCTCCGGATAGTACTCGGGCTTGACGACCGACTTGTCGAAGTCGAACAAGACTTCCAGCCGAATGGTCACCGGCTTTTCGATGATGATGTAGCAACCATCAGCGTCCACCTTGGCGCCAGCGGCAGTGCCCGGGCACTTGTCACGGGAGTCGGGGATGCCGTCGCCGTCCGCGTCGCCATCGACAGGCGCTTCCATGACCACCGGCTCGGGCGCAGGGGCGGCAGCCTCGGTGTTTTCACCGAAGGTGTAGCCGATCACCAGGTGCGCGATATAGTCGTCGATGTTGCTGTCGGTGTAGCTGACATAACGGCCGTCCAGACGGGCAAACAGGTTATCCGTGAGGTTGGCTTTCAGGCCCAGACCCGCGCCGACGACCGGTTCGTCTTCGTCGAAATCTTCGAGGGTGGGCGAGATTTTTTTGTAGCCATCGGATTCATACCAGGCGTAGCCCGCAGACAGCAGAGCGTATGGCGTGACCGTCCATTCCGGCATGAAGTTGTACATCAGGTCCAGGGTGGCTTGCGTCATCTTGAAGTCGACGCCTTTGGAACCTTCGACTTCACTTTCCACGCGCGAGCCCACCAATTCCAGCACCCAGTTCGGGGTGAACTGATAACCGAGGCCCAAGCGGTAGCCGACATCGTCTTTCACACCCGCCTTGTCGTCGTCGAACCACTGATACACGGCACCCGGGGACACGACGAAGCCGCTTTCGACGGCGGCCTGCACAGCAGGAGCTGCCAGCAGTAGCAGCGCGGACGCTCCGGTGATCTTCTTCAATTGCGATTTCATTCGGTTGGCTCCTTGAATTCTCTACCCAGTGGCGATCAGGGGTTCAGTTGACGGAAACGCTGGCCGAAGCGCTGGCGCTCACGGAAGGTCCATAGAAAAACCGCTCGGCCACTGCGTTGATCCGGACGGCTTTCGCGTAGTGCAGCGCAGACAGGGTCTGGCCGATCGGGAACGGATCAAGGCTCAGGATGGCCGCTTCTGCGCCGATGTAAGAGGCAACCAGGCCAAGTTTGATGCCGGCCACGATGAGGCAGGTATCGCAGACCAGGTTGCCGATGACGATCGGACGATGACCGGGCCTGGTCGGCTGCGTATCGTCGGGGACTTCAAAGGGTACATAAAGAGTCTGGTCGAAAACGGTATAGGTCTGGAAGATGCCGTTCTCGGAGCCGACGAAACCGCCGCCCAGGTCGACGACGGCTTGCCCCTTGACGTCGGCAAGTGCTGTGTCTTCCATCGAAGAGAGTTCTGCATGGCCGACCAGCGGCGCCAGCAGCATCAGAGCCGCACAAGACAGACGCTTCATGATGATTCCTCCATTTTTGTTAACAAAGGTTATGAGCGGAACGAAATTTACACGACCGCCTTCGCGGTGAAGTCAATCGGCGCTAATCGGTTCATGGGCGCCTTTCCGGTCCTGAAACCGAACATAGCCTAATATACCTCATTGTGCCACCGCCAGTGTCGCCTGCAGCAGACAACACGATATCGCAGTGGTTTGCCCCGGAATCCTAGCGCTTTGCTGGAACTCGAGCAAATCTCGAGCAAAATTGGGTTGTGCCGCGGCGAAGCGTTTATCCCGGAGCAGGATGGGCTCGACAGCGTGGGGACCTGTTCGAGCGCCGTCCAGCCACGTTAAGATGGCTGCCTGCGTCGCGCGCCAGTTTCCACAGCCAGTGCCTGTCACGGCCCTTCTATCCTGCACGGGAGCAGACCATATGACCGATATCGCAACCATACTGGGCGACGAAGCCCAATCATTGCTGAGCCATACCTGTCGCGGCATTGCCAAGGAACGTCTCGAACTGCCAGGCGCTGATTTCGTGGACCGCGTGTTCGCGCAAACCGATCGCAACCCGAGTGTCTTGCGCAATCTCCAGGCGCTCTTCAATCATGGCCGTCTGGGCGGTACGGGTTATCTATCGATTCTGCCGGTTGATCAGGGCATTGAGCATTCCGGTGCAGCGTCCTTCGCACCCAATCCCGATTTTTTCGATCCCCGCGCAATCTGCGACCTCGCGCTCGAGGGCGGCTGCAACGCAGTGGCTTCGACTTATGGCGTGCTGGCGATGATGTCGCGCCGTTACGCGCACAAGATTCCTTTCATCATGAAGTTCAATCATAACGAGATCCTGAGTCTGCCGACGCAATACGATCAGACCCTGTTCGCCAGCGTCGATCAGGCATTCGACATGGGTGCCATCGGCGTGGGCGCGACCGTCTATTTCGGTTCGCCCGAATCGCGCCGACAGATCCAGGAGGTGAGCGAGGCCTTCGCCCGCGCGCACGAGCTTGGCATGGTGACGATTCTGTGGGCCTACACGCGCAATAATGCATTCAAGAAAGATGGTGTCGATTATCACGTCTCAGCTGACCTTACCGGTCAGGCGAACCACATTGCCTCCACCATCGGTGCCGACATCGTCAAGCAAAAGATGGCCGAGAACAACGGGGGCTACAAGGCGATTGGTTTTGGCAAGACCCATGAGAAGGTCTACACTGAACTCACTACCAACCACCCGATCGATCTGGTGCGTTACCAGGTCGCCAATTGCTACATGGGACGCTGCGGCTTGATCAATTCGGGTGGCGAATCTGGAGCCAATGATTTCGCTCAAGCGGTGCGCACCGCCGTCATCAACAAGCGTGCCGGTGGCATGGGGCTGATCTCTGGGCGCAAGGCCTTCCAGCGCCCGTTCGCCGAAGGCGTCAAGCTGTTGCATGCGATTCAGGACGTCTATCTGGATGCAAGCGTGACGATCGCCTGAGTGCCGGGCGAGTGTACAAGACGAGAAAGGCCGGGATCTTCCCGGCCTTATCTTTTCGGGACACGCGCTTTGAGCGCTGACCGTGTTGTTCAAGGTTCCAAATGCTCGCCGATCAGGCGCGCCTGATGGTCACGTTCCGCTTGCCCGCGCGGCCCTCGAATCAGTTGAATGGGCTTGCTCAGGATCTGCCCCATCAGTCTGCCCAAGTCCCCTCGGCGGCGCGGCAAGACATGGATGTGACAATGCGGCACGGTCTGATGGGCGGCACGCCCTTCATTGACGGCGAAATGGATACCGTCCGGTGCGAGCGGACTGCGCCTTATCGCTTGGGCGATGCGATTGGCGGTCTCCAGCAAATGCGCCCGCAGCGTCGGCGACAGCTCCGCCAGTGTTTCGCGGTGTGTGCGCGGGATCACCAGGACGTGGCCGGGGCGCAAGGGAAACGCGTCCATGATGGCGATGCAGTCATCGTCTTCCATTACCCGACTGGAAGGTAGCTCCCCGGCGAGGATGCGGCAAAAGATGCAGTCGATGGCTGGAGTGGACATGGTATGGTTCATCCGCCGACCGAGCTTTCTTCTTGGTGATCTACGGCCACCAAAAGATCGCAGGGAATTTGCCCCAGCAGGCTTTTGCCGACCGATCCGCCCCACCATCGGGCCAGCGCACCGCGATGGCGGTGACCCACGACGATGAGATCGGCGCCGTAGTCGCGGGCCACGGCGCCGATGCGCTCCACCGGCTCGCCGAATTCGATGCGCGTCTGCACCGCGAGCCCCATGGCCAGCATATCCCGCGCACCTTCCTCCAGGGTCTGGCGCGCCGGCGCTTCGAGGGCGTCGGTCATTTCCGGCGTGACGATGGTTTCGGCCATGGCGAGGCCCGTCGGAATGCCGACCACGGCTAGCAGGCAGACCTCGGCCTTGCAAAGCCTGGCCAGCTCGGTGCCCTGGTGCAGTACGGCTCGGCCCTCCGGAGAACCGTTATAGGCGAGCAGGATCCGGTGATACATGAGACACCTCCCGGGTGCGGCCCATCAACCAGGCCGGGCCGATGGCCACGAGGAAAACCGCAGCCACGAGTATAAAGCCTTCTCGGTAAGCCCATGTATTGGCCTGCGCATAGATGACACGGCCGAGAAAGTCGGCAGCGTAGCCTTGGGCAAGATCCCCTGGTGCGCCGCCTGCCTTGGACAACTCGGCGAGGTGATCCACCAGCGCCTGAGTGGCCGTATTGTCGGCTGCTTGTGTCGTGGTCATGGCGTCCGCCATGAACGCCGTGCGCCGCTCCATGAACACGGTCAGCAGATTGACCCCCAATGCGCCGCCCAGTTGGCGCAAGAAATTCACGGTTCCGGAGCCTTGAGCGATTTTCGCCGGCGGCACCGCCCGCAGGGCCCCGGCCGTCAGGGCGGGCATGACCAGTCCCAATCCGACCCGTCCCAGGGCGATGGCAAAGGCCAGGAAGGCAAAGGGCGTGTTGGTGTCGACATCGTGCAGTAGCCAGAACGACAGCGCAAAGACGCCCAGACCGGCGATCACCGGGTAGTGCGGCTGCAGGCGATCGGAGAGCTGGCCGGCGATGGGAAAAATCACCGCCAGCACGAGGCCTGCCGGCATGAGCAGCAGACCTGAACGGGTGGGCGTGTACCCCTGGATGGTTTGGACGAAGACCGGAATGAGGTAGGTGGAACCGAACAGGCCTGCGCCGTAGATGATCGTGACTGCCGCGGCAGCCGAGAAACGGGCATTGCGGAACAGATCGAAATCCAGCAGGGGCTGGGGATGACGACGTTCCCAAGCGATGAGTCCGAGCAGACACGCGGCCGAGAGCAGCAGCGTCATGCCGGTCGGGATTTCATTCCAGCCCCAGCGTTGTCCGTTGGCCAGCGCGGTGAGAAGGGGGAACAGCGTGGCCACGATCAGCAGCAAGCCCACCGCATCCAGCCGCGGCCGCGCGGCGCGGCTACCTGCGCCCGGCAGCAGCAGGCTGGCGAGTCCCATGCCGATCAGGCAGAACGGCAAGGTCATGAAAAACACGTAGCGCCAACTGAGGTTGTCGACCAGCAGCCCGCCGATCGTCGGTCCCAATGCAGGAGCCAAGACCACGCCGATTCCGTAGATGCCCATCGCCTGGCCGCGCTTTTCGGCCGGAAAGACGCTGAAGATCACCAGCATGGCCAAGGGTTGGGTCAAGCCGGCGCCGCCGCCCTGCAAGATGCGCGCGAAGATCAGCGTCTGCTCGTTGGGGCTGAGGCCGCCGAGCACGGAACCTGCGGTAAACACGCCGATAGCGATGAGAAAGGCGCCGCGCTGGCCGAAACGGCCGACCATCCACGCATTGGCCAGCATGGTCGCGGTCATAGCCGCGAGGAATCCGGTCGACATCCACTGGGCCTGAGTGGCGCTGATCCCGAAGGCGCCCATGATGTCAGGGATGGCCACGTTGACGATGGTCGAGGACAGAACGGTCGAAATCGTTCCGGTCATCACCGTCAGCGTCGCCAGCCAGCGATAGGCCGCGCCGTAACGGGCACTCAGGCGTTCCAGATCGGGCGCATCATCAGCGTTCAATGGCCACTTCCACCATCATGCCCGGCCTCAAGTCCGCGGCGGGCTGGTCGAGCGCGATGCGAACAGGGAGCCGCTGGGTGATCTTCGTGAAATTGCCGCTGGGATTGGGGTTGGGGATCAGCGCAAACTGGCTCGTCGCCGCTTGACCCAATGCGCTCACGTGGCCGCTGAAGACCTTGCCGGGATAGGCGTCCACCTGAATGTGCGCCGGTGCGCCAAGTCTGACATCTTCGATCGCGGTCTCCTTGATGTTGGCCTCGATGCGGGTCGTGCGCGGATCGTGGATCAGCACCAGACGTCGGCCTGGCATGGCGTATTCACCAGCGTGAGAGAAGATTTCATCGACTACGCCATCGATCGGGCTATACAGCGTGAGTTTGGCCTGCCGGACCTCTTGCTGTTCGAGTGCGGCCTTGGCCTGTGTGATGGCGGCGTCGGTTTCGGTGATCTGGCGCTCTAGCACGGTAATGCCCTGTACCTCGGCCTCGGCCTCGGCCAGGCCTGCTTCGGCCACCGCCAGCAGCGCTTTGGCTTCCCGTGCCGCCTCATCTGCGGCCTGCCGCTCATGCTGGAGCTCGTCCCATCTCTGGACACTGATGACGTGGTCGGCGATGAGCGCATCGGCCCGCTCGGCATTGTGTCGTGCCAGTTCCTGTCGCGCTTGGGTGGCGGCAAGAGCGGCTCGGGCACTGTTGAGTTTCGAACGCGCACCGTCGATCCGGGCGTGAACCGTGCTCCGCTGCTGGCTGATTCGAGCGGTCAGCGTCGCCCGGTTGGCTTCAAGCCTCGTCAGTGCCGCTTGGCTTTCGGCCAGCGCGGCTTTGACTTCCGCATCATCGAGCCGGACCAGAAGGGCACCAGCCGCCACTTGTTGGCCTGGAGTGAGATCGAACTGCACGATGCGTCCCGGTGACTCGCTGCTCACGGTAATCATGTCTGCTGCGACGCGGGCGTCATTGGACTGGACGAGTGTCAACTGACGTCGCAACCAATGCGCGACGGCAAGGGACAGCACGACCACGAGCACGAGAATGGCAAGCCGCGCCAGATGGCGGCGCAGAGTGGGCGTGACCTTGCCCCTGTTTCGTGTAGCTCTTAACCCACGGTTCACGCGGCCTTTTTACGCTGTGCCTCGTACCAGCGCTGCTCGTACTGCATCGGGCTGAGGTAGCCCAGCGACGAATGCAGCCTGCGGTGATTGTAGAAG
>DATLZY010000077.1:0-12333 GCA_035573755.1 Candidatus Acidiferrales bacterium
TCCGGTTCCCGTGAGGGAGTGCGAGTTCGACTCTCGCTCCCGGCACCACCATCGAGCGATCACCCTGCGGGACCACCGCTCCCCGCAGCAAGACCCGCATTCCCCCTTGCCCGACATGCCCAAAGACAAGCTGCCGCCTTAAAATGAGCCTTGCGGCAAGCAGCCGCTGGGGAGGAACCATGGCGCCGGCTTTGCTGAATCTTCTGTCTCAACTGGATCTTGAAACCCTCGATGAAAACCTGTTCCGCGGGACCAGCGCGGATCTGGGGGGATTCAGTGTGTTCGGCGGCCAGGTCGTCGCCCAGGCGCTGGTCGCGGCGCAGCGCACCCTCGATCCTGCCCGTTCGGCCCACTCCCTGCACGCCTACTTCCTGCGTCCGGGCGACATGAAAGCATCCATCGTCTATCAGGTGGAATGCCTGCGCGACGGCAAGAGCTTTTCCACTCGCCGCGTGCTCGCACTGCAACACGGCAAGCCGATCTTCAGCCTCTCGGCTTCTTTCCAGGTGACCGAGGATGGGCTCGATCACCAGGCCCCCGCGCCGCAGGCACCACCCCCCGAGTCCTTGCCTACCGAGCAGGAACTGCGGGCACGGCTGGCGGAGCGGGTCCCTGAACCCTTGCGCCGATTCTTGAACCGGGAGGTTGGGATCGAGATGCGTCCCGTGGCGCCGGTGGATTTCTTCACCCCGGAACGGCGTGCACCCATCCAACAGGTTTGGCTCCGCGTCGCCCATCCACTCCCTGACGAGCCTGGCCTGCATCGCGCTTTGCTCGCCTACGCTTCAGACTTCAACCTCTTGGGTACCAGCCTGCTGCCGCATGGCATCACCTTTTTCCAGGGCAACCTGCAGGGCGCGAGCCTGGATCACGCCCTGTGGTTTCATCGGCCGTTCCGCATCGACGACTGGATTCTCTACCACATGGAAAGCCCGAGCGCGTCCGGCGCCCGAGGCTTCAATCTGGGCGGCTTCTATACCCGCGACGGACGACGCATCGCCTCCAGCGCCCAGGAAGGGCTGTTGCGCCTGCGCATGGGAAACCGCCCCACCTGACCGCATCCGCTGCCAGGCAGGGCGTACGCTTCAGGCGCCCGCCGCAGCCGCTGCCAATGCCGCGCCGTAGATCTCCTTGACCTCGCGGCGCTGAATCTTGCCGACCGGCGAAACAGGCAGTTCCTTGGCGAAAACCACCGAACGAGGTTTCTTGTAGCCGGCGATGCGACCCTCGCAATGTGCGATGACCGCATCGGCGGTGAGCGACATGCCGGCTTTGGTCACCACCACCGCCCGCACCGACTGGCCCCATTTCTCATCCGGCACACCGATCACGCAGGCCTGGGCAATGGCAGGGTGCTCCAGCAGAACCTCCTCGACCTCGTGCGGAAAGATCTTCTCGCCGCCGCTCGAGATGCATTCCTTTTTGCGCTCCACCACCCGCAGATCGCCGTCGGCATCGAAATAGCCGAGGTCGCCGCTGTACAGCCAGCCGTTGCGCACGGTCTCGGCGGTCTTGTCCGGTTCGTTGAAATAGCCCTTCATCACCGAGCCGCTGCGGTAGATGATTTCGCCTACCTCGCCGGGTGCCACGTCGCGACCCTGCTCGTCGACGATGCGGGTTTCCACCACCGGCTTACCGACGCAGTGATCCTTCAGCGAAGCGGGACTGAAGTCGAAGCGGAAAGAGGTCACGGGCGTCATCTCAGTCTGACCGAAACCGTCGGCGATCACCACACCGGGAAAGGCGGCGAAGATCTTGCGCTTGAGCGAGGCGGGACACACGCCGGCACCGGTTGCGCAGGCCAGCACCGAACTGCGGTCAAAGCGGTCGATGTCAGGGTAGTCGACCAGCATGCGCCAGGCGGTCGGCACATTCCCCAGCAGCAGCGGCCGTTCAGTCTCGACCAGCTTTAGTACCGCCTCCGGATCAAAGCTGACACTGCGCGGCATGACGAGCGTCATGTTGCCGAGCAAGGGTGCCAGCACGGCGAGCTGGTAGGCGGCATCGTGGAACATGGGAAACGACGGCATCATGGCCTTGATCGGCTGGCGCGCGCCCATACGCACGGCCAGCGCGCTGCCGATGAGCCGATCCGCCAGCCGGATGATGCCCTGCTGCAGCCAGCGCCGCCCCAGCAGATAGCGCACCGGCGCTGATTTCGCGATACCGACCACCGGTCCGGGCAGACGCCGCCGCAGCATGGCCTCCACATCCGGCGTCACGCGAAAACCGCCCAGCGAGCCGACCACGGTGCGGACGATGGACTGCACCATGTGCACGTGGTTGCCGTAGGTGAGCATGACACCCTTGGGCATGCCCGTGGTGCCGCCCGTGTAGCACAGCACGCAAGTGTCCTCCAGCGTGGTCGGACCCACGGGAAACACGGGGCTGCTGCGACTGATCAGCGTTTCATAGGCATGCGCGCCGGCAAACTCCGGCGTGTCGAGACCGACGTAGTGCATCACCGTCGGCATCTGGTCGCGTGCCTGGGCAACACCCTCCTGCCACAGGCGTTCGAACAGGAAGGCCTTGGCCGCGCAATGATTGACCTGATAGGCAATCTCGCGTGCCGTGAAGCGATAGTTCATGGGAACGGGAATGGCGCCCAGCTTCTGCACGGCGTAATTGGCCTCGAAAAAGGCCGGGCAGTTGTGGAACATCAGGATCACCCGATCGCCCGGCCCGATCCCCAGTCCCGCCAGCCCGTGGGCGAGCCTGCTGGCGCGGTCGTCGAGTTCGCGCCAGCTCACGCGTTGATCGCCATAGACCAGAAACACCCCCTCGGGGTTGTGCCGAACGCAACGCCGCAGCGCGTCTTCCATGAAATTGGGCGTCATTTGCTTCTCCTTGCCTTCAGACTTCACCCGTCGAAGCCCGTTCATGGGCTAGCTGAGAGTATAGAAGCGGAAAAAGCGATCATCGAACCATGTGCGTCCGTAACGGGGATTGCCCGCTCTTGACCGGAATGGCGGTTCTCATGGCACCATGACACCCTTTTACCAAAGAGATCGCGCTGATGTCGCGTCTTGCCCCGCTGATCCTGGCTTCCACGTCCATCTATCGCCGCGCGCTGCTCGAGCGCCTGCAACTGCCCTTTGCCTGCGTGGCGCCGGAGGTCGACGAGACGGCGCAGCAGCACGAGTCGCCGGAAGCCTTGGTGCGCCGGCTGTCGCTCGCCAAGGCCGAGGCTGTTGCCATCCGGCATCCCGATGCCATGATCATCGGCGGAGATCAGGTGGCCGTGGGACCCGATCAGTGCGTGCTGGGCAAGCCCGGCACGATCGAGCGGGCCTGCGCGCAGCTCGGCCAACTGTCGGGGCAAGAGGTGCGATTCCTGAGCGGGCTGTGTGTGCTCGATGCGGCTCGCGGCTCGCACGAGCTGGCCATCATCACCACCACGGTGCGCTTTCGCGTGTTGGACGATGCCGAGATTCGCCGCTATGTGGCGCGCGACCGACCGCTCGATTGCGCCGGCGCGCTGCGCAGCGAAGCCTTGGGGATCACGCTGTGCGAGGCCATCGACAGCGACGATCCCACGGCGCTCATGGGTCTGCCGCTGATCCGGCTCTCCGCCATGCTGCGCAGCGCCGGCTACGAGTTGCCCTGAAGTATGGGCGGCATCGAGCCGCGCAGGCTCTCGAGGACCTGCGTCAGATCGGCGGGCAAGGGCGCCTTGAAGCGCAGGGGCTTGCCTTTGCCCAGCGGCAGGATGAGTTCGGCGGCATGCAGAAACAGTCGCCTCAACCCCAGGCGCGCCATGCGGCGGTTGAAGTCGCGATCCCCATAGCGATCATCGCCGGCCAGGGCGTGGCCGGCGGCGCTGGCATGAACGCGAATCTGATGGGTGCGCCCCGTGTCGATCGTCACGCGCATGAGACTGGCGCCCGGCAAGCGTTCGACCTCCTGGAAGCGGCTGACGGCCACCTGCCCCGCTTCATCGTCCACCCGCACGGTGCGCTCGCCCTGCTCGCGATGCGCAACATCGAGCGCCTGGCGCAGCACGGTGTGCGGCTGCGCCCAATGACCCGCGGTCAGGGTCATATACACCTTGCCGCAGGCGCGATCGGCAAAGACGCGGTTCAGCAGGAGCAAATCGGCGCGCGTTTTGGCCACCACCAGACAGCCGCTGGTCCCGCGGTCGAGGCGATGCACCAGATTCAGGTCTGGACAATGCGGGCGCAACGCGCGCAGCCCATCGATGAGGCCATAGGCCACCCCCGTGCCGGCATGGACCGCCAAGCCCGCCGGCTTGTTCACGACCAGCAGGCGATCGTCCTCGTAGAGGATGCGCCCGGCGATCTCGCCCATGAGGCCCGGCGGCGGGGCAGTCGGCTCGATGGCAGGCGCGCGCTGCAGGGGCGGCAGGCGCACCTGATCGCCCGCCTGGACGCGATAATCGGGTTTGGCGCGCCGACCGTTCACACGCACCTCGCCGGTGCGCAGTATGCGATAGACGTGCGGGCGCGGCAGGTCCTTCAACTGGCCCAGCAGAAAATTGTCCAGACGCTGGCCGGCGCGTTCGGCGGCGACCTCGACGTACTGCACGCCAGTGGTGACCGTACGATCGGCGCTCACGCCAGCGCGTCCAGCAGATTCGCCAGCGTCCCGACGCCCTCCACCGCCATGCCGGCGATGGCCGCGCCGCGCCGGGGCACGTTGGCCTGCGGCACCAGCGCGCGGGTGAAGCCGTGTTTGGCCGCCTCGCGCAGACGCTCCTCGCCGTAGGGCACGGGGCGCACCTCGCCCGAGAGCCCCAGTTCACCGAACAGGATCGTGTGCTGGTCAATGGGCCGGTTGCGCAAGCTGGACACCACCGCCGCCGCCACCGGCAGATCGGCTGCCGTTTCGCTCACGCGGATGCCGCCGACCACGTTCAGGAACACGTCTTGGTTGAACAGCGCCACACTGCCATGGCGATGCAGAATGGCCAGCAGCAGCGCCAGCCGGTTGTGCTCCAGGCCCACGGTGAGGCGCCGGGGATTGGCAAGCGGGCTGTCGTCGGCCAGCGCTTGGATCTCGAGCAGCAAAGGCCGGCTGCCCTCGCGGATGCAGGTCACCACACTGCCGGCGGCGCTCTGCTCATGGCGCGACAGGAAGATCGCCGAGGGATGCGCGACCTCCTTGAGGCCCGTGTCGGTCATGGCGAAGACGCCCAGCTCGTTGACGGCGCCATAACGGTTCTTTACGGCCCGCAGCATGCGGTAGCGCCCGCCCGGATCGCTCTCGAAGGACAAGACGGTATCGACCATGTGCTCCAGCACCCGGGGGCCGGCCAGCGCGCCTTCCTTGGTGACATGGCCGATGAGCACGACGATGACACCGCTCTGCTTGGCGTAGCGCACCAGTTGCGCCGCCGATTCCCGCACCTGCCCTACCGACCCGGGCGCGCCGGGCAGTTGTTCGGTGTACATGGTCTGGATGGAATCGATCACCATCAGTCCCGGCCGGCGCGCTTGGGCACAGGCGATGATGCGCTCGACCGCCGTTTCCGAAACCAAGGCCAGGGGTACCTCGGGCAGCCCCAGGCGCCGGGCGCGCAGAGCGATCTGCTGCAGCGACTCCTCGCCCGCCACGTACAGCGCGGGCAGGCGCGCCTGCAGGCCGACCGCCAGTTGCAGCAGCAGGGTCGACTTGCCGATCCCCGGATCGCCGCCGATCAGGATCACCGCACCAGGCACCAAACCGCCACCCAGCACGCGGTCCATCTCTCCCACACCAGTGGGCGTGCGGGGTTCCTGCGCGCCTTCGACCTCCGTCAGCAGCCGCACGGCCGAGAGCTGGCCGGCATAACCGGTGCGCCCCGCCGATACGGCCGGGCCGATCGTCTCGACGAGCGTGTTCCATGCCCCGCAATCGGCGCACTGACCCGCCCACTTCGATGCCATCGCCCCGCAGGCGCTGCACACGAAAGCGGATTTGCTTTTGCTCATGGGGCGTATTCAATGTTGGACGATCACAGCCGATCTTAGCATGGGGAAGCGGCTGCCCTTGGCCGCGATTCCTTCGTTCATCCGCGTCAGACGGGGCACCGATGACCCAGCGCCTCCACATCGAATTTTGCGGGCAAAGCGATACGGGCAGAGTCCGCAGCCATAACGAGGACAGTATCGAGATCGATCCAGTCTCCGGCTTGGCCGTACTGGCCGACGGCATGGGTGGCTACAACGCCGGCGAGGTCGCCAGCAAGCTCGCTGTGCGCAGCGTGGGATTCCTGGTCCGTCAGCGCCTCGCCAGACTGGAACCTGCGCGCCCGCTGGATGCCGTTACGCCCACACCCGCCGGGATGCTGCTCAAGGAATCCGTGCAACTCGCCAATCAGCGCATCCTGAAAACGGCCAGCACTCGTGCCGAATACCGCGGCATGGGCACCACCGTCGTCGCGGCCCTGTTCATGGGCAATCGCGTGCATGTAGCCCATGTCGGCGATTCACGTCTGTACCGGTTCCGCGACGATCAATTGCATCGGCTCACGACAGATCATTCGCTGAAGGAGGAGCTCGTAACACGCGGCATGTTCAGCGCCGAGGAAGTCAAGCGGCTGGGAAAAAGCAATGTGGTAACCCGCGCGCTGGGGGTCGATGCCGAGGTGGACGTCAGTCTGGGAGAGCATGACGTGCATAACGGGGACCTGTTCCTGCTTTGCTCCGATGGACTGCATGACGTCCTGAGCGAAGAGGACATCCTGGCCAATTTGCGTCGATTCATGCCGGATCTTCCGCGTGTGACCCGGGCACTGATACAGGCGGCCAACGCGCGTGGCGGCAAGGACAACATATCGGTCATCCTCGGCTGGGCCAATCCCGCTGCGGAGACACGGGAACGGACATCCTGGTGGCAGCGGCGACCGTGGCGGCGCCGGTCGCAAAACAATAACAAGAAGTCGTAGGGGAACGTCACCATGGCCAAGATCATCTTGCTCGCCAATCAAGTCGCCATTCGCGAATGGCTGCTCGACAAGGAACGCCTGAGCATCGGTCGCGCCCGCAGCAACGACATCCACCTCGACGACCCAGCGGTCAGCAGTCATCACGCCGCCATTTGTCTGATCGCCGGCGCGGCTTTCGTGGAAGATCTGGGCAGCACCAACGGCACGCTTCTCAATGATACGCCTGTCCAGCGCGCGCCGTTGCGCAACCAGGACGAGGTAACCATTGCCCCCTTTCACCTGCGTTATGAAGAGTCGCTGGCCGATGAGGGCCTCGAAAAGACCGTCATTCTGTCGGCCAGCGCACTGCCGACGGGGCTCGCCGGGCAGCCGGCACAGGCTGCATCGCCCGATTCCAGTCGGCCTGCCCGTCGGCCTGTGCCCACGTCGGGACCCCGCGCACGGCTCCAGTTGCTGAACGGCCGGCAGGCCGGTCGGTCGATGGAGCTCGTCAAGCCGCTGACCACCCTAGGCCGCCCTGGGATTCAGGTGGCAGCCATCCGCCGTTTACAAACCGGCTACACGCTCCACTATGTACCCACCGCAGGGGACGGGGGGGTGCCTCCCAAGGTGAATGGCAAGACGATAGGAGCCGGCCCCTATGCGCTTCAGGACAATGATGTGATTGAACTGGCTGGTATTACCCTGGGATTTTTCGCTTCGGACGCAACCGCATGACCCTGCCGGTCGCTCAGGGATGCATCGACGCCAGCGCATCGGCGATCTGGACTCGCGAGATGGGACGAACCGTCCCGTGCCGGGTGCGCAATGCGTACACCAAGGAGCCATTGGCAGGATCGATGCGGACATGTGCCAGCCCGGCGCTTGGCTGGCGGACACGCAGCACTTCATTGCGCGCCAGCAGCTCACGCACCTCGCGCAGGTCCTTGTAAACGCGTTCCACCGATACGGCATAGCGCCGCAGCTTGCGACCATAGCGCACGTCGCGCCGCAACCGGGAGATGACTTTGCGCAAATTTGCCGAGCCGGCGATCTGCTCACTGATCTCGACGGAGACCGATGCCGTGCTGACTTGATCGCTGAGGCCCGGATGCGTCAGCACCACGCGCGCCTGTTCACGCCAGGCATGCAGGAGATCATAAGCGGCCATCATCCACATTTCCGACAGCGTCCCGAGAAGCACTTCGTCCTCCGGCATCGCCGGTGCCTGGCGATAGGCGTTCTCCAGTGAGCGCAGATAGCTGTCGGCCAGACTCAAATGATGGGCGCGCATATGAAAGTAAGCGTCCTCGAAAAACGGCATGCGCCGCAGATTGTCCAGCATGCTGCCGGCATTACGCTCCGTCGTCGATTGGGTCGAGGTGTCGATGTGCATGCCGCGCTGTCGATGGATGTCCTGCTGCTTTGCATCGGCCGGAGAATTGCCAGGTTGAGGCTGGCGGCAAAGTCTGGGCTGGTGGACTATGTTTTGTTCAAAAGCCCCAGAGGGAGACTGCGATCATGGAGCAGATGACGGGAAAGATTTGCCTGGTAACCGGCGCCAATTCCGGCATCGGGCTGGCGACCGCGACCGGATTGGCCCGGATGGGCGCGCAGGTCGTGCTGGTTTGCCGTGATCCAGCGCGCGGCGCGGCCGCCCAGGCGCAGATTCGTCACGCCAGCGGCAACGCTCAGGTAGATCTGTTGCAGGCTGACCTTGCCGACCTCGCCCAGGTCCGGCGGGTGGCGGACGACTATCGGGCGCGTTATCCGCGGCTCGACGTTCTCATCCACAACGCCGGCATCATGAAAAAACGCCGGGAGGTCTCGGCCGATGGCTATGAGCTTCAGTTTGCGGTGCACTTCCTGGCGCCGTTTCTGCTGACATACGGCCTGCGTGATGCGCTCGCGGCCGCCCCAGCCGCCCGCGTCATTGCCGTCGCCTCCATGCTGCATCGCTTCGGGCGACTCGACTTCGACGATCTGCAGGCGACCCGGCGTTATTCCATGTGGCGTCAGTACGGCGCATCGAAACTGGCCACCATCGTGTTCACCTACGAACTGGCGCGCCGCCTGAAAAACACCAACATCACCGCCAACTGCCTGCATCCGGGCGTGATTGGTTCCAACATCGAGAGCAATCCGCGCTGGCTGCGCCCGTTCCTCGCCAGCCCCGAAAAAGGCGCCCGCACGCCGATCTATCTCGCCACCTCAGCGGATGTGGAAGGCGTGAGCGGCCGCTACTTCATCGCCTGCAGGCCGCGCGAGAGCGCGCCGGCCAGCCGTGATCCCATCCTCGCGCGCCGACTGTGGCAGACCGGAGAAACCTTGACCGGGGCGGTCTGGCCTGCCTGAATCCGTCTTGGGGCGATCGGCTACAATGGGTTCCTTTCGCTCGCCAGCCGGATGCCGCCCATGACCGCGATCAAGCAAGACGACCTGATCCAGAGCGTCGCAGACGCACTGCAATTCATTTCCTATTACCATCCGCTCGACTTCATCCAGGCGGTTCATGCGGCCTACGAGCGCGAGGAGAATCCAGCCGCCAAGGATGCGATGGCGCAGATCCTGATCAACTCGCGCCTATGTGCCGAGGGTCACCGGCCGATTTGCCAGGACACCGGCATCGTTACCGTGTTCCTGAAAATCGGCATGAACGTGCGCTGGGCGGACGCGACGATGAGCGTGACGGACATGGTGAACGCAGGCGTGCGCCGCGCTTATCTCGATCCGGACAACGTGCTGCGTGCCTCGGTGCTGGCCGATCCGGCCGGCAAGCGCGTCAACACGCGCGACAACACGCCGGCGGTGATTCATATGGAACTGGTCCCGGGCAACACGGTGGACGTGCAGGTGGCCGCCAAAGGCGGCGGTTCGGAGGCCAAATCCAAGTTCGTCATGCTCAATCCGTCGGATTCCATCGTCGACTGGGTGCTCAAGACCGTGCCGACCATGGGCGCCGGCTGGTGTCCACCGGGGATGTTGGGCATCGGCATCGGCGGCACGGCCGAAAAAGCCATGCTGCTCGCCAAGGAATCGCTGATGGAGCCAGTCGACATCCAGGCGCTGATCGCGCGCGGCCCGGCCAATCGCGCCGAGGAATTGCGACTCGAGATCTATGACAAGGTCAACGCGCTGGGCATCGGCGCGCAGGGACTGGGCGGCCTGACCACCGTCGTGGACGTGAAGGTCCGTGACTACCCCACCCACGCCGCCAATCTGCCGGTGGCGATGATCCCCAACTGCGCCGCCACCCGTCATGCGCACTTCGTGCTCGACGGCACGGGCCCGGCCGAGCTTGCGCCGCCGCGCGTGGAGGATTGGCCGCAGGTCACCTGGAACGTCGGCAGTGCGCGCCGGGTCGATCTGAACACCGTGACGCGCGAAGAGGTGGCAACTTGGCGTACCGGGGAAACGCTGCTGCTGTCCGGGCGCATGCTCACCGGGCGGGACGCGGCGCACAAAAAGATGGTCGACATGCTGGCGCGCGGAGAACCCCTGCCGGTCGATTTCCGCAACCGCTTCATCTACTACGTCGGCCCGGTCGATCCAGTGCGCGACGAAGTGGTGGGCCCCGCGGGCCCCACCACCGCCACCCGCATGGACAAGTTCACCCGCACCATGCTGGAGGCCACCGGCCTGCTCGGCATGATCGGCAAGTCTGAGCGCGGTCCGGCTGCCATCGAGGCCATCCGCGACAACCGTTCGGTTTATCTCATGGCCGTCGGCGGCGCAGCCTATCTCGTCTCCAAGGCGATCCGCCATGCCGAGGTCAAGGCCTTCCCGGAACTGGGCATGGAGGCGGTTTACGAGTTCGACGTGGTGGACATGCCGGTGACCGTGGCGGTGGATACGCAAGGCCGGTCTGTGCATGCGACCGGCCCGAAGCTCTGGCAAGCCAAAATCGGCAAGATTCCAGTCGAGGTCGCCTGAAACAAGGCGGGGCCGGCGCGCGCCCGACAAAATGTCGATGGATCAGATCGACGCCAACAGGCGCTTGAGTTCCGGCACACAAGAACCGCAGCCGGTCCCCGCTTTGAGCTTCTCACCGATGGCCTCGACGGTGACGGCTTCGCCCTCGCGCATGGCGCGCAGCAAGCGGTTGCGGCCGACCTGGAAACAGGAGCAGACGATCTCGCCCTGATCTTCCATGACCCCCGGCGCCCGGCCGGCCAGCAGGCTCATGCGCGACGGCCCGTCGAGCGCACTGGCCTCGAACAGCCCTTCCAGCCACGCCCAAGGCGGCAGGTTGCCGGACGGATCGACGAACAGACAGGACGCGAGGCGCCCCTGCCGAATCACGGCCGCTCGGTAACGCCCCGTGCCGCGATCGACATATTCGAGCCACTCGTCGCTGTCTCGGGCGCCCAGTCGGAGGCGAGCCCAGGATGACCACAGGGTGGCCGGCGCCTGTGTACCCGCCAGACGATAGCGCCAGCAGCCATGCTGGCCCAGGGAACGCACCCAGTAGTCCACATCCTGCGTGTCGAGATCCTCGCGCACCAGCGCAAAGCCTTCCCAGGCGCATGGCTGCGGCCGGACCCTGAGCGGGGTGTGTTTGAATTCGGGCTCGCCGGAGATCGGATCGACCACCGGATTGACCAAGGCATCGACACGCCCGCTGGCTGCGAAGCGGTCGTTCCAGTGCATGGGCACGAAAACGCTGCCCTGGCGCTGCTCCCGGGAAATGCGCGCGCGCGCCAGCATCGCGCCCCAAGGCGTCTCCAGCCGTGCCAGATCATTGTCCCGCAGGCCGATCTGAGCAGCATCGAAGGGATGCAGTTCGGCGTAAGGCTCGGTGATGTGGGTCGACAATCGCGGCGAACGGCCAGTGCGGGTCATGGTGTGCCACTGATCGCGAATCCGGCCGGTGTTGAGAACCAGCGGATAGTCTGCGTCGGGACCGTTCACCGGCGGCCGATGACGCACCGGGATCAGACGTGCGCGGCCATCCGGCGTATAAAAGCGGCCGTCGGCGAACATCCGCTGCGTTCCCGCACCCGGCGTCTGCACCGGCCAAGCGATCGGCTCGAGTTGCGCATAGGCCTCAGGCTTGAGATCGGCCAGACCGGCGAGATCGAAATCGCGCCGGCCCGCATTCTCGAAGGCCGACAGGCGGGCATGCTCCTGAAAAATCTCGGCCGGGCTGCTGAATGAAAATCCTTGTGCATAGCCCATGCGGCGCGCGACTTCGCAGATGACCCACCAGTCCGGTTTGGCCTCCCCTGGAGGCGACAGGAACGCGCGCTGGCGCGAGATGCAGCGCTCGGAATTGGTGACCGTGCCCTCGCGTTCGCCCCAACTGGCCGCAGGCAGCACCACATCCGCCAGGGCCGTGGTGTCAGTGGGGCACATGTCGGATACGATCACCAGCGGGCAGTTGCGCAGCGCCTCGCGCACCCGATCGCCATCGGGCAGGCTGACGGCGGGATTGGTCGCCATGATCCAGATCGCCTTGACACGCCCCG
>DATLZY010000078.1:0-79599 GCA_035573755.1 Candidatus Acidiferrales bacterium
GGATCGTCTCCGGCCGCAGGCTCAAATCCTTGCGCTGCAGGTGCGCGTTCACCTGCTTGAAGAGCTTCTCGGCCAGGCCGTGCCGTTCCAGCAGCCGGCGAAAGTTCAGAATCGTTGTCTCGTCCGCCGGATCCGACAGCGCATACCCCTGCTGCAGGAAGTGAATGCGCAGCAGCGTCGCCAACGGATAGGGCTGGCGACCAGGACGGACCAGCTTCTGATCATGCGGCTCGATCTACGCCAGGAACACCTCGCGCCACGTGCGCTTGCGGCTCCCCAGATCCTCGGCATCACCGAACGACAGCCGCCCCCCTTGAATTGATCTCGATGGAGGTCGATCCGATACCACTCACATGCTCCGCTTGCTTCATGGTGTTCGGGGGCTCCTGTCCCGGCTTCGGCCGGGACTTTTTATGGCGATCTGGCCGGGGCGGGTGGATTGGGCTATAAGGCGGTGACGACCGATGCCCCGGGGAAAGCACATGATCCGGCTCTACCAGTTTCCGCCCGCCTACGGCCTGCCGAGCGCCAGTCCTTTCTGCATGAAGGTGGAAACCTGGCTGCGCATGACGGCGCTGCCTTATGAGGTCATGGCCGGCGACCCGCGCAAGGCGCCCAAGGGAAAGCTGCCCTACATCGAGGACAACGGCGTCCGGATCGCCGATTCGCACCTGATCCTGGGCTATCTCGCCGAGCGCTACGGTGTCGATCCGGATGCGGGCCTTCCCGCGCCGCAACGAGCCTTGGCGCTGGCGGTGATCCGCATGCTGGAAGAGCATTTCTACTGGGTGGTGCTCCATGGCCGCTGGATCGACCCGCAAGGCTGGGCGATGTCGCGGGAGGTGTTCTTCGGCGCCATGCCGCAGCCTCTGCGGATGCTGGTGCCGTGGCTGGTGCAGCGTCAGCTACGGCGCGACTTGTGGGGCCACGGTATGGGGCGCCATGAGTCGCCCGAGATCGAAGCTCTGGGCATCGAAGATGTGGACGCGCTCGCCACGCTGCTGGGGAGTCGGGCGTATTTCCTGGGTGATCAGCCGCATACCGTGGACGCGGTGGCCCATGCC
Organism: Candidatus Acidiferrales bacterium; assembly: GCA_035573755.1. GTDB lineage: Bacteria > Pseudomonadota > Gammaproteobacteria > UBA5335 > UBA5335 > Macondimonas. Next base: position 1,065 of record DATLZY010000078.1, read on the forward strand.
TTCCTGGCCGGCGTGCTGGCGTTTCCGGTCGATTCGCTGGTCAAGGAATCGGTGGCGGGCCACGAGAACCTGGTCGCGTTCGTTTCGCGCATGAACCAGCGCTTCTATCCGGCCGACCCGTCGCGCCCATGAATTCGCCGGCCGAGTCCGCGACGTTCATCCATCCCGATCGCGTCCAACGGCTCAACGACCGGCCCTGGCGGCCGGGTCGCTTCGTGCTCTATTGGATGCAGCAGGCGCAGCGGGCGCAGGACAACCCGGCCTTGCAGTTCGCCTGTGGGCAAGGGCGGCGGCTGGGGTTGCCGGTCGTCGTGGTGTTTGCGCTGCTGCGCCGCTATCCCGAGGCCACCTTGCGGCATTTCCGCTTCATGCTGGAGGGACTCGTCGAGACCGAACAGGCCTTAGCCGCGGCCGGCATCCCGTTCCTCGTCCGCTGGGGCGAGCCCGTTTTGGTGGTTTTGGATCTCGCGCAGCAGGCCGCCGGCATCGTTTGCGATCGCGCCTATCTGCCGCCCCTTGCGGAATGGCGATCGGCCATCGCGGCGGCCGCACCTTGCGCCGTCTGGCAGGTGGAGACCGAACTGGTGGTGCCGGCCGACACGGCGAGTGAGCGCGTCGAGGTGGCGGCCAGAACCCTGCGACCGCGGATCATGCGGCATTTGGCCGAGCATCTCGAGGTCGCGACCGAAGCGCCGGTTCAGACCGGCGATCCGCCCACGCTCGCGGGGGAGTCGCTCCATGATCTCGACAGACTGTGCCGCGGCATCGACGCCGACCGGACGCCGGGCCCTGTGACGCGTTTCTTCGCCGGTGGCCATAAGAACGCCGAGCGCGCCCTGGATCGCTTTATGCGCACGGCGCTGGACGGCTACGCGATGAGGCGACGCCATCCGGAAGCAGCGGCGGTGTCGCACCTGTCGCCGTACCTGCAGTACGGTCAGATTTCAGTGCAGCGCATTGCGGCCACGGTCTCGGCGCGGCCCGGGACGGCCAGTGCGGATCGCGATGCCTTCCTGGACGAGCTGATCGTGCGCCGGGAACTCGCCCACAACTACACCCTGCGTCATCCCGCTTGGGATCGCTATGAAGGCCTCCCGGCCTGGGCGCGGGAGACCCTGGCGCGACATGCCGGCGATCCACGGGCCCATGTCTACGATCTGGCGCAACTGGAGGCGGCGGCGACGCACGACCCTTACTGGAACGCGGCCATGACCGAGGCACGGCTGACCGGCTACATGCACAATCACCTGCGCATGTACTGGGGCAAGAAGATCCTCGAGTGGTCCCCTGATGCACAGACGGCACATGCGCGCTGCCTGTACCTCAATAACCGCTATTTTCTGGACGGGCTGTCACCGAACAGCTATGCGAATGTCGGATGGGTGTTTGGCCTGCATGACCGGCCGTGGCCCGAGCGGCCGGTCTTCGGGACCGTGCGCTACATGAACGCTGCGGGGCTGGAGCGCAAATGCGACATCGCGGCCTATGTCGCCGCGGTCCGACGGCTGGCTGCAGATGACATCAAACCGTCATGAAACTGCCATAAGGTTTGATGGCTGACGGTCTATCCGCCCTTTAAAGTGCCCGAAGTCCCGTCCGTTTCCCATGATCGTTATTGCGACGCCGAAATCCCGGCAGCCGGCACGCGATTCCCGGATGGGTCTCCCTGAACCTGTTGCGAGAGGATGATTCATGCAAAAGAAGATCGGTCATCTAGCCTTGGCCGCCGCGACCATGTTGGCCGCGCCCCTGGCCGTCCAGGCGCGGGATTACATCAGCATCGTCGGGTCCTCGACGGTTTATCCGTTTTCCACCGTGGTGGCCGAGCAGTTCGGCAAGAGCGGCCAGTTCAAGACCCCGAAGGTCGAATCGACCGGCACCGGTGGCGGCTTCAAGCTGTTCTGCGGCGGCGTGGGCGTGCAGCATCCGGACATCTCCAATGCCTCGCGCGCCATCAAGTCCTCCGAGAAGGAAGACTGCGCCAAGAACGGCGTGAAGGACATCGTCGAGGTCAAGATCGGCTATGACGGGATCGTGCTCGCCAACAGCAAGGCCTCCAAGCCGCTCGAGATCGATCTGAAGCACCTCTATCTGGCATTGGCCAAGAACGTGCCGGATCCCAAGAGCGGCGACAAGCTGGTGCCCAATCCCTACAAGATGTGGAGCGACATCGACGCCAGCCTGCCCAAGCAGAAGATCGAAGTCCTGGGCCCGCCGCCCACCTCCGGCACCCGCGATGCCCTGGTCGAATTGGGCATGGAAGGTGGCTGCAAAGGCTTCCCGCTGCTCAAAGAGATGAAGGAAAAGGACGAGAAGGCGTTCAAGGCCGCCTGCGGCACCATGCGTGAAGACGGCGCTTTCATCGAAGCGGGCGAGAACGACAACCTGATCGTCCAGAAGCTGACCGCCAACAAGGACGCCTACGGCATCTTCGGCTACAGCTTCCTGGAAGAGAACCTCGCCACTGTGAAGCCGGCGATTATCAATGGTTCGCGCCCCACCTATGAGTCCATTTCCGGTGGTGCCTATCCGCTGTCACGCCCGCTGTTCTTCTATGTGAAGAAGGCGCACGTCGGCGTGATTCCGGGGATTGCCGAGTTCGTGGCCGAGTTCACCAGCGAAAAAGCCTTCGGCCCCGAGGGTTATCTTGCCGACCGCGGTCTGATTGCGCTGCCCGACGACGAGCGCAAGAAGGTGGCCGATGCGGCCAAGAAGATGGCGACCTTGAAGTAAACCAAGCTTGGAGGCCGGCGTAGAGGCCGGCCTCCTCCAGCGCGGAATAACGCATGAATCCGCTGATCTCGAGTCTTCTTCTGGTCGCCTTGGCGCTGATCACCTATCAGTTGGGGCGGCGACGTGCTTTCGGGCTGGTCGATGGGGATCTGCGCAAGCTGCATTCCCTGCCGGCCTACTATGGTTTGTATGCGGCCTTGTGGTGCGCCGTACCCGCGCTGCTGGTGCTGATCGCGGGAACGGCGTTCGATAGTGCCGTCATTGCCCATCTGGTGGTGGGCCAACTGCCCGATGCCCTGCACGGCGGCGATGCCGGGCGCATCAACCTGTTGCTCAATGACATCCGCAACGTGCGTCTGGGGCTGGTATCCGCGGACAACGCCGACCCGGCCATTGTGGCGGCGGCGGCGCATTGGGATCGGCTACAGGCCATCGGCAACGCTGCGCTGGCGGTCATTGCGCTCGTTCTGGCCATGCTGAGCGCAGTTTTCACGCTCACGCGCATCCATCCGCAGCAGCGCGCCCGCAATGCGGTCGAGCGCATGGTCCAAGTCGTGATGATCGCCGCAGCGAGCGTGGCGATCCTGACCACGCTGGGTATCGTGCTCTCGGTCCTGTTCGAGTCCGTCCGCTTTTTCCAGATGATTTCGGTGACCGATTTTCTGTTCGGGACGCAATGGAGCCCGCAGATGGCCATGCGCGCCGATCAGGCCGGCTCCTCCGGTGCCTTCGGGGCGATCCCGGTGTTCGTCGGCACGGCATTGATCTCGGCCATCGCCATGGCGGTCGCCGTGCCAATCGGCCTGTTTTCCGCGATCTATCTCTCGGAATACGCCAGCCCGGCCGTCCGTTCGGTTGCCAAGCCCTTGCTGGAGGTGTTGGCGGGGATTCCGACGGTGGTCTACGGCGTCTTTGCCGTTCTGGTCGTGGCGCCGCTGCTCCGCGCGTGGGGGCTGCGGTTGGGGCTCGACGTTTCATCCGAAAGCGCGCTGGCGGCGGGGCTGGTGATGGGTGTGATGATCATCCCCTTCATCTCGTCCCTGTCCGATGACGTCATCAACGCCGTGCCGCAGTCGCTGCGCGACGGGGCTTATGCACTGGGTGCCACGCCTTCGGAAACCATCCGCAAGGTGGTCCTGCCGGCGGCGCTGCCCGGCATCGTCGGCAGCGTCATGCTGGCGATTTCCCGCGCCATCGGCGAGACCATGATCGTGGTCATGGCGGCTGGGCTCACCGCCAACCTGAGCTTCAACCCACTGGAATCCGTCACGACGGTGACGGTGCAGATCGTGACGCTGCTGACCGGGGACCAGGAATTTGACAGCCCGAAGACACTGGCGGCCTTCGCGCTGGGGCTCGTGCTGTTCATGGTGACCCTGTTGCTGAACGTGATCGCCTTGCGTGTGGTCAACAAATACCGGGAGCAATATGAATAAGGCCATGCAGCCGGCCTTGCGGCCGGTCGAGATCATTCAGGCGGGCCTCGCCCGCCGCAGGGCAGCCGAGCGGCGTTTCCGCCTGTATGGCTTGCTGGCGATCGTCATTGCGCTGATCTTTCTGGCGCTGCTGTTCGTCAGCATCGTGAGCAAGGGCTACTCGGCCTTCTGGCAGACCGAACTGCGCCTCGACGTGACGCTCGATCCCGCACTGCTCGACGTGGCCGATGCCACGGACCCATCCCAGGTCCGTGGCGCCAATTACGGCGCCGTTTTGAAGGAAGGGCTCAAGGAGCTGTTTCCCGAAGTGCAGGACCGCGCGGCCTTGCGTCAGCTCTATGAATTTGTCAGCGGCGCTGCCGAGGATGTGCTGCGGGAGCGTCTGTTGCAGGATCCGTCCCTGCTCGGACAACGCGTGACCGTCTGGGCGCCCGCCGGCAGTAGCGTCGACATGGTGATGAAAGGGCATATTGATCGTAACCTTCCCGAGTCCGAGCGTGCTTTCAGCGACCAGCAGCTCGTATGGATGGATCGCCTGGTGGAGCAGGGCCGATTGGAGGAGAAATTTAACTGGCATTTCCTGACTAGAGGCGATTCGCGCTCGCCCGAGCAGGCTGGGATTTGGGGCGCGGTGGTCGGGTCTTTCTTGACCTTGTCGGTGACGATGCTGCTGTCCTTCCCTTTGGGCGTGGCCGCAGCGGTGTATCTCGAGGAATTTGCCCCCAAGAACCGCCTGACCGGCATCATCGAGGTCAACATCAACAACCTTGCCGCCGTGCCGTCGATCGTATTCGGCCTGCTGGGCCTGGCAGTGTTCATCAATTTCTTCAATCTGCCGCGCTCGGCGCCGCTCGTCGGCGGCCTGGTGCTGACCTTGATGACCCTGCCGACCATCATCATCGCCAGCCGGGCTGCCCTGAAGTCGGTGCCGCCCTCGATCCGCGAGGCAGCGCTGGGTGTCGGCGCCTCGCCGCTGCAGACCGTGACCAATCACGTCCTGCCGCTGGCCATGCCGGGCATGCTGACCGGCATGATCATCGGCATGGCGCGCGCCCTGGGCGAGACGGCACCCTTGCTCATGATCGGCATGGTGGCCTTCATCGTCGACATCCCCAAGGGGATCTTCGATCCCGCCACGGCCCTGCCGGTGCAGATCTATCTGTGGGCCGACAGCCCCGAAATGGGATTCACCGAGCGCACCTCGGCGGCCATCATGGTTCTGCTCGCCTTTTTGCTCAGCATGAACGCGCTGGCCGTGATCCTGCGCCGGCGGTTCGAACGGCGCTGGTGATAGACTAGGCGCCCTCTCGGGAGAGTCATGATGAATACGTCCATGAGTGGAATGGAACAGTCACCTGTCAAGACGAGTTACGTCGCGCCCGATCGAACGGCGACTCCGCGCGCCACGGTTGATCGTGAAGTGCGCCGTACGGTCGGCGAGGTGCGGGTCGCCGAGCCGCGGATCCGTTGCAACGACGTCAATGTCTACTACGGCGCCGTGCACGCTATCAAGGGCGTCAATCTGGATGTGGCCCGTAACGAGGTCGTGGCCATGATCGGGCCTTCCGGCTGCGGCAAGAGCACCTTCCTGCGCTGCCTGAATCGCATGAACGATACCATCGACGGTTGTCGGGTCACGGGCGAAATCCTGCTCGATGATCGCGACATCAATACCCGGGACATCGACGTGGTGCCGCTGCGGGCGCAGGTCGGCATGGTGTTCCAGAAGCCCAATCCCTTTCCCAAATCGATTTGGGAAAACGTGGCCTTTGGTCCGCGTATCCATGGCCTGGCCCGCACCCGATCGCAACTCGACGAGATCGTCGAGTCCAGCCTGCGTCGCGCCGGACTGTGGGAAGAGGTCAAGGATCGTTTGGACAAGCCGGGCACGGGTCTGTCGGGTGGTCAGCAGCAGCGTCTGTGCATTGCACGCACGATCGCAGTTCAGCCCGAGGTGATCCTCATGGATGAGCCCTGCTCGGCGCTCGATCCGATTTCCACGGCCAAGATCGAAGAGCTCATCGACGAGTTGCGCCAGCAGTTCTCGATCTGCATCGTGACCCACTCCATGCAGCAGGCCGCGCGTGTGTCCCAGCGCACGGCGTACTTCCATCTGGGTGATCTGATCGAGGTCGGCGCGACTGAGCAGATCTTCACCAATCCGCAGCACAAGCTGACCGAGGACTACATCACGGGCCGTTTCGGTTGATCGAAAAAGGGTCAGCGGCTATCGGCCGTGGAGGAATTCCATGAGTCAGTACAATCTGGAAGGCCATACCGTCCGGCGCTATGATGGGGAACTCAATCACTTGCACTTGCGCGTGATCGAACTGGGAGGCCTCGCACTCCACCAGACGCGCAATGCACTCGCCGCTCTCCAGGGGCGGGATGTCCACCTCGCCCGCTCGGTCATCGGTCGGGAGTGGGAAGTCAATCGGCTCGATGTGAGCATCGACGATGAACTCATCTCCGTGATTGCGCGCCGTGCGCCAGTCGCGCGTGACCTGCGCATCGTGATGGCGTTTGCCAAGGCTGTCAACGAGCTGGAGCGAGTCGGCGATGAGGCCAACAAGGTGGCACGGTTGGCGCTACAGCTGTTCGAGGGAAGCCGACCCGATCCGGGCGAAGCCTTGATGTGGGACGTGCAGGCCATGGGTCGACGGGTACTGGATCTTCTCGAGCGATCCATGGATGCATTGGACCGACTCGATCTGTTGGCGGCTCAAGGTGTCGCGGGTTGTCAGCGCGAACTGGACGCCGAGTTTCAGGCCGGGATGCGCCGGCTGTCGACCTATGTCATGGAAGACGCCCGCAACGTCGGGCAGGTTGTCACGTTGACGCAGATCATCAAGGCCTTGGAGCGCATCGGGGACCATGCCCGCCATGTGGGTGAATTCGTGGTGTATCTGGTCTCTGGCGAGGATGTGCGTCACCGAAAATGCGCGCCCGAGGAGGGCGCGGTCGACGAAGGCGCGCCGCAGGACGATGGCTGAGGGGCGCGCCGCGTCATCCAACAGGATGCTGCGCTGCCATCTTCAGCAGTGATACGCCGGGCTGAGTTCCACGACCGCCGCAACGAAGGCCTCGGCATGCGCGACTGGGGTCTCCGGCGTGATGCCGTGACCCAGATTCATGACATGCCCGCTGCCCGGACCATAGGAAGCCAGAACACGCTGGACTTCCTTGCGGATCACCGCCGGTTGGGCGAGCAGGATGGCCGGATCGAGATTGCCCTGCAATGCCACTCGATCACCCACCCGCCGCCTCGCCGCGCCGAGTTCGACGGTCCAATCCAACCCCACCGCTTCGGCGCCCATTGCAGCCAAAGATTCCAGCCACAAGCCGCCGCCTTTGGTGAAGACGATCACCGGCACGGCACGTCCCGCGTGCTCGCGGATCAGACCGGAAACCACCTGTTGCAGGTATCGGCGTGAAAACGCCTCGAAGGCCGGTGTGCTGAGCGCGCCGCCCCAGCTATCGAAGATCTGCACGGCCTCGGCGCCCGCGCGAATCTGGGCGTTGAGATAATCGGTGACTGCGCCCGCGAGATGCTCCAGCAGATGATGGGCGAGGGCCGGCTCGTCATAGATCAGCGTCTTGATGCGCGCGAAGTCGCCGGGGCTGCCGCCTTCCACCATGTAGCAGGCCAGCGTCCAAGGGCTGCCGGAAAAGCCGATGAGCGGTACCCGTCCGTTCAGCTCGCGACGGATCAGCCGCACCGCGTCCAGCACGTAGGCGAGATCCGTCTCGGTCTCGAGGCGGGGCAATGCACGGATCGCTTCTGCGCTGCGCAAGGGACGCTCGAAGCGCGGCCCTTCGCCTTCGATGAAATGCAGGCCCAGCCCCATGGCATCGGGAATGGTGAGGATGTCGGAAAACAGGATGGCGGCGTCCAGCGCGAAGCGGCGCAGCGGTTGCAAGGTCACCTCACAGGCCAGCTCCGGCGTGCGGCAGAGCGTCATGAAATCCCCTGCCTGCTCGCGCACGGCGCGATATTCGGGCAGGTAACGGCCGGCCTGACGCATCATCCAGACCGGTGTGCGGTCGACCGGCTGGCGGGCCAGCGCCCGCAGGAAGCGATGATTGGAAGGAGTCGGTGTCGTCATGATGCCGCCTGCGCCGCGAGGGCCTGGCGGATCTCGGCCTGAATTGCGGCTGCGGTCGCTGCGGGGTCCGCCGCGTCACGGATCGGCCGGCCGACGACGAGATAATCGGCGCCCTGCTGCAGCGCCTGGGTCGGTGTGACGATGCGCTTCTGGTCGTCCGTTTCCCGGTTGTCGAGCGGACGGATGCCGGGAGTGACGACCACCAGGCGACTGTCCACTTCCCGGCGCAGCCGTTCCACCTCGAGCCCCGACGACACCACGCCGTCGCAGCCGGCCTCGAGCGCCCGGCGCGCCCGCGATAACACCAGCGCGTCGAGATCGCAGGCAAATCCCAGATCGTCCAGATCGCCGCGATCGAGACTGGTCAGCGCCGTGACGGCGAGGATCTTGAGCCGCTCGCCCTTGGCAGCCGCTGCGGCCTCCATCATGCCCTGGTTGCCATGCACGGTGGCGAAGGTCGCGCCGCGCTCGGCCAGTCGCGCCACGGCGCGGCTGACGGTGGCTGGTACATCGAAGAATTTGAGGTCCACGAAGACACGGGCATCACGCTGGCAGAGTTCATCCACCAGTTCGAAGATCCCCCCGGTCATGAACAGTTCGAGCCCGAGCTTGAAAAAGCGCACCTGGCCTTCGAGGCGGTCGATGAATGCCCGGGCCTCGGCCACGGTCGGTAGATCGACGGCGAAGATCAGGCGCTCATCGAGAGGGATTTGCGGGCGTGCATCGGCCCATGCAGAAGACATCCTTTCACACCCCCAGATGGTCGAGGATGCCTTGGGCGGCTTCGCGGCCCTCGAAGACGGCGGTGACGACCAGATCCGAGCCACGCACCATGTCCCCGCCGGCAAAGACCTTGGGGTTGCTGGTCTGACCGGTGTGGGCATGACCCTGTGTCCGGACGCGCCCGTCGCTTTCGAGCGCGATGCCGAAGTCGCTCATCCAGTCCGCCGGGCTTGGCCGGAAGCCGAAGGCCATGATGACCTGGTCGGCGGGAATCACTTCCTCGGAGCCCGGGATGACTTCGGGCTGGCGGCGGCCGCGGGCGTCTGGCGCGCCGAGCTGGGTGGTGACGAATTTCACGCCTTCGACCCGGCCGTTGCCGATGATCTCGACCGGCTGGCGATTGAACAGGAAGCGCACGCCCTCTTCGCAGGCATTGCGGTATTCGCGCCTTGAACCGGGCATGTTGGACTCGTCGCGTCGGTAGGCGCAGGTGACCCTCGCCGCACCCTGGCGGATGGCGGTGCGGTTGCAATCCATGGCCGTGTCGCCACCACCCAGCACGATGACGCGTTGATCACGCATGTCGAGTGGCCCGGTCGGGGCGGGCAGTCCCATGACGCGATGCACGTTCGCGATCAGGTAAGGCAGTGCTTCGTGCACGCCGTCCAGTTCCTCGCCGGGAAAGCCGCCGCGCATGGCGGTGTAGGCGCCCATTCCTAGGAACACCGCATCATATTCGTCCAGCAGCTGCGCGAAGGGGATGTCACGGCCGACATCGGTATTGAGCACGAACTTCACGCCCATGCCTTCCATCAGATGCCGGCGTGTCTTGATCACCGATTTCTCGAGTTTGAAGGGCGGAATGCCGAAGGTCAGCAGGCCGCCGATCTCGGGGTAGCGATCGTAGACCACCGCCGCCACACCGTTGCGCGCGAGGACATCCGCGCAGCCGAGACCCGCGGGGCCGGCCCCGATGACGGCGACGCGCTTGCCCGTGGCGACCACCTTCGACAGGTCGGGACGCCAGCCCTGCTTGACGGCTTCATCGGTGATGTATTTCTCGATCGATCCGATGGTTACGGCGCCAAACCCGGTATTCATGGTGCAGGCACCTTCGCACAAGCGGTCCTGCGGACACACCCGGCCACAGACCTCCGGCAGCGAGTTGGTCCGGTGTGACAGCTCGGCTGCCTCGAACAAGCGCCCCTCGCGTACCAGCTTGAGCCAGTCGGGAATGAAGTTGTGCACCGGGCACTTCCACTCGCAATAAGGGTTGCCGCAGCTGATGCATCGGCTGGCCTGAGAGCTCGCCGACTCCGGATCGAACTGGCCGTAGATCTCTTCCCAGCGCCGGATGCGGATTTCGGCGGTGAGCTTGGGCGGGTCCTGACGGGGAACCTCCAGAAAGTGCAAGGGATCGCTCATGGGGATGACAGTCCTTCCGATAAGGGCAGTATCAGGCGGCCGTGCGCAAGGAGCCGATCAGGTCCGCGAGGTCCATGGCCTTGGGCTTGATGAGCCAGAAATGACCTACGTAATCGGCGAAGTTGTCTAAAATTTCCTGCGCCCAGGGGCTGCCGGTTTCCAGGGCATGCTCGCGGATCAGATCCTTGAGGTAGGTGCGCTGGGCTTCCATGTGCTCGGGGCTGACACGATGGATGTCGATCAGCTCATGGTTGTACCGATCGACGAAGCTGTGATCCAGGTCCAGCACATAGGCAAAGCCGCCCGTCATGCCGGCGCCGAAGTTGATGCCGGTCGGGCCCAGGACCGCCACCACGCCGCCGGTCATGTATTCGCAGCCGTGATCACCGACGCCTTCCACGACCGCAAGCGCGCCCGAGTTGCGCACGGCGAAACGCTCGCCGGCTTGGCCTGCGGCGAACAACTTGCCGCCGGTGGCGCCATACAGACAGGTGTTGCCCATGATGACCGCTTCGCGCCAGACGAAGGCGCTCGCGGCGGGGGGGCGCAGCACCAGCTTGCCTCCGGCCATGCCCTTGCCGACGTAATCGTTGGCATCGCCTTCCAGGAACATGTGCAGCCCCCCCGCATTCCAGACGCCGAAGCTCTGGCCCACGGTTCCCTTGAGATGCACCCGCAAGGGATTGGCTTCGACGCCGACATTGCCATAGCGACGCGCGATCTCACCCGAGATGCGGGCGCCGATCGAGCGATGGTTGTTGCGGGTTTCATAGTGATAGTCCCCGCCGCCACCCGCTTCGATGGCGGGCAGCATGTCGGCCACCATGGTTTCGGCCAGTTCGCCTTTGTCGAATGGCGCGTTGTGCGGCGCAAGGCAATATTGGGGCTTGTCGTTTTGCAGGCCGAATGGCGACAGCAAAGGCGCCAGATCGAGGCTGGCCGTCGCCTCGGTCTCGCCGGGCAGGATCTGCAGCAGATCGGTGCGCCCGATCAGCTCGGCGAGTGAACGCACACCGAGCCGCGCCAGCCATTCGCGGGTGTCTTCGGCGACGAAGCGGAAGAAGTTCATCACCTTCTCGGCCGTGCCTTGGAAATGCTTGTGGCGCAACACGTTGTTTTGCGTCGCCACGCCCGTGGCGCAGTTGTTCAGATGGCAGACGCGCAGGTAGATGCAGCCCAGGGCCACCATGGGCGCGGTGCCGAAGCCGAAACTCTCGGCGCCGAGGATGGCCGCCTTGACGACATCGAGACCGGTCTTGAGGCCGCCGTCGGTTTGCAGGCGCACCTTGTCGCGCAGATTGTTGGCGCGTAGGGTCTGGTGAGTCTCGGACAGGCCCAGCTCCCACGGCGAGCCGGCGTATTTCACCGAGGTCAGCGGGCTGGCGCCAGTGCCGCCGTCGTAACCCGAGATGGTGATCAGATCGGCATAGGCCTTGGCCACGCCCGCGGCGATGGTACCCACTCCCGGTTCGGCTACCAGCTTCACCGACACCAGTGCCTGCGGGTTGATTTGCTTCAGGTCGAAGATGAGCTGCGCGAGATCTTCGATGGAATAGATATCGTGGTGCGGCGGCGGCGAGATCAGTGCCACGCCGGGCTTGGAATAGCGCAGCCGGGCGATCATGGCGTTGACCTTGTCACCAGGCAGCTGGCCGCCCTCGCCGGGCTTGGCGCCCTGGGCGATCTTGATCTGCAGCACCTCTGCGTTGACGAGATAATGCGGCGTCACACCGAAGCGGCCCGAGGCGACCTGCTTGATCTTCGACATCTTCTCGGTGCCGTAGCGCGCAGGATCTTCGCCGCCTTCGCCGGAATTGGAGCGGCCGCCGAGCCGGTTCATGGCCACGGCGAGCGCCTCATGCGCCTCGGGCGACAGGGCGCCCAGCGACATGCCGGCCGAATCGAAGCGCGGCAAGATGGCTTCGATGGGCTCGACTTGATCGAGCGGGATGGGCTGGACATCCTCACGCACCGCGAGCAGATCGCGCAGCGTGGTGGTCGGTCGCCGGTCGACGAGCTCGGCGTAGGCCTTGTATTGTGCGTAATCGCCGCTGTTCACGGCCTTTTGCAGCGCGCTGATTACATCGGGGTTGAAGGCATGGTACTCGCCGCCATGGACGTACTTCAGCAGCCCACCGTGTTCCATCAGCTTGCGCGGATTCCAAGCCTCCCAGACGCGGCGACCCATGGCGGTTTCCAGGTGCACGAAGCGCGTGCCCTGGATGCGCGACACCGTGCCTTTGAAGCAGCGACGCACGATTTCCTCGTGCAGCCCCACGATCTCGAAAAGCTGCGCGCCGCGGTAACTGGCGACGGTGGAAATCCCCATCTTGGAGATGATTTTGTACAGGCCCTTGTTGATGCCCTTGCGGTAATTCTGCACCAGCTCGGGGTGCACGGACGCTGGAATCTCGCCGCTCTGCGCCATCTGGTGCAGGATTTCATAGGCGAGATAGGGGTAGATCGCGGTCGCGCCGTACCCCAGCAGTACCGCAAAGTGGTGCGGATCGCGCGCTGTCGCCGTGGCCACGATCAGGTTGGCGCTACAGCGCAGCCCCTTGGCGGCAAGGTGATGATGTACAGCGCCGGTGGCGAGCAGGGCATGTACGGGATAGCGGTCGCGCACCACTTGCCGATCGTCCAGGACCAGGAACACTTTGCCAGCTTCAACCGCTGCCTCGGCGCGCGTGCACAGATCATCCAGCGCTGCCTGCAGCGGGGTATCGAGCGGATAGTTCAGATCGAGCCGCTCAGCATCGAATCCCGACCGCTTCGGATCCAGCAGGCTCTGATATTTGCCCTCGGTCAGTACCGGCGAGTCCAGCATGAGACGGTTGGCGTGATCGGGGGTTTCCTCGAACACGTTGCGCTCGGGCCCGAGGCAGGTCTTGAGCGACATCACCACCTGCTCGCGCAGGGGGTCGATCGGCGGATTGGTGACCTGCGCGAATTGCTGGCGGAAGTAGTCGTAGAGCGAGCGATGGCGCTTGGAGAGCACGGCAAAGGGCGTGTCATCGCCCATGGAGCCGACCGCCTCCTGGCCGCCTTCGCCCAGCACCCGCAACACCTGATCGCGTTCCTCGAAAGACACGCCGAAGAGCTTCTGGAACACGGCCAGTTCCTCATTGCTCATGGGCGAGGACGTCAGGCGCTTGTAGTGCAGGTTCGACTCGATGTGACGGACATGCTCCTTCAGCCACTGCTTGTAGGGGTGACGGGATTTCAGCAGGTCGTCGATGTCGGCCGGGTAGAGGATCTGACCCGTCGCAGTATCGGCGGCGATCATCTGGCCCGGTTTCAGGCGGCCCTTGATCAGCACGTCTTCGGGCGCGTAGTCGTAAACGCCCACTTCCGAGGCCAACGTGATGTGGCGGTCGCGGGTGACCACGTAGCGTGCCGGTCGCAGGCCGTTGCGGTCCATGGCGCAGGCGGCGTAGCGTCCGTCGGTGAGCACGATGCCGGCCGGGCCGTCCCACGGCTCCATGTGCATGGAGTTGAATTCGTAGAACGCCCGCAGGTCCGGATCCAAAGTGTCCAGATTCTGCCAGGCTGGCGGGATGAGCAGCCGCATCGCGCGGAACAGGTCCATGCCGCCTGCGAGCAGGACTTCCAGCATGTTGTCCAGGCTTTCCGAATCCGAACCCTCAAGCGACACGATGGGCTGCAGGGCCTCGATGTCGGGCAACAGCGGCGTGCGGAACAGTTTGGCCCGTGCCAGCGCCCAGTTGCGATTGCCCTGAATGGTGTTGATCTCGCCGTTGTGGGCAAGGTAGCGGAACGGCTGAGCCAGACGCCATTGCGGCCAGGTGTTGGTGGAAAAGCGCTGGTGGAACACCGCCAGGGACGACTCCATGCGTGCATCGTCCAGATCGCGAAAGAACACCGGCAGGTTCGCCGGCATCACCAGTCCTTTGTAGGCAATGACGTCCACGGCCAAGCTGGGGATGTAGAAATACGCATCCTCTGTGCCGATCGACTTTTCGGCATGGCGACGCGCCAGGAACAGCCGCCGCTGGAACTCGTCCCGAGTCATGCCGGCGGGTGCGTTGACGAAGACCTGTTCGATGTGGGGCAGTGTCTTGAGTGCCTCATCGCCGCAGGCCGAGGGATCCGTCGGTACTAGGCGCCAACCGGCCAGATCGAGCCCTTGCGCAGCCAGGGCTGCCGCGACCACGGCGCGGGCGTGCTCGCGGGGGGGCTGTTCGGGTGCGAAGAAAACGAGCCCGCTGGCGTAGTCGTCGGCCAGGATCAGGCCTTCTTCATGAGCAACGGCGCGCAGGAAGACATCAGGCTTTTTCAAGAGCAAGCCGCAACCGTCGCCGGTCTTGCCGTCGGCAGCTACCGCGCCGCGATGGGTGAGCCGCTCCAGTGCCGTGATGGCTGTGCGCACCAGCCAGTGGCTGGGCTGGTCGTCCATGTGGGCGATCAGACCGAAGCCGCAGCTTCCCTTCTCGAATTCCGGACGATACAGGCCGTCGTGTTTGTCGTACATGGCTTGCTCTGCTGGCTGGAGGCGAAGCCATGGGCTTCGCACTGAGGGGGCGATGGACTCGGAAAGGCCACCCTGGCACCGGAACCCGGGTACGGGCACAGCACGCCGGAGGCCACAAGGCGGCCCGCCAGTATATCCCGCCACTTTCAGTCGGTTCAACGGATGGAGGGGTTGCCCGGCGCGGCAGCGCTCATGCCGGGCAGGCCGAACCGCCGTCCCTGCGCTAAGGCATAGCGGTCGGTCATGCCGGCGATGTGGTCGGCGATGGTGCGCGCCTTTCCGTCCTCGCCTTCTATGCCTAGCAAATCCCGCGCCTTTCGCGCAGTGTCGGCAGGCAGATCGTCCGGATGCGCCATGAAATGCTCGAACAAGGCTTCGATCAATCGCTGTGCCTCTGCATTCATGGCGTTGACCTGCGGGTGCCGGTAGAGCGCGCGGTAAAGAAAGCTCTTGAGCGCGAGATTTTTCGCCGCCATCGCGTCGCTGAAGGCAATCAGAGGCGCTGGGTGCGCGCGCGCCTCATCCGGATGGCGGGGTGCCGCCTGCATGAGACGATCCAAGCTCGTGACGATCAGGTCGCCGACCTGTGCATCGATCATGCGGCGCACGGTTTCGGCGATGTGGCGCCGCTCGGGCAGGGTGCCGTAGCGATCGGCAACTTCACGATAGGGCGCCGCGAACAGGTCGATTTCGCGCAGTTGCTCAACCGTGATCAGGCCTGAGCGCAAACCGTCGTCGATATCGTGGTTGTTGTAGGCGATCTCGTCAGCGAGATTGGTGAGTTGTGCCTCCAGGCTGGGTTGTCCACCGTCGATGAAACGCGCCGCCACGGCGCCCAAGGCGCGGGCGTGGGCACGGCCGCAGTGCTTGAGGATGCCCTCGCGCGTTTCGAAGCACAGATTCAGGCCATCGAACTCCGCGTAGCGCGCCTCGAGCACATCGACCACGCGCAGCGACTGGCGGTTGTGCTCGAAGCCGCCATAGGGTCGCATGCAGGCATGGAGCGCTTCCTGCCCGGCATGACCGAAAGGGGTGTGGCCGAGATCGTGGGCAAGGGCGATGGCCTCGGCCAGGTCTTCATTGAGGCGCAGGGCGCGCGCGATGCCACGGGCGATCTGCGCGACTTCCAGCGTGTGCGTGAGCCGGGTGCGGTACATGTCGCCGACGTGATTGACGAAGACCTGGGTCTTGTATTCGAGTCGCCGGAATGCACCGCTGTGGACGATGCGGTCGCGATCGCGCTGGAATTCGGTGCGATAGCGCGGTGGCGGTTCGGGATAGGCGCGGCCGCGGCTCATGCGGCTGCGCGAGGCATAGGGCGCGAGCGCCGCTTCCGGGTCGAAAGCGAAGGGCTCAGGGGCCACGCGGGAATTGGTCCAGCAACGCGCGCAGCACGCCCGGATCGGTGTCGCTGCGCAATTCCGCCTCGCCGATGGCGCGCAACAGGACCAGACGCAGCCGGCCGGCTTGCGCTTTCTTGTCCACGGCCATCAGTTCCAGGAAGCGCTCGGTATCAAGGCTCGCCGGTGCCATGACCGGCAGGCCGGCGCGGTCGATGAGGCGGCGGACGCGGTCGACCGCTGCCGAGGACAGGCGACCCAGGCAGGCCGAGAGTTCGGCCGCCATGACCATGCCGGTGGCAACCGCCTCGCCGTGCAACCAGGTGCCGTAGCCCGTGCCGGTTTCGATGGCGTGGCCAAAGGTGTGCCCCAGGTTGAGCAGGGCGCGCACACCGCTTTCCCGCTCGTCCGCCGCCACGATCGCGGCCTTGGTGCGGCAGGAGACGGCGATGGCATGGCTCAAGGCCGCGGCGTCGCGCGCGAGCAGGGCGTCCAGGTGCGCCTCCAGCCAGTCGAAGAAGGCGGCGTCGGCGATGAGGCCGTATTTGATCACCTCGGCAAGGCCCGCGCGCAGTTCGCGCTCGGGCAGGGTGCGCAGCGTGTCGAGATCGGCGATCACGCAGCGCGGCTGGTGGAAGGCACCGATCATGTTCTTGCCACGCGGGTGGTTGACGCCGGTCTTGCCGCCCACCGAGGAGTCGACCTGCGCCAGCAGCGTGGTCGGCATCTGGATGAAATCAATGCCCCGCTGGTAGCAGGCCGCGGCAAAGCCCGTGAGATCGCCGATGACCCCGCCCCCCAGGGCGATGAGGGTGGCATCGCGCCCGAAGCGTGCCGCGAGCAGCGCGTCCCAGATCCGTTCCACGGTGGCCAGCGTCTTGGTGGCTTCCCCGTCCGGCAGGATCAGCGTTTCGAAGGCGCGCCCCTGTAACGCCGTCTGCACGGGCACCAGATGCCGTTCGGCCAGCACCGTGTTGGTGATGATCATCGTCCGGTTGCCCAGATAGGGCGCCCACCATTCGGCGGCTCCCAGAAGTCCGGCACCGATGTGGATGGGGTAGCTGCGCGTATCGAGGTCGACGGTGACGGTCTGCATGGGGTCGGGCTTACGTGGTGGTCAGGGGGATGCGGCGTGGGCGGCCGGCGCGGTCGAGAGGCGCAAACGCTTGGCGAGGCGGTTGGCGACATGGCGCGACTGCTGGCCGTCTGTGTCGACGATCCAGTCAGCGATTTCCCGGTACAGCGGATCGCGCGTCGCGAGCAAGGCATGCAGACGCGCTTCCCGGTCCGGTGTCTTGAGCAGTGGCCGATGGGTGCTGTGGCGGGTGCGCCGAAGCTGTTCCGGTACCGAGGCTGCGAGGTAGATCACGAGCCCTCTCTCTTGCAGTGCGCGGCGGTTTTCGGCATTGAGCACTGAGCCGCCGCCCGTGGCGAGAATGGTGTGCGGCCGCTGGGTCAGTTCCGCGATGGCCGCGGCCTCCCGGCGGCGAAAGCCCTCCTCGCCCTCACGCTCGAAGATGTAGGCGATGTCGACGCCGGCGCGCCCTTCGATCTCGTGATCGGTGTCGATGAAGTGATAGCCGAGCAGGCGTGCCAGTCGCTGGCCCACGGTGGTCTTGCCGGCCCCCATGGGCCCGACGAGAAAGATGCGCTCGGGCAGATTGTCCATGGCGCCCAGTATACCGGGGCGACGAGGAGGCGGCAGCCCGCCGTTTGCCGCCAGCCGTCGCCTCAGGGCGTCATGGCGAGGCCCTGCTGCACGATCTTGGGCGTGATGAAGATCAGCAGCTCGCGCTTGGTGTTGCCCTTGCTGCTCTGACGGAACAGCGCGCCAAGCAGCGGAATATCGCCAAGCAGGGGGATCTTGTTCACCGTATTGTTCGTTTCCTGTTCGTAGACACCGCCCAGGACAATGGTTTCGCCATTACTGACCAGCACTTGGGTGTTGAGCTCGCGTTTGTCGATGCTGGGCACGAAGCCTCCGCTTCCCGTCGGAACCAACTCGCCGACGTTATCGCGTGTGACTTTGAGATCCATGATGACTCTGTTGTCGGGTGTGATTTGAGGCGTGACCTGCAGTGACAGCACGGCTTCCTTGAAAGCGATCGACGTTCCGCCCGAAGAGCCGCCGGCGGATTGTTGGTAGGGAATTTCGACCCCTTGGCGGATCGACGCTGTCTTCTGGTTGGCGGTCAGTACGCGTGGGTTGGACAGGATTTCGCCTTTGCCTTCGGCCTGCAGGGCCGAGAGTTCCAAATCGACCAGGAAGTCACGGCCCAGGATCGCCAGCGCGAGGGAAGCCGGGGTTCCGCCAGCGGGAATGGCGGGCAGATTCACGTTGAGCCGTTGCGGTACGCCGCCCTCGCCGGTCGGGATTTTGGTCGGCAGCACGGTGCCGTTCTGGATCAGGCTGTCGATCGAACCGGCGACCATGGTGTCGGTGCCTTCGAGTGTGCCGCTGGTCGTGCTGATGCCGCGGCGTTTCTCGAAGGTGTCGAACCCCGTAAAGCCGAAGCGGGCCCCGAGATCGCGGCTGAAGTCATCGCTCGCCACCACGATGCGGGCTTCGATCAGCACCTGCGTCACGGGGACGTCGAGTTTGCTGACCATGTCGCGAATTTCGGCCAGCCGCTGCCCGGTCTCCATGACCAGCAGCGTGTTGGTGCGCTCATCCACCGAGACCTGGCCTTGAGCCGAGAGCAGGTTGCGACCCTCGCTTTTCAGCAGGGCGGCCAGGTCCTTGGCCTTGGCGTAGTTGATCTGGATGTACTCCGAACGCATGGGCGCGGCTTGTTCGGCTTTGCGCTGCTGATCGCGGAAGGCCGCGATCTCGGTCGATGGGGCGATCATGAGCGTGTCGCCGACCTCGCGCAGCGCGAGCCCCCGGGCCTGCATGATGATTTCGAGCGCCTGATCCCACGGCACGTTCTGCAACCGCAGCGCCATGGTGCCGCCGATGCTGTCGGACAGCACGATGTTCCTGCCGGACACGTCGGCAAGGATCTGCAGCAGCGCGCGGGTTTCCACGTTCTGGAAGTTGAGGCTGACCGGCGCGCCGCCGCCGAAACGTCCCAGAGCGCTGCCCGGCTGATCGGATTTCGCGGGAACGCGCATGGCGATGGTGAGAACGCCGTCGGTCTGATAGGCCATGGATTGGGCATCCGGCGCCGCACGGATGGTCAGCACGGCGTCGCTGCCTTTCTGGCGGGCCTCGATGGTTTGCACCGGGGTGGCGAAGTCGCGCACGTCGAGGCGCTGGCGCAGCGACTCGGGAAGATGGGTTTGGGCCAGGGTGACGATGGTATCCTCGCCCTGCGTGGTCATGTCCATGACCGTCTTGGGATCATTGAGCTGGATCAGGATTAGGCCCTCACCCTGGTCCCCGCGCCGGAAATCGAGGCTGCGGATCCCTGCGGTGACGGGCGTCGGGGCGGTGGGCGTTGTCGGCGCAGCGGCGCTCACGCCGGTGACCTTGCGATTGTCGAGCGTCAGCACGACACGGTTGTTCTGCACCTGCATGCCGTAGCGCGGCAAATCGGTCAGTTCGATCACCACCCGCGTGCGTCCGCCGGCTTCCGCAACTTGCACGGCCTGGGTGAGCCCGACGCCGATGGGGATGCTGCGCTGCGTCAGTCCATTGGTGACGGCCGGCAGATCGAGCGCGATGCGGCTGGGGGTGCGCGTGGTGAAGATCTGGGGCTGCGGGGCGGGGCCGGAGAGAATCAGGGCGATCTCGAGTTGATCCGCGCTGCGGCGATAGTGTTCGACGCGTTCCAGTGTGGGTCCGGCATGGACGACACTGGTAAGGAGCGCAAGCAGGCAGGCGCAGAGCAACCGCGGCCTCCGGCAGGTGACTACAGGCATGTTCATCATCTGATTCTCCAAGGCGGCCCGTTTGCCGGGCTTGACTGATTGCTGTCCGATCACGCGCCGGCCCTCATTCGCTCAGCGCGATGGCGGCATCGCGCTGCATCCATCCACCAAGCCCATCCGGGACGATTTCCTTGAGTCGGATTTCCCGTTCGGATATGGCGATGACCCGTCCGTTGTTCCGACCCAGATACTGTCCGACCGCCACCCGGTGGATGACGCCGTCCGCGGTGCGCACCAGCGCCCAGCGCTTCTCGCCGTAGCTCAGCATGCCCAGCATGCGCAGGGCATCGATGGGAAACTCTTCCAGTGGTTGCCGGGCACGGCGCAGGTCGGGTGACAGGCCGTTGTTGGGAAGCTGCCGGGGCACCTCGGTTTCCGGATTGTCGAAAGGGCTGCGCCGTCCGTCCGGCAGATAAACGAAGCGCTCGTAGGGCCGCATCTGCGGCACTGCCTCGATGTCAGTCGTTTTGCGCGCCTTGACCTCGGCGAAATAGGCATCAAGATCCGAGGTGTCTGCGCTACACCCGGTCAGGAGCATGAGCAGGACCAGCCCCCCCCGCGCGGCGCGGCGCACAGATGGCTCCGGATGGGATCGCCATGGGCTGGTCGGCTTCATGGCTTGGTCTCTCCTTTGGTGCCAGTGGCGGCAGGTCCGCTGGGCTCTTCCAGATAGCGATAGGTCATGGCAACGGCATCCATGACGAGCTCGCCCTCGCCGGCTTTCGCGCGCGTGAGGCTGATGTTGCTGAGGGTGACGATGCGCGGCAAAGCGGCCAGGCCGCTAGCGAAACTGCCCATCTGGTGGTAGCTCCCGGTTAGCCGGATACGGATCGGCGCTTCGGCGTAGAATTCTTTGGAGTGTTCCGGCTCGGGCTTGAATACCTGTTCCTCCAGGCCAGTCGCGACACGCGTCTGCGAGATGTCCTGCAGGAGATTGGCCATTTCCGTCTGGCTGGGGAGCTGTCGCAGCATGACCGCAAAGCGGCTTTGGATGTCTCGCAGTTGGGCTTTGTAAGCATCGAGGTTCGCGACTTGGCGCTGCTTGGTCTCGAAGCTTTGCCGCAGTTCGGGTTCTTTGTCCTGAGCCGCCTTAAGAACGGCCAACTGAGGTTGAATCTGGAACCAGTAGCCGAGGCCGCTTATGACCAGCAGCACCGCGGCCAGTGCCAGATTGCGGACCGAAGCTGGCCAAGTACCGGGATTATTGGGGTCGACCTTGCGCAGATCGGCGAGCATCGCCGAGAGATCGAATTTCACGATTGACCCTCCGTGCCCGATCGGCTCAACTGGACGCGGAGCGAGAACTGCGCGAAGCGGCCGTTCTTCCCGTCCTTGGTTTCGATGACCACCAGCTGCGGGTCCTGGAACCAGGGCGAGCCGTCGAGGTTTTTCATGTAACTGGAGACGCGGGCATTCGATTGAGCCTGCCCTTCGAGCGTGATCTGGGTCCCTTCCTGACGCATGGCCAGGAGGGTCACGCCGTCGGGCAGGGTCTTGATGAGTTCGTCGAACAGATGGACGCTGGTCGTCCGTTGATCCTGCAATTCCTCGATGATCCGCATGCGCTCGATCAGGCTTTGTCGCAGCTTCTGCAGATCTTTGATCTCGGCGATCTGACTGTCGAGTTGCTGGTTTTCCGCCTCGATCCGCGCGTTACGTGCGTTTTGCCGGTCGATGTGCGTCTGGACGTAGGAGTTGACGAGAAACACACCTCCCAGCGCCACGATCACTGCTCCAGCCAGACTGATGAAGAACTGGCGTTGATCGTCCTTGCGCTGCTGCTCGCGCCAGGGAAGCAGATTGATGTGATGCGCCATCAGTCGAAACTCCGCATGGCCAGTCCGCAGGCGGTCATCAACGCCGGCGCGTCCAGTTTCAGTTGCTTGGGCCGCGCCCGGGGCATGATCTTCATGTTGGCGAAGGGGTTGGCGATGCGTGTCGCGACTTCCAGCTGTTCCTCGACGGCCTGGTCGATGCCGGGGATGCTCGCGCACCCGCCGGCGAGGATGATCTGGCCGATCTTGTCGATGCGACTGCTGGAGGAGAAGAAGAACTGCAGCGCCCGATCGATCTGGTTCACGGTGTCCTGGATGAATGGCTTGAGGACCTCTTCCCCGTAACTGTCGGGGAGGCCACCACGGCGCTTGGCCTTGCCCGCCTCTTCATAGGAAAGGCCGTAGTGAGCCATGATTTCTTCGGTCAACTGCTTGCCGCCGAAGGCCTGATCCCGGCTATAGAGAACGTTGCCGGCTTGCATGATGTTGAGCGTGGTCGTCGTGGCGCCGATGTCGACGACGGCGATGCCCTGATCGGCATTTTTCAACTGGATCTGTTCGGCGATCAGTTGGCAGGCGTTTTCCAGTGCGTTGGATTCGATATCCACGATCTTGCAGGTCAGGCCGCCGAGATGGATGGCGGCGACGCGGTTGTCGATGGCATCGGTGCGGCAGGCGGCCAGGAAAACATCCACCGAGTTGTCCTCCGTCGCGGAAGGGCCGATCACCTCGAAATCCATCCCGACTTCCTCTATGGGATAAGGGATGTATTGATCGGCCTCCAGACGAATCTGCTGCTCAAGTTCCCGCTCCGACAAGTCGGCCGGCATGGGAACGATCTTGGAGATGACCGTTGCGCCGCCGACGGCGATCACCGCGTCTCGCGTCCGAGTGCCCGATTGCTTGACTGCCTTGCGGATCGCCTGTCCCACGGCTTCGGGGTCAGCCACTTGCTTGTCGACGACCGAATCGGCGGGCAGACCGACGGCGGCGTAGCTCATGACCTGAAGCTGCTGGCGCTGACCGCCCAACTCGATCAGCTTGACGGCTGTCGAACTGATGTCGATCCCAAGCAGCGGCTTCGTTCGCGATTTGAACAACACGTGCTTTCCCCGGCGCCACGGGCGCTTTGTCTGTGGGTCTTGGCCGATCGGCCGTGCTGTCTGGCAACTGCCGATGTCCCGGTGTTTCATCGGCCGCCGCGCCGCTGACTTGATCCACTGCGCCTTGTCGGGCCATCCCGTGGGCTGCGTATAATGCGGAGCAGCAACCTTCCCGCTGGTTTTATCGGCTGTGTGAACCATGCCTTTACGGATCAAGATCTTCGGCTGGATCGCGGGAACTATGCTGACCTTGATGATGCTCGGCGCGGCGGCGGCCTTCGTGGCCTATCTGCAGATCGCGCCGCAGCTTCCGGCCGTGGATACCCTGCGTGACTTCCAGTTCGAGATTCCGCTGCGGATCTACTCGCAGGACGGCAAGCTCATGGGCGAGTATGGCGATCAGCGCCGCGAACCCATCCACTTCGATCAGTTTCCACCTCTCCTCATCAAGGCGGTGCTGGCGGCTGAGGACGATCGCTTTTTCGAGCATCCCGGCGTGGACTATCAGGGCCTGCTGCGGGCCGTCGGGCGCCTGCTGCTTACCGGCGAGCGGGAGCAGGGTGGCAGCACGATCACCATGCAGGTGGCGCGCAATTTTTTTCTCAGCTCCGAGAAAACCTACGAACGCAAGCTCCGGGAGATCCTGCTGGCGTTTCGTATCGAGCGCGAGCTCAGCAAGGAGGACATCCTGTCGCTGTATCTGAACAAGATCTATCTCGGTCAGCGCGCTTATGGGATGGAGGCGGCTTCCCGGATTTATTACGGCAAGAGCGTTTGGGAGCTGTCATTGGCCGAATGCGCCACACTAGCCGGCTTGCCCAAGGCGCCGTCCAGGATCAACCCTGTCGCCAATCCGACCGCGGCCTTGGCGCGGCGCGATTACGTCCTGCGGCGGATGGCGCAGCTTGGGATGATCGACGCGGACCAGTTGCAGACAGCCTTGGCATCGCCTAACACCGCCACGCTGCATAACACGGTGCTGGAACTGCAGGCAATGTACGTTGCCGAGATGGTGCGTCAGGAGCTGCAGTCGCGTCTTGGGAGCGACATCTACCGATCTGGCTTGATCGTGCACACGACACTGGACAGCGGTCTTCAGGCCGAGGCCGAGCTGGCGCTTCGGAGCGGGCTCGAGGACTATGATCGACGCCATGGTTATCGCGGCCCCGAAGCTCGGTGGTCGGCTGACGAACCGGCCCAGGTGCATGCTCGGCGCCTGAGTGAAATCCCGGAGGTGGGTGGTCTGCGAGCTGCCGTGGTGCTGGCGGTCGAGCCACGCAGCGCCCGTGTCCGCATAGCGGGAGAGGGTGAGGCTGATCTCGACTGGGACGCGATGCGCTGGGCTCGGCCCTGGCTGGGGCCCGGCCGGCTCGGTCCACTGCCGACACAGGCGACGCAGGTGCTGAAGCCGGGCGATGTGATCCGGGTCCGGAAGGTGATCGATCGCTGGATACTTTCCCAGGTGCCTGACGTGCAAGGTGCTTTGGTCAGTATCAGCCCCCGCGATGGCCGGATTCTGGCATTGGTGGGGGGCTTCGATTTCGTCAAAAGCGCGTTCAATCGTGCCACCCAGGCGCGCCGCCAGCCGGGATCGAGCTTCAAGCCCTTCCTTTATGCGGCTGCTTTCGACAATGGGTTCACACCCGCTTCCATCATCAACGACGCGCCCATCGAGTATGCGCAGGGCGCGAACGGCGAAATCTGGCGACCCGAAAATTACACCGGCCGCTTCTACGGGCCGACGACCTTGCGCGAGGGTTTGGTGCATTCGCGCAATCTCGTTTCCGTCCGCCTGCTTGAGCAACTGGGTGTGCGGCAGGCCGTGCGTTACGTCGAGCGCTTCGGTTTCCCGATGCAGCATGTTCCCGCCGATCTCTCGCTGTCTTTGGGGACAGCCGAACTGACCCCGTTGGAGTTGGCGCGGGGATACGCGGTCTTTGCAAGCGGCGGTTATTTGCTCACACCCTATCTGATTGCACGGGTCGAGGACCACGAGGGCAGGCTGCTCTATGCGCGGACGCCGGAGCTTGCCTGCGAAGAATGCGGCGGCGCCCCCAGTCAGCCGCGCGCACCGGCACCCTCCTGGCTGGTGGATCATCCTCCTCAGCCTTTGGGCGGCCCGGATTTCGTTCCCGAACCTATCCGGTCTGCGCCGCGCGTCATGGACGTGCGCACCAGCTATCTCATGACGAGCTTGATGCAGGATGTGATTCTGCGGGGAACCGGTCGGCGTGCGGCCCGGCTCAACCGTCCGGATATCGCGGGGAAGACAGGGACGACCAATGGCTTGATGGACGCCTGGTTTGCTGGTTATACGCCCGATCTGGTCACGGTCACCTGGGTCGGATTCGACCAGATGCGTTCGCTCGGACCCGGCGAGTCAGGCGGCGCGACGGCGACCCCCATCTGGGCGAACTACATGGAGCAGGCTCTCAAAAACGTACCGATCCGACCGATCCAGCCGCCCCCTGGCGTGTTGGCTGTATGGATTTCCTCGGAAACCGGTCGGCAGACCGCGCCTGGGGACGCGGCGGGGCGTTACGAATATTTCCGCTCGGACATGCTCCCGCCCGCGGCACCCGACCCCGAAACCGTCGACCCCATGCCGGGCGAGGCTTCCGTGCGACAGGAGGAATTGCGCGACCTGTTTTGACCGCCTTGTTCAACCCACATCGTCGGATCTTTTGCTCACGGCCAGAGGAGGCACTTCATGGGACGTGGAACCGGCGCGAAATCCTGGCAGCAGCGCGAACGCATCGCGCAAACCGCCGCGCGCATCATGGCGGAGGAAGGGGTGAAGGACTACTTCTCGGCCAAGCAAAAGGCCGCTGATCGCCTCGGGGTCGCCCGCAACAGCCCCAATCTGCCGCGCAACGCAGAAATCGAGGCGGCATTGGCCGCCTACCAGCGATTGTTCCGTGCCGATACTCAACCTGCGCAGTTGCGCCGCATGCGTGAAATGGCCTGCGAGGCGATGCGTTTTTTCCGATCCTTTCACCCGCGCCTGGTCGGACCCGTGCTGAGCGGCGTTGCCGATGGTCATTCCGAGATCAGCTTGCACCTGTTTGCCGAATCATTGGAACAAGTGGCACTGCATCTGGACGATGCTGGCATTCCGTATCATCTGGAAGAGCGTCGGTTTCGTGTGGGTACCAGGGAACGAGCGTTCCCCTTGTTGCGGTTTCTGGTGGATGGAACACCCATTGCCGCAGTGGTCTTCGACAGGATCGCCATCCGGCAGGCGCCCGTCAGCCAAGCGACGGGCCGGCCGATGGAACGTGCCAGCCTGGCACGTGTGCAGAACTTGCTGGGGCCGCCGTGTGATCCATGAAAAAGGCGGCCGCAGCCGCCTTTCCGTCCCGTCGGCGAAGCCTGCCGTCTACTGTCTCTGGTCGAGAGCGACATAATCACGTCGCGCGGCGCCGGTATAGATCTGCCGTGGGCGACCGATGCGCTGCTCGGGATCATTGGTCATCTCGATCCAGTGCGCGACCCAGCCGACGGTGCGGGCGATGGCGAACATGACGGTGAACATGTTGGTCTGCAGGCCAAGCGCTTTGTAGATGATGCCGGAGTAGAAATCCACGTTGGGGTAGAGTTTCTTTTCCTTGAAGTAGTCATCGTTCAATGCGATCTGTTCGAGTTCCAGCGCCAGTTCGAACAAAGGGTCGTTTTCCTTGCCCAAACGCTGGAGAATCTTGTAGCACATGCCGCGGATCACGGTGGCACGCGGATCGTAGTTCTTGTAGACGCGATGGCCGAAGCCCATGAGCCGGAACGGGTCGTTCTTGTCCTTGGCCTTGGCGATGAACTGCGGGATCTGCTTCACACTGCCGATCTGCTCGAGCATGTTCAAGACGGCCTCGTTGGCACCGCCATGAGCCGGACCCCACAGGCAGGCCACACCGGCGGAGATGGCGGCGTAGGGGTTGGTGCCCGAACTGCCGGCCAGCCGCACCGTGGAGGTGCTGGCGTTCTGCTCGTGGTCGGCATGCAGGATGAATAGCATGTCCAACGCCTGGGCCGCGATCGGGTCGACCTCGTAGCGCTCGGCGGGGACGGCGAACAGCATATGCAGCAGGTTGCTGCAATAGTCCAAATCGTTGCGCGGGTAGACGAAGGGCTGGCCGATCGAATGCTTGTAGGCGCAGGCCGCGATCGTCGGGATCTTGGCGATCATCCGATGCGCGAAAATCTCCTGATCCGCCGGATTGCGCATATCTTGCGCGGCGTTGTAGAAGGCGGACAGCGAGCCGACCACGCCGGTTAGCATCGCCATCGGATGCGCGTCGTGGTGAAAACCGCGAAAGAAATCGCGCAGTGACTCGTGGATCATCGTGTGATAGCGGATCGAATGGCTGAAGGTGTCCAGCTGCGATTGCGTCGGTAGTTCGCCGTACAGCAGCAGATAAGCCACTTCGATGAAGCTGCTTTTTTCGGCCAGTTGCTCGATGGGGTAGCCTCGATACAGCAGCACGCCCTGGTTGCCGTCGATGTAGGTGATGTCGCTGCGACAGCTGGCGGTGGAGACAAAGCCAGGGTCGTAGGTGAACATGCCATGATCGCGGTACAGGCCGCCAATGTCCGCCACGGCTGGACCGTGTGTGCCATTGCGGACCGGCAACTCACTTTGCTTGCCGGTGGCGGGATCGGACAGGATCAGCTTCTGCTCGCTCATCGACAGGACTCCTACGGGGGAATTCATGCGGCCGGATGGAGGTCCACCGGCGGTTGGGGATAATGGGACGGGTAACCGGACCGCGCCACACCGGAGTCAACGGCAGCCTTGGCAACAGCGGGCGGGACATAATCGATGAGGCGCGGATCAAGCGGGGTCGGAATGATGTAGCTGGGCCCAAACGCCAGATCCGTCTTGCCGTAGGCGCGCAATACTTCGCTGGGCACTGGCTCGCGCGCCAGAGCCCGCAGGGCCTGTACGGCGGCGATGTGCATTTCCCGGTTGATGCGCTTGGCGCGCACGTCCAAGGCGCCACGGAACAGGTACGGAAAGCCCAGTACGTTGTTCACTTGGTTTGGGTAATCGCTGCGGCCGGTGGCCATGATGAGGTCGTCACGCGCGCGCAGCGCCAGTTCGGGGCGGATCTCCGGATCGGGGTTCGAGAGGGCAAACACGACCGGACGCGGCGCCATGGTCTTGAGCATGTCGGCGGTCACGAGGTTGGGGCCCGATACGCCAATGAATACATCGGCATCAATCAGCGCATCGGCCAGCGTGCGGCAATCCGTATCGAGGGCAAAGGCCGCCTTGGTGGGGTCAAGGCCGTCGCGTCCCTGGTGAATCACCCCACGCCGGTCGATCAGCATCATGTTGTCGCGGCGTGCGCCCAAGGCGAGCAACAGGTTCATGGATGCGATGCCGGCCGCACCGGCACCCAGACAGACGATGCGCGCTGTATCCAACCGTTTGCCCTGCAATTCCAGCGCATTCAGTAGACCTGCCGCGACGATGATCGCCGTGCCGTGCTGATCGTCGTGGAACACCGGGATGTCCAGCCGTTCGACCAGCGTTCGCTCGATCTCGAAACAGTGTGGTGCCGCGATATCCTCGAGGTTGATGCCGCCGAAGGTCGGTGCGATGCGGACCACGGTGTCAATGAAGGCCTGGGGGCTTTCGGCGTCGACTTCGATGTCGAAGACGTCCACATCGGCAAATTTTTTGAACAGGACGGCCTTGCCTTCCATGACCGGCTTGCCGGCGAGCGCCCCGGTATTGCCCAGGCCCAGCACTGCGGAACCGTCCGTGATGACTGCAACGAGATTGCCCTTGGAGGTGTAACGGAAGGCATCGTCCGGGTTGGCGGCGATGGCGCGCACCGGCGCCGCGACTCCGGGGCTGTAGGCCAAAGCCAACTCTCCGTAGGTCGTGAAAGGCTTGGTGACGGCAATGGCCAGCTTGCCCGGCTTGGGCTTCGCATGGTAGTCCAAGGCCGCGTGTGTCAACTCGTCTTCCGTCATCATGGAGCGGGCTGCCGATGGATCGTTATGAATGTCTCGTGGCGGGCATCGCCGATGTCCGTCCGGTCTGTCCGCGTCGCACGCGGCGGGTGGCGTTGCGCTTACTTTGCGCCGTAACGTCGGCGGAACTTGTCGACGCGGCCGCCAGTATCGACGATCTTTTGCTTGCCGGTATAAAACGGATGGCAATGGGAGCACACTTCGATTTGTAGGTCCGATCCCAGAGTGGATCGCGTTTCAAATCGATTCCCGCAGCTGCAAGTGATCGTGACCGGCTTGTAGGACGGATGGATTTCGGGGCGCATGGGGCGTGACCTCGGTAATCTGGGTAAGGGCCCATCTCGTAAACCGGCCATTATAAGGTTCAAGCATGGCCAGGGCAATGTGGTGCCAGCTGTCACCGGATATCATGCACCTCGTGATGCGGTTTTTCGCTATCATGCGCGCAAAGTCGACCGCACCCATGCCGGGTCGACGTGGGGGGTGACCATGACCGCCGAGCAGATTGCTGCCTTGATCTCCGAACGCATGCCGGACGCCGATCCCGTCCGAGTGGAGGGTGATGACGGCGTGCACTTTTCGGCTCTGGTCGTTTCGCCGGCTTTCGAAGGCATGCGTCCTGTGCAGCGCCATCAGCGCGTGTATGCGGCGCTGGAGGGTTTGGTCGGCGGAGCGATCCATGCCTTGGCGCTGGAAACTTTGACGCCTGCGGAGTGGGCGGCACGCGATGCGCTCCACTGAGAGGCCGGCATGGACAAGCTCGTGATCGTCGGCGCGCGACCACTGGAGGGCGAAACCCGCATCTCCGGTGCAAAGAACGCCACCTTGCCGATCCTCGCCGCCTGTCTGCTGGCAGAGGGAGATTGCCTCATTCGCAATGTTCCTCATTTGCATGATGTGACGACCAGCATCGCCCTGCTGTCCGGCATGGGCGTTCGTGTCACGCTGGCTGACGGCATGGGGGTCGAGGTCGACGCCCGCGCGGTGGAAAACGTGCACGCCCCCTACGAACTCGTCAAGACGATGCGGGCTTCCATTCTGGTGCTGGGCCCCTTGCTGGCCCGCTTCGGGCAGGCCGAGGTGTCGCTTCCGGGCGGGTGCGCAATCGGTTCGCGTCCCGTCAATCTTCACATCGATGGCCTGGCAGCGATGGGTGCGGATATCCGTGTGGAAAACGGCTATATCCGCGCGAGCGCCAGTCGACTGCGGGGTGCTCGCATCGTGCTGGATACGGTGACGGTCACGGGCACCGAAAACCTCATGATGGCGGCGACCCTGGCAGAGGGCACGACGGTGATCGAAAATGCTGCCCGTGAGCCGGAGGTCGTGGATCTCGCCTGTTTTCTCAACGCCATGGGCGCCCGTGTCCAAGGGGCGGGAACCGACACGCTGGTCATCGAGGGCGTCCGTCGGCTACATGGCGCCGAGTACGAGGTCATGCCCGATCGCATCGAGACGGGCACTTATCTGATCGCCGGGGCGATCACTGGCGGGTGCGTGACGCTGAAAAACGTGCGTCACGGTACACTGGACGCGGTCCTTGCCAAGCTCGAGGAAGCGGGCGCGCAACTCGATTATGGCGAGCATTCGATCACCCTGGACATGCGTGGTCGCCGTCCACGAGCGGTGGATATCCGGACGGCGCCCTATCCCGCTTTTCCAACCGATATGCAGGCCCAGTTCATGGCGCTGAACGCCATCGCTGACGGCGCATCCACCATGATCGAGACGGTGTTCGAGAACCGCTACATGCATGTGCAGGAGCTCGAACGCATGGGGGCAGACATCCGGGTGCGGGGCAATGTGGCGGTGGTGCACGGTGTCGAGCGCCTGACCGGGGCGCCGGTCATGGCGACGGACCTGCGTGCCTCGGCCGGGCTGGTGCTCGGGGCGCTGGTTGCCGAGGGTGAAACCGAGGTCGATCGCATCTATCACATCGATCGCGGCTATGAGTGCATCGAGGAGAAGCTGGGTCAGCTCGGTGCCTGCATCCGCAGAGTCTCGTCGTGATGGCTGATCGCGACCATGAAGAGGCCGTTCGTGGCTGAGCCGATGCTGACCGTGGCCCTTTCCAAGGGGCGCATCCTCGAGGAAACTCTGCCGTTGCTGGCTGATGCCGGTATCGTGCCGGACGAAGATCCGTCAGCCAGCCGACGTTTGATTCTCGGTACCTCCCGAGTTGGCATTCGCCTGCTCATCGTGCGGCCGACCGACGTGCCCGCCTATGTCTTGCACGGCGGCGCCGATGTCGGCATCACGGGCAAGGACGTGCTCGCAGAGCAGGAGCAGGCCTTGCTGTACGAACCCCTGGATCTGGGCATCGGGCGGTGTCGCCTCATGCTCGCCGGCCGTGAAGGGCTCGACGCGCCCCGCGCGCAGCCCCGCGTCGCGACCAAATATGTCGCCTCCACCCGCGCCTTCTTCGCGGCGCGCGGGCAGCAGGTCGATGTCATCAAGTTGTACGGTTCCATGGAACTGGCGCCGCTGGTCGGCCTGGCCGACTGGATCGTCGATCTCGTCGATACCGGCAACACCCTGCGCGCCAATGGCTTGGTGCCCCTGGAGACGGTCATGGAGGTCAGTGCCCGGCTGGTGGTCAATCCCGCCTCGTGGAAAACCAAGCACGCCGCGGTACGCGCCCTGGTGGCGGATTTGTCGGCGGCGGTCGAACGACACGGAGCGATCGCATGACGAAACCGCCTTCCCCTTTGACTTTGCGGCGGCTCGACTCGCGCGAGGCCGGATTCGATCAGGCATTGGCGGCCTTGCAGGTCCAGGCCGAAACCCAGCAAATGGAAATCGTGCAGGTCGTGCAGGACATCCTGGCGCAGGTCAGGCAGCAGGGCGATCGGGCGCTGCTGGACCATACGCGCCGCTTCGACGGCTGGGAGCCTGCCGCGGAGGATGGTTTGCGCATCGATCGCGCGGATCTGATCGCGGCCCGGGATCGCATTCCCGCCGATCTGCGCGCCGCCTTGGAAGAGGCGGCCGAGCGGTTGCGTGCGTATGCCGAGCACCAACGCCTCGCGTCCTGGCGCCACACCGACGCGCTGGGCAACGTGCTGGGCCAGGAGGTGCGGCCGTTGGATCGCGTCGGGGTCTACGTGCCGGGCGGCAAGGCCGCCTATCCCTCCTCGGTGCTGATGAACGTCATTCCGGCGCAGGTGGCGGGGGTGCCCGAGATCGCGCTGTGCGTGCCGACACCGGGCGGGCAGCGCAACGATCTGGTGCTGGCCGCGGCGGCCATCCTCGGCGTCGAGGAGGTCTTCGCGATCGGCGGGGCCCAGGCCATCGGCGCACTGGCTTACGGCACCGAGCGCATCGGACGCGTGGACAAGATCGTGGGGCCCGGGAACCGCTATGTCGCCACAGCCAAACGCTTGGTGTTCGGGCAGGTCGGTATCGACATGATCGCCGGGCCGTCCGAAATCCTCATCGTTTGCGACGGCAAGACCGATCCGGATTGGATCGCACTGGACCTTTTTTCCCAGGCCGAGCACGACGAAGATGCCCAGTCGGTGCTCGTCAGCCCGGATCGCGCCTTTCTCGATCGGGTCGCCGAACGCGTCGCGGTCTTGCTGTCGGATCAGCCGCGCCGGGAGATCATCGCGCGCTCCCTGTCCCAACGCGGTGCGCTCATCGAGACGCGTGATCTGGCCGAGGCGGCCGAGATCGCCAACCGTCTGGCGCCCGAGCACCTCGAGCTGTCGGTCGAGGATCCGGAAGTCCTGTTGCCGCTGATCCGGCATGCGGGCGCGATTTTCCTGGGGCGTCATACCCCCGAGGCGGTCGGCGACTATTGCGCGGGCCCCAATCACGTGTTGCCCACGGCCGGCACCGCGCGCTTCTTTTCTCCACTCGGGGTTTACGATTTCCAGAAGCGCAGCAGCATCATTCGCTGCAGCGCCGAAGGCGGCGCCATCTTGGGGCGGTTGGCGGCGGTGCTGGCCCGGGGCGAGGGGCTCGAAGCCCATGCCCGTTCCGCCGCCGCGCGGGCCGATGCGCCATGAGTCGCGATGCGGCGGCGCGCATGCGGGATCATGTGCGCGAGGAGATCCAGGCGCTTGCGCCCTATGCGGTGCACCCGGCGGCGGGGCTGATCAAGCTCGATGCGATGGAAAACCCCTACGGCTGGCCGGACGAGCTCGCGCAGCCCTGGATGGAAGCCATCGCCGGGGCGCCACTCAATCGTTATCCCGATCCGCGTGCGCAGGCCTTGCAGCCGGTGCTGCGCGCCGCCCTGGGCATACCGGATGCCGCCGAGATGCTGCTGGGCAACGGTTCCGACGAACTGATCCAGATCATCATCATGGCCCTGGCGCGTCCCGGGGCCGTCGTGCTGGCGCCCGAGCCCACCTTCGTCATGTACCGGTTGATCGCGCGCTGGCTCGGGGTGGAATTCGTCGGCGTCCCGCTGCGCAGCGGCGATTTCGGTTTGGATCGGACGGCGCTGCTGGCGGCGATCGCGCGCCACCGGCCGGCTGCGGTGTTTCTCGCCTATCCCAACAACCCGACCGGCAATCTGTTCGCGCGTGACGATGTCCTTGCGGTGCTGGATGCGGCCCCGGGTGTCGTCGTGGTCGACGAGGCCTATGCGCCGTTCGCCTCGGACAGCTTCATGGCGCAGACTGGCGCGGCAGCGAATCTGCTCGTGATGCGGACGCTGTCCAAGGCTGGTTTGGCGGGTTTGCGGCTGGGTGTGCTCGCCGGTCCTGCTGCGTGGATCGCGCAGTTCGATAAGGTACGGCTGCCCTACAACATCGGCTCCTTGACCCAGGTCACGGCCGAAGTTGCGCTGCGCCATCCCGCGTTGTGGCAGCAGCAAGCTGCGGCGATCTGCGCGGAGCGGGGGCGGCTCGCAGCCGGGCTCAGTGCGTTGCCCGGGGTTCGGGTGTATCCGTCGGATGCCAATTTCTTGCTGTTCCAGGTACCGAACGGCCTTGCGCCGCAGCTTTACCAGCGCCTGCAGGTCGATGGCGTGCTCATCAAGCTGCTCGATGGCACACATCCGGCGTTGGAAGATTGTCTGCGCGTCACCGTCGGTCGGCCGGAGGAGAACGCGCTGTTTCTGGAGGCGCTGGCTCGGGGGCTCGATTCTGTGGGCGACAAGTAGGCAATGGATGGCCGGAGGTGTAGAATCGCGCCCGAGTTTTTGCCTGCCTGGGCAGGTTTCCAATGGGGCGAGGCGCATGCGGCGGCAGATTGGCCAATCGTTCCCAATCCAGACAGTTGCTATGGAGAATCCCACGAATGAGTAATGACGGGGGTGTCGATACCAGCCGGCGGCGTTTTCTCACCGTCGCGACAGTGGCGGTCGGCGGCGCAGGCGCTGCCTTTGGCGCCTATCCTTTCATCGCGGCCATGCAGCCCAGTGCTCGCGCCGAAGCGGCGGGCGCCCCGGTGGAGATCGATATCAGCAAGCTCGAGCCGGGCGCCCGACTGACCGTGGAATGGCGTGGCAAGCCAGTTTGGGTCGTGCGGCGCACGCCTGAGATGTTGAGCAGGCTGGACAGCATCGCAGGGCAATTGCGCGACCCCAATTCCGATCAAGATCAACAGCCTGGTTATGCCAAGAATACCTATCGGTCCATCAAGCCCGAATATCTGGTGTTGATCGGCCTGTGTACGCATTTGGGGTGTTCGCCGACCTACCGGCCCGAGCCGGGTGCGAGCGATCTGGGCAGCAACTGGCCCGGCGGGTTTTTCTGCCCGTGCCACGGGTCCCGGTTCGATCTGGCAGGGCGGGTATTTGCCGGGGTGCCGGCGCCACTCAACATGCCGGTGCCCCCGTATCGCTTTGCGGGCGACAACCGGATCGTGATCGGCGACGACAAAGGAGCAGCCTGATGCGCGGTGTGGTCGATAATGCCCGTGAGTTGATGCTCTGGGGCCTGGATTGGGTGGATGCGCGGCTTCCCGTCACCAAGATGTGGAAGGAGCAGGTATCGGAATACTACGCGCCCAAGAACTTCAATTTCTGGTATTTCTTCGGCAGCCTTGCGCTCGTGGTGCTCGTCAACCAGTTGCTCACTGGCATCTGGCTGACCATGAACTACAAGCCGAGCGCGCACGAGGCGTTTGCGTCTGTCGAGTACATCATGCGCGACGTCAGCTGGGGTTGGCTGATCCGCTACATGCATTCCACCGGCGCCTCGCTGTTCTTCGTCGTGGTTTACCTGCACATGTTCCGCGGCCTGCTCTACGGGTCCTACCGCAAGCCGCGCGAACTGGTCTGGATCTTCGGGGTGCTCATCTATCTCGTGCTAATGGGCGAGGCCTTCATGGGCTATCTGCTCCCCTGGGGTCAGATGTCCTACTGGGGCGCACAGGTGATCATCTCGCTGTTCGGCGCCGTGCCCGTCGTCGGCGAGGCGCTGGCGCAATTCATCCGTGGCGACTTCGTGGTGTCCGATGCCACGCTCAATCGCTTCTTTGCGCTGCACGTCATCGCCATGCCGCTGGTTTTGCTGGGCTTGGTCGTGGCGCATCTGATGGCGCTGCATGAAGTGGGCTCCAACAATCCGGACGGCATCGAAATTCACGACAACGAAGATGCCAACGGCATTCCGCTGGACGGGATCCCGTTCCATCCCTACTACACGGTGAAAGACATCTTCGGCGTGGTGATCTTCCTGGCCGTGGCCTCAGTGATCATTTTCTTTGCGCCGGAGTTCGGCGGATATTTTCTGGAGCACGCAAACTTCCAGGCTGCCGATCCTCTGCAGACGCCCGAGCACATCGCACCAGTCTGGTACTTCACGCCCTTCTACGCCATCCTGCGCGCAGTACCGGACAAGCTCGGTGGTGTGATCGCCATGGGCGGTGCCGTCATGATCCTGGCGCTTCTGCCGTGGCTCGACCGTTCCAAGGTCCGATCCATACGCTATAAGGGGCCGATCTATAAAACGGCACTGACGCTGTTCGTGATCAGTTTCCTGGGGCTGGGCTATCTCGGGATGAATCCGCCGAGCCCCACTTACACTCTGATCGCTCGGGTGCTGTCGGTAATCTATTTCCTGTTCTTCCTGGCCATGCCGTTCTATAGCCGGCTGGATCCGACCAAGCCCGTCCCCGATCGGCTGACCTGACAGAAGGGAGCACTGATGAACATTCGCAAATGCGTCGCCGCGATCGGGCTGTCCTTGTTGCCTTGGATGGCTGCGGCATCGAGCGCCGGCGTTCATCTCGAATCGGCCAACATCGACGTCGGCAATTTGCAGTCCCTCCAGCGTGGCGCCCAGCTTTTCAATAATTACTGTTTGAGCTGCCATTCCGCGCAGTACATGCGCTACTCCCGCATGGCCGAGGATCTCAAGTTGCCGGCCGATCTGGTCATCGAGAATCTGATGTTCGCCGGCGAGAAGATCGGCGAGACGATGACGGTTGCCATGCCCGCCAAAGATGCGGCCGTGTGGTTCGGCAAGGCGCCGCCCGATCTGACGCTCACCGCGCGTCAGCGTGGGCCGGACTGGGTATATACCTATCTCAAATCCTTCTATCTCGATCCGGCCAAGCCGACCGGCGTGAACAATCTGGTGTTCAAGGACGTCGGCATGCCCCATGTGCTCTGGGAGCTCCAGGGTTGGCAGCGATTGAAGCCTGCAAGCGGCCACGAGGGTGATGCCGATGCGCACGCGACGGCGCACGAGGGTGTTGCGGGTTCGCCTTTTGAACAAGTGACGGAAGGCGCTTTGACGCCGGAAGAGTACGATCGGGCGGTGCGGGATCTGGTGGCCTACATGAGCTATGTGGCCGAGCCCGTGCAGCTCAAGCGCACTGGCGTGGGGGTATGGGTGCTGTTGTTTCTCGCCGTATTCGGCGCAGTGGCCTATCTCCTCAAGAAGGAATACTGGAAAGACGTGCATTGAGCTCAACTTCGTGGGTCATGGCGCGCAGGTTCGCGCGTCATGACCCAGCGGACAGGCGGGATTAAGGGGCATCAGCCGATGGTTTCAAACGCATCGCGCCGTTCGAGCATGACCCTTTTTGCAAAGGTCGACTGCCTCGATTGTCACCGAGTCCGGCTTATCCTGGCGGAGAAAGGGGTCTCCTGCGAGATCCTCCATCCCGATCCGGAGCGCATTCGCGAAGATCTGCTGGATCTGAACCCCTATGGCACGGTTCCGACCTTCATCGATCGCGATCTGATCCTGTACGACACGCGCATCATCCTCGAATATCTCGACGAACGCTTCCCCCATCCGCCGCTGATGCCTGTCGATCCTGCCTCCCGAGCTCGTTTCCGACTGGCCATGATGCGTATGGAGCGGGACTGGTACCCCATCGCAGCTGCCCTGATGGAACAGCCAGACAGCACGACGCGTCTGGAGTTGGCCAACCGATTGCGGACTGCGCTCGAAGAGAGTCAGCGACTGTTCGCGCAGCCGCCCTATTTCCTGGGTCAGGATTTTTCCCTGGTCGATGTCACGATGGCACCGCTGCTATGGCGGCTGCCGCAGTGCGGCATCGAGTGGACGCCGTCACTGGATCTGCTGCACGAATACGCCAATCGCGTATTCGCCCGTCCGGCCTTTAGCCATGCCCTCGCGCATGCCGATGGGCGTGCGCCTCATGCTAGCCTGTTTTGAGCACCCTCCATGATTTCGCGGAAACCTTACTTGGTACGCGCGCTGTACGAATGGATCTGTGATAACGGCATGACACCCCATCTGCTCGTCGATTGCACGCAGGCGGGCGTTCTGGTGCCGAGCGAAGTGGTCCGGGACGGGCAAGTGGTGCTGAACATTGCGCCCATGGCGGTCCATCGTTTGAGCCTTGCCAATGATCTCATTGCCTTTTCGGCACGCTTCAACGGCCAGGAGCGGCACGTGAGCTTCCCGCCGCGCGCGGTCCTAGCGATCTACGCTCGTGAGAACGGAGAGGGGCTGATGTTTACTGCGGCAGATGACGGCGAGGATCCGCCACCTTCTGGGTCTGCACCTGGCGAACCTTCCAGCGGCTCCAAGTCGCGCGCCCGATTGAGCGTGGTGAAGTGAGCAGGTACGAGTAAGCCGCGGCGTCACCCGTCCCCAATAATGGCGTTGCGAATCCAGCGGAACTCAGCCCCTATCAATGGCCCACT
Organism: Candidatus Acidiferrales bacterium; assembly: GCA_035573755.1. Classification (GTDB taxonomy): domain Bacteria; phylum Pseudomonadota; class Gammaproteobacteria; order UBA5335; family UBA5335; genus Macondimonas. The sequence continues at coordinate 39,129 of DATLZY010000078.1, forward strand.
GAGCGCGACCACATCGAAGCGCATGGGTGATCGCGCAAAGGCGGGGTTACGGGCGAGATAGTGCCGTGCCGCGAGAACCAGTCGGTGCTGTTTGTTGGCGCCCACCGTTTCCTCCGGGGTACCGAATTCGCTGCGCGTTCGATGGCGAACTTCCACGAAAACCAGGGTCGCTCCGTCCCGCATGATCAGGTCGATTTCGCCGCCACGGCAAGCGTAATTGCGAGCGACAAGAATCAGACCCTGTCGTTCGAGATGGGCGAGGGCATGGTCTTCGGCTGGGTCCGCGCGTATCGTCATGGTTGCATCAGCGCTTCTCTGGAGGCGTTCCGAGGCAGCCCTGCTTTGATCTCGCCTTGAGCGATGTGTGCCCAGGGGAGCCCGGTGCGGTGTAGCCTACCATCGGCATCCGAGCGCAGGACGCCCGTCGCACCGTTCAATTGCACCCCTTGGGGCGCCTCATCGTTCTGAATTTTCCGCCAGAGACGATAGGCGTCGATCCCGAAGGCCTGCAGACGCATGGCAGGGGGTGCCCCGCGCAGCGCGGCTGCCGAGTCGATCACCCAGGGCAGATCCGGAAAACTGATACCCTCGAGATCCCGGGCGACGACATCAAGTGTATCGGTGTTGATCGCAGAAGTCGCGTAGATCGGGAGCATGGCGGCGCCTAGGAAACGCAGTTGGGGGCACAGCGCTGCTGCCTGGGGGGCGGCGGCAGCGAGAAAGACCATGTCGGCCCCTGCGGCGTGCTGGAGCCCGGCGCGCAAAACGTCCTGGAAATCGGTACGCTTGGGTTCGTAACGAGTGACGGTCTGGATTCGTCCGCCATTGGCCCGAAATTGATCCTGGAAGGCCGTGAGATGACGATTACCCCATTCGTCCGCCGGGACGATCACCCAGGCGTTCCGATGACCGAGTTCCAGCGTTTGTCGGGCGACGATGCGCGCCTCGTCCTCAGGTGCCAAGGCAAATTGGAACAGCCCTGGCCGCGAACGATCGATGTGGTTGAGCGCGAGCATCGGCACGTCGGGCGAGATCCGGGCAGCCACGCGGTCGATCATGGTCTTGTCGAGTGGGCCGATGATCCCCAGCGCCTGACCGGCTAACGCCTGCTGCGCCGCCGCGACCGCACTGTCGGGTGATTCGTCGACGCGCGGAAAGCTCAGGCGCGCGCGCTGCTCTGGCGGCGTTTCGAGGTAGGCACGAAGCATGCCGTCCTGAATGGCCGCCGCCGCGCCGGCCCATCGGCCGCTGCGAGGCAAGAGTGCCACCACAGACGGCTGGTTGGAGGCCATGACCGCTGGTGTCGTCGGCTGGAGTGCTGCAGTAGGCGGCGGTGGCTCCATCGTCTGCCGAAGCGCGACGGCATGACGTGTCCGCCAGGCGGGTGGCAGTGCTTCGGTGCTCCGCGCCAGCCAGCGTCGTGCTTCACGCGGGCGCCCGCTGGCAATCAAGGTCTCTGCGACCAGCAGCGCGTATCGCGCCTGTTGGCTGGGGGTTCCTGGCACGGTCTCGAGCAACCGCAGTTCTGCCTCGGCCACCGGTGCTTGCCCGCGCTCCAGCGCTGCCTGTGCCGCAGCGAGTCCTTGCTCGATGCGCCGATCGGTTGCGACAAGGTCGCTCGACATCGACGATGGGTTTGCCTGCGCTTGCGGTTGGGCCGGGAGATCGGTTGCGCAACACCAGAGCAAGGCCGCTGCGGCCATGAGACTGCAGCGGTGGGAAGGCAGCATGGCGCGGAGCAAAGCGGGATGAGTCATGTGCGAGGGAGTATCCGGTGACGGATGAATCCATGTCAACGCAAGGGCGAAGTGTCGTGGGCGGCGTCCTATATGTGGTGGCAACTCCGATCGGTCATCTGGGTGACCTATCGCCGCGGGCCTTGGCGGTGCTCAAGGATGTCGATCTCATTGCGGCCGAGGACACGCGCCATACCCGTGCGCTCTTGACGCACTTCGGCATTCGCGCGGCGCTGATCTCGATGCATGAGCACAACGAGGATCGGCAGATTGCCGGTTTGCTGGAGCGGCTCCGTGACGGCGCGGCCATCGCGCTGGTGAGCGATGCCGGCACGCCGCTCATCAGCGATCCGGGCTACGGTTTGATTCACGCAGCAGCAGCGGCCGGTCTGCCGCTCAGTCCCGTCCCCGGGCCGTGCGCGGCGATTGCAGCGCTGTCCGTCAGCGGCCTGCCGACGGATCGCTTCGTGTTCGAAGGTTTTCTGCCGGCGCGCGCGGCGGCACGACGTGCGCATCTGCAAGGGCTTGCCCGCGAGCCGCGCACGCTGGTGTTCTACGAGTCTCCGCGCCGGCTGCTCGATGCCCTGAACGATTGCGTCGATGTTTTGGGTGCGGAGCGGGCGGCATGCGTGGGACGCGAACTCACCAAGCGCTTCGAGACTTTCTATCGAGGGACGCTCGGTGAGTTGCGGACGGTGATCGGCGCGCAGTCCGAACCCTTGCACGGAGAATGTGTGCTCATCGTTGCCGGTGTCGCTACGGAGCCGGCGTTGGGCGATGTGGTCGAAGCCGAACGCATTTTGACCGATCTCGTGGGGCAACTGCCGGCATCCCAAGTAGCCCGCCTGATGGATCGATGGTTCGGCGGCGGGCGTGCTCATTGGTATGAGCGCGCCATCAACCTGCGCCAGAAGGATTGAATATAATGATCGTTGGAGTCGGCCAGACAGTCGCTCTGCCGAGCTATTGGTTCGGTGGGGAGGAAAGTCCGGGCTCCGCAGGGCGGGATGCCAGGTAATGCCTGGGCGGCGCGAGCCGACGGATAGTGCCACAGAAAACAGACCGCCGACGGCCTTCGGGTCGGGCAAGGGTGAAAAGGTGCGGTAAGAGCGCACCGCGCCGGTGGCAACACGCGGCGGCACGGTAAACCCCATCCGGAGCAAGATCGAATAGGGGAACGAGGAGCATACGCTCCGGCGCGCGGCCCGTGCGTTGTTCCCGGGTGGATCGCTCGAGGTGCGCGGCGACGCGCATCCCAGATGAATGACTGTCCTCGACAGAACCCGGCTTATCGGCCGACTCCTCTTCTTTCAGTCCGCTTCGCCCTCCTGATAATCAGCTTTTGCTTTACCTTTTTTCCTTAAAAACTTGATTCTAAAGGCTCGCCGTTTTTTAACGACGGGCTGGTTGACGTCCTTTTAAGCGCTTGAAAGCAAAGGGTAAAAATCCAGTTTGCGAAGGGATTCCGGCTTGACAGGCGGACGCGGGCGACCCATAGTGTGCGTGTGGTGGGGCATAGTGGTGAAAAGTGGGGAGAGGGGGCGGGCACGTCATGTTTCGGGGGGCCAGCCAGATCGCCATCGACGGGAAGGGCCGCATGGCTATTCCCGCGCGCTATCGCGATCCACTCGTTGCGGCCTGTGACGGACAGATGGTCGTCACGGTCGATCCCGATGAGTGCCTGCTGGTTTACCCCCTGCCCGCATGGGAGGCGGTCGAGCGGGAGCTGGTCAGCCTGGCCAACCTGGATCGGCGCGCGCGCCAGTTGCAGCGGATTCTGATGGGTTATGCCACCGAGATGGCCATGGACGGTCAGGGTCGATTGCAGCTCACCCCGCTGTTGCGCAAGTTCGCCCACCTCGAATCGCGAGGCATGCTCATAGGTCAGGGCAACAAGTTCGAACTTTGGGCCGAAGAACACTGGAATGCCAGGCAGGCCGAGTGGATGAATGATCTGAGGCAGGAAGACGGTGCAATGTCCGCTGCGCTTCAGAAACTGTCGATTTGAGGCCGTTGGGGCGGGTGCGCGTGAACGGCATGCATCAGCCTGTGTTGTTGGCAGAGGCCATGAAGGCTCTCGCGCCCCGGTCCGCCGGCCGGTACATCGATGGCACCTATGGGCGTGGAGGACACGCCGAGCAGCTGTTGTCGTGTCTGGGTTCCGAGGGACGACTCATGGTCATCGATCGTGATCTGGAGGCGATTGCCGATGCGCAGCGGCGCCTGGGCCAGGATCCACGCGTGACCATCGTCCATGGCAACACGGCTGATCTGAGTGAAATCGCCGGCGCGGCCGGCTGGCGCGGAACGGTCGATGGGATTTTGCTCGATCTGGGCGTTTCGTCTCCGCAACTGGATGACGCTGAACGCGGTTTCAGTTTCCTCAAGGATGGCCCACTGGACATGCGCATGGATGTGACCCAAGGACCGAGCGCGGCGCAGTGGCTCGAAACCGTCGAGGAATCCACGCTCGCGGACGTGCTGTGGCGCTTTGGTGAGGAGCGGCAAGCCCGGCGGATCGCGCGCCGGATCGTCGAGGCGCGAACCCGGCGGCCCCTCTTGCGGACCTTGGATCTCGTCGAAGCCGTCGGCCAGACCCTGCCACCCGGCGCGCGTCACAAACATCCCGCGACCCGCACTTTTCAAGCCGTGCGCATGTTCATCAATCGCGAGCTGGAGTCGCTGGAGCGTGCCTTGGTGGCGGCTGTGGATCAGCTCGCCCCCGGCGGTCGCCTCGTGGTCATCACGTTTCATTCCCTCGAAGATCGGGTGGTGAAACGGTTTATGCGTGCCGGAGTCCAGCCGGCCGCGGATCCATTGGGCTTCCTTCAATCCGAGCCTAGTCTCATGTGGGTTGCCCGCCAGACGCGCCCTGGTCCCGCCGAATGCAAGGCGAATCCGCGGGCTCGCAGCGCGACGCTGCGAGCGGTGGAGAAGCGGACGTGAAGTCCGCCCTGCTCGTGGCAGTCCTCGGCGCGGCTGTTTTCTCCAGCGGCCTTGGGTTGGTCTATGTCAAATTCGAGAACCGGGAACGCTGGTCTGTCCTGCAACAGCTGGAAGAGGAGCGTGACGAACTCAACGGGGAATGGAGCCGATTGCAACTGGAACTCGGCGCTTGGGCGATGGCCCCGCGTGTGGAGCGGATCGCCCGGGAACAACTGGGCATGATTGTTCCAGCGGCAAAGGATGTCAGGCTGGTGCGTGATGAATAAGCGCTTGGGCAATCCCAGTTGGTCATGGCGCAGCCGGGCCGTTGGCGCGTTCCTGTTGCTGCTGGGGCTGTCACTGGGTATCCGGGCTATCCATTTGCAGGTGTTTGACAAGGGCTTTTTGCATGGTCAGGCGCAAGACCGGTACATGCGTGTCCTGGAAATCCCTTCGCATCGTGGCATGATCCTCGACCGGCACGGTGAAACACTGGCGGCCAGCACGCCTGTTGACTCCATTTGGGTCAATCCCGCTCCCTTCCTGGCGCATCCTGGCTCGGTGGAACGACTGGCCGCCGCGCTCCGGATGCCGCCGAGCCGGCTGCGCGAGAAGCTGAAGGGGCGAGAACGCCGCGAGTTCGTGTACGTTCAGCGGCACCTGCCGCCCCATGAGGCCAGGAAGATCCTCGCGCTCAAACTGCCCGGTCTGTACGCCCAGCGGGAGTATCGGCGCTACTACCCCACCAGCGAGATCAGTGGGCAGCTGCTGGGATTCACCAACATTGATGATCGCGGGCTGGAAGGGCTGGAGCTTTCCTACGATAGCTGGCTGGCGGGCCAGCCGGGCAGTCGTCGGGTGATGATCGACGCCGGCAAGAAGGTCATTGATGACCTGGGCGCGATCCGGGAGGCCCGGCCAGGTCGCGATCTGCAGCTCAGCATCGATCGCCGCATCCAGTATCTGGCTTATCGGGAGCTGAAGGCGGCCGTGGTGGCTAATAAGGCCAAGGCCGGCACGATGGTCGTTCTTGATCCGCGCACCGGTGAGATCCTCGCCATGGTGAACCAGCCGGCGTTCAATCCGAACAATCGCGAAGGCATCTCGCCGGGCATGACCCGGAACCGGGCCGTCACCGACCTGTTCGAACCTGGATCCACGCTCAAACCCTTCATCGTGGCCACGGCACTTGAGCAGGCGCTGCTCCAGCCCACCAGCGTCATCGACACCAGTCCTGGCTGGTTTACGGTCCAAGGCAATACCATCCGCGATCTGCATAACTATGGCGTGCTCGATCTGGGTGGCATTCTGGCCAAATCCAGCAACGTGGGCGCAAGCCGCATCGCCCTGGCCATACCGACCGACCGGATCTGGTCGGCGCTGCGCGATTACGGCTTCGGCGAGATGACCGCGAGTGGATTTCCGGGCGAACGCGGCGGAACCTTGCGTCATTTCCAGGACTGGCGGCCGATCGACCACGCGACGGTTGCCTATGGATATGGCCTGTCGACGACCGCGCTCCAACTCGCCAGTGCTTATGCGGTAATCGCCAACGGTGGTGAGCGGCGTCCGGTGAGTTTCTTCACGGCCAAGCAGTTGCCTCCTGCGCACCGTGTCATCAGCACCACGACGGCTGTTGAAGTCGGTCGGATGCTGGAGCGCGTGGTGCGAGAAGGTACGGCCACAGCCGCGGCGATCCCCGGATATCGCGTGGCGGGAAAGACCGGAACGGCGCGCAAGTCGGGAATCGGCGGCTACGCCGAACGCCGGTACCAAGCCGTCTTTGCGGGTTATGTGCCTGCCAGTCGACCCCGTTTGGTGGCGGTGGTGGTCATCGACGAACCCAGCGCCGGCGCCTACTACGGCGGTGCGGTTGCAGCGCCTGTGTTTTCGCGCGTCATGGCCGGCGCCCTGCGGCTCATGGAAATCCCGCCCGACGACCTGCCGGACGGGGCGGGCCTAGTTCATTCGGCCGGCAGTGCGGAGGAGCTGGGATGAGTCGGTGGGCCGCCGCGATAACCTGGACCCTGCAGGACTTGCTGGCACCGTGGGTGACCGTAGAGGAATTCTGCGCGGGTGTGGTCATCCGTGGTCTGACCGCTGATTCACGCGCGGCGCGCCCGGGGGATCTGTTTCTCGCGCGCGCCGGCCGGTCCACGCATGGCATGGCCCACGCCGAAGCGGCGGTGGCGGCTGGTGCGGTGGCCGTCGCCTATGATCCCGGGAATGAGCCTGCACCGCTGTCGTCGTTGGGTGGGGTGCCGCTGATCGCCCTTCCCGGTCTGACGCAGCGGATCGGCGATCTGGCGGCGAGATTCTTTGGTGATCCCTCGCAAAGCCTGCGCGTCATCGGTATCACCGGCACCAATGGCAAGACCAGTTGCGCCCATCTGCTGGCCCAGACGCTGGGCGATCCGCCCGGGACAGCCGGGTTGATGGGAACGCTGGGCAACGGGTTTCCGGACCGGCTGGCGCCTTCATCGCACACGACGCTCGATGCCGTCCGGGTGCAGTCCTGGCTGGCCCGGTTGCGCGAGGCGGGCGCGCGAGCGGTGGCCATGGAGGTCTCCTCTCATGCCCTCGATCAGGGACGAGTGTCTGCCGTGCGGTTCGACACGGCGATCTTCACCAACCTTACCCGCGATCACATGGATTATCACGGGACGGAGGCAGCCTATGCGGCCGCCAAGCGGCGCCTGTTCGAGCGCCCCGAGCTGCGCCTTGCCGTTCTGTGGGCCGAGGATCCTGCCGCAGCCTACATGGCGGCCGCGCTGCCCGCCTCCTGCCCGACTGTCTGGGCGAGCTTCTCGCGCGCCGCACTGCAGGGGCGTCGCGGCAAAGGATTGTGGGCGCGCAGCGTGCAACCGGTAGCAGATGGCGTGTCCCTGATGCTGGAGAGCGACTGGGGCGCCGGCCCCATGCATCTGCCTCTGCTTGGGCGTTTCAACGTCGCCAATGCGCTGCTCGTGCTGGGCGCGCTGCTCGGAGGCGGGATGTCATGGGGTGAGGCCTTGAGCCGGCTGTCTGCCGTTCAGCCCGTGCCGGGACGGATGCAACGCCTCGGCAACGGCTCCGGCCCGACGGCGGTCGTCGACTACGCCCATACCCCGGATGCGATCGAGCAAGCCATTCTCGCCTGTCGGGCACATGGCGCGCGGCGGGTCGTGTGTGTGTTCGGTTGCGGTGGCGATCGGGATCGGGGCAAACGCCCGCTGATGGGCGCAGCCGCCGGACGACTGGCCGACGTCGTGGTGCTGACTGACGACAACCCGCGCAGCGAAGCACCCGAGGCGATCATTGCCGCCATCCGCGCCGGTGTGCCCGGCGGCGTTCCTGTTCACGTCGAGCACGATCGACGTGCGGCGATCCGCGGCGCGCTGGCGGCTGCGACGACCGGCGACTGGGTGCTGATCGCGGGGAAGGGGCATGAGACCAGCCAGGTTTTTGCTGATCGTGAGGAGCCGTTCTCCGATCTTGAGGTCGTAAAAGACTGGCTCAGGGAGGCCGCGTGATCCGGGGGTATCTGGGCGAGATCATTGGGGTGCTCGGCGGGGTGCTGCGCGGCGCTGACCGTCCGTTTGCGGGCGTGAGCATCGACACCCGCCGGCTGGCACCGGATGCCTTGTTTGTGGCCCTGTCCGGCGAGCGCGTCGATGGCCATGCCTTTCTTGCTCAGGCGCTCGAGCGAGGTGCCGCCGGCGCTCTGGTGAGCCGATTCGATCCCGATGTGCCGCTGGCTCAGCTGGTCGTGCCCGATGTCCGCGCCGCGCTGGTTGCGTTGGCCGTCCACTGGCGCGGCACCTTTCGCGGCCCGGTTGTGGCGCTGACCGGCAGCAACGGCAAGACGACCGTCAAGGAGATGATCGCCGCCATCCTCCGTACGCAGGGCGAGGTGTGGGCGACACCGGGCAACTACAACAACGAACTGGGTGTTCCCTTGAGTCTGCTGGGCCTCGATCCCGCGCGGCACGAGGCGGCCGTGTTCGAGTTGGGTGCCAATCATGCGGGCGAGATCGCCCAGCTCACCCAGTGGGTGCGTCCGGATGTCGGGCTGATCACGCAGGCCGGTCGGGCGCATCTGGAGGGCTTCGGATCTTTGCAAGGCGTAGCGCAGGCCAAGGGCGAACTCATCGCAGGCTTGGCGCCGGGCGCGGTGGCGGTGATCAACGCCGACGATGCCTTTGAGCCTTACTGGACGACGCTTGCGCCAGGACGGGTGGTGCGGTTCGGTATCGTGCCGCAAGCCGATGTCCGCATGGATCCAGCCGCCTGCCGTCTCGCCGCTGATACGGACGGTGTAGCCCAGATCTTTTTGCTGCAGACGCCGTCTGGGGCGACGGAAGTGAGGTTGGGCTTTTTGGGGCGCCACAACCTGCGCAACGCGCTGGCGGCGGCTGCAGTGGGCGAGGCCTTGGGGCTCTCCATCGAGGCGATTGCGGCCGGCCTCGCAGCAGCGCGTCCGGCGCCCGGGCGACTGAACTGGCTGATTGGAACGGGCGGCGTCCGGGTGATCGACGACACCTACAACGCGAATCCCACCTCGATGACGGCGGCGATCGACGTGCTGGCCGAGTTGTCCGGGGAGCGCTGGCTTGTGATCGGCGACATGGGCGAACTCGGCCTCGATGCGGCCGCGCTGCATGCCGAGATGGGCGCTCACGCCCGCGCACAGGGGATCGGCCGGGTGTATGCATGCGGCCCGCTCAGCGCCGCAGCGGTTGATGCATTCGGGGCCGGTGCCCGCCACTTTGCGGACCAGGACGCGCTGATCGGCTCTCTTCTCAGTGATCTGGGCACCTGCAAGGCGCCACCCACGCTACTCATCAAAGGATCGCGCCGTATGGCCATGGAACGGGTGGTTGCCGCCCTGGAACAGGGAAATTGACGTGCTGTACTGGTTGACTCAGGAATTGGCCGCTCATCACAGCGGCTTCCACGCCTTCAGCTACATCACGCTGCGCGCCATCATGGGCATGCTGACCGCGCTGGGCTTGGGCTTGCTGCTGGGGCCGGTGCTGATCACGCATCTGACGCAGCGGCAACTCGGCCAGCAGATCCGGAGCGATGGCCCCCAGTCGCATCTGTCCAAGGCGGGCACGCCCACCATGGGCGGCGCGCTGATCCTGCTCTGCATCAGCTTGGGCACCCTGTTCTGGGCCGATCTCTCCAATCGCTACATCTGGGTGGTACTGGTCACGACGCTGCTGTTCGGCTTCGTCGGCTGGTTGGATGATTACCTCAAGATCTACCGGCGCACCAGCAAGGGACTCAGTGCGCGCCAGAAATACTTGGGCCAGTCGCTCATCGGTCTGGCCGCTGCGTTCACACTCTATCTTACGGCGCGTGTGCCGGCGGAAACGACCTTGATCGTGCCGTTCTTCAAGGACATTGCCTGGGCGATGGGCTGGGCCTTCGTGCCGTTTGCCTATTTCGTCATCGTGGGCGCCAGCAATGCCGTAAACCTCACTGACGGCCTGGACGGCCTGGCCATTATGCCCACGGTGCTGGTCGCTGCGGGGCTGGGTGTTTTTGCCTATGTTGCGGGCCACATGCAATTTGCCACCTATTTAGGTGTGCCGCACATTCCCGGTGCGGGGGAACTACTCATCCTTTGCGCGTCCATCGGCGGCGCGGGGCTGGCCTTTCTGTGGTTCAACACCTATCCGGCGATGGTGTTCATGGGCGATATCGGCGCGCTCGCGCTCGGCGCTGCGCTCGGCACCGTTGCGGTGGTCGTGCGCCAGGAAATCGTGCTGGGCATCATGGGCGCCGTGTTCGTCGCCGAGACGGTCTCGGTGATGCTGCAAGTCGCCTCGTTCAAGCTGACGGGCCGGCGCATCTTCCGCATGGCGCCGATTCATCATCACTTCGAACTGATGGGCTGGCCCGAGCCGCGCGTGATCGTGCGCTTCTGGATCATCACCGTGATCCTGGTCTTGATTGGCCTGTCCACTCTGAAGCTGCGGTGAGGAGGTGACGATGCCCGCCACTCGCCCTGATACACTGCCGGAAACCGTCGTGGTCGGCTTGGGCGCGACCGGATGGTCGGTCGCGCGCCACCTGCACGGACTGGGCGTACCCTTTCGCGTAGTGGACAGCCGCGCTGCACCGCCCCATGGGGACGCGCTGCGCCAACTGTACCCGGAAGTGCCGGTTCACTTCGGTCCTTGGTCTGCCGACTGCTTTGCCGGTGCGCGCTGCATCGTGCTCTCCCCCGGGGTTTCGCCGCAGGAGCCTGCGCTGGTTGCGGCCCGGGCTCGTGGGGCGATCGTGGAGGGGGACATTGCCCTTTTCGCCCGCGCGGCACGCGCGCCGATCGCTGCGATCACAGGCTCCAACGGCAAGAGCACGGTGACGGCATTGCTCGGCGAGATGGCACGCGCCGCAGGCCTGCGGGTGGGTGTCGGCGGCAACCTGGGCACACCGGCGCTCGATTTGCTGGCCGACGATGCCGAACTCTATGTGCTGGAGTTGTCCAGCTTCCAGCTCGAAACCACCGACGCGCTGAACGCCCGGGTCGGTGCCGTGCTGAATCTTTCCGAGGACCACATCGATCGTCACGGCTCGATGAAGGAATATGCCGCCTGCAAGGCGCGCATCTTCTGCCATGCGCAGGATCATGCCGCGCCCGTGCGCGTGTTGAATGCCGAAGACGAAGGCGTGGTGGCGATGGCTGAGCCGGGTGCGCCGGCACGCTGGTTCGGTCTGGCGAGCGAGCGCGCCGATCATTACCGTGTGGTGAAGCGCGCCGGGCAGCACTGGCTGGCAGCAGGAGATGACCCGTTGTTGCCTGTGGCGGCACTGTCGCTCATCGGCGAGCATCATCAGGCCAATGCACTGGCGGCACTGGCCATGGCCGATGCGCTGGGCCTGCCGCGAGACGTGGCACTCGAAGCGCTGCGCCGGTTTCGAGGCCTGCCTCATCGCACGCAGCTCGTGGGCGAGTTCCGGGGCGTGCGTTACGTCGATGACTCCAAGGGAACCAACGTGGGCGCTACGGTCGCAGCGCTCAAGGGTGTGCCGGGTCCTTTGGTGCTCATCGCCGGCGGTCAGGGTAAAGGACAGGACTTCAGGGTACTGCGGCCTTGGGTCGCCGGTAAGGTGCGGGCGGCGATTTTGATCGGACAGGATGCCGATGCGCTCGCGGCAGCACTGAACGGCGTCACGGATCTGTACCGTGCCGTGGACATGGCCGAGGCAGTTCGTCTGGCCACGCGCCAGGCGAAAGCCGGCGACACCGTGTTGCTGTCTCCAGCCTGCGCCAGTCTTGACATGTTCCGGGACTATCACCACCGGGGCGAGGTCTTTGCCGCCGCGGTGCGGGAGCTGGCGGCATGAGCGCAACGTCCGTGCCGATTGCAGAGATCCGTACACCGGGGCGCGCCCTTCTCGCTCGTCTGGATATGCCCCTGGTGTTGGCGGTGCTGGCGTTGTTGATGCTGGGGCTGATCATGGTGGCTTCCGCCTCGATGCCCCTGGCCGATCAGAACTTCAACGATCCCCTGCGATTCTTCCGGCGGCAGATGCTATACGCGCTGCTCGGGCTCGGGTTGGGCGCGATGGTGCTGCGCACGCCGCTCGCACGCATCCAGCAGTTGAGCACGTTGTTCATGGTTGGCGCGTTTGCGCTGTTGCTCGTGGTGTTGATTCCGGGCATTGGTAAGGAAGTCAACGGCAGCGCGCGCTGGCTGGACCTGATCCTGATCCGGGTCCAGGTCTCGGAACCCGCACGGCTGGGATTGCTGATCTATTTCGCGAGCTTTCTGGTGCGCCGACAACTCGAGGTGCGCGATCGCGTGCTGGGCGTGGGCAAAGTGGCCGTGCTGCTGGCCGCAGCTGGATTCCTGCTGCACGAGGAGCCTGACCTCGGCGCCGCCGTCATGTTGGGTTTTTCTACGATGACCATGCTCTGGGTCGCCGGGGCGCCGCTGAGATACTTCGCCGTTCTGGTGGCGGCAGCGGTCGGCGTCGTGTATCTGTTGATCCTCATGCTGCCTTATCGCATGGCGCGCCTCACCGGCTTCATGGACCCTTGGGCGGACCCCTTCGGTAACGGTTTCCAACTCACCCAATCCCTGATGGCCATCGGCTCCGGGCATTGGTTCGGCATGGGGCTCGGCGGCAGCGTCGTCAAGATGTTCTATCTGCCGGAGGCGCATACCGATTTCCTGTTTGCCATTCTGGCCGAGGAACTGGGGCTGGTCGGCTCGCTGGCCGTGATTGCGCTCTACGCCGTGGTGTTCTGGCGCAGCCTGCGCATCGCCGATGCGGCGGCGCGGTCGGGGCGCTGGTTCGGTGCCTATCTCGTCGTCGGGCTTAGTGTCTGGATCGTCGGCCAGGCCTTCATCAACATCGGCGTCAACATGGGGATGCTGCCGACCAAGGGCCTGACCCTGCCGCTGATGAGCTACGGCGGCAGCAGTCTGCTGGTCATCAGTGTGCTCATTGCGCTCATCCTGCGCGTCGGGATCGAAAACGCCGACCCACCGCCGCAAACCCGTGTGCGGGAGCGTGAATCATGAGCACGTGCGTGCTCATCATGGCCGGCGGTACCGGCGGACACGTATTCCCGGCGCTGGCGGCGGCGCGCGCCCTGCGCGAGCGCGGCATCGCCGTCGCCTGGCTGGGCAGCCTGGGCGGCATGGAAGAGCGGGTGGTGCAGGCCGACGGCATCGCGTTTCACGGACTGCGCATCCGCGGCCTGCGGGGCAAGGGCGCGGCGGCATGGCTGCTCGCGCCGCTGCGCCTGGCGGTGGCGCTGGGCGAGGCACTCACCGTCATGGTCCGGCTGCGGCCGCGCGTGGTCCTGGGCATGGGCGGCTTTGCAGCCGGCCCCGGAGGACTCGCAGCCTGGCTGTTGCGCCGCCCGCTCGTGATCCACGAACAGAACGCGGTGGCGGGATGGACCAATCGGGTGCTGGCGCATCTGGCCCGCCGCACGCTGTGCGCCTATCCCGGCGCGCTGCCGGCCGCTGAGGTCGTTGGCAATCCCGTGCGGCCCGACATCGCAGCGCTGCCGCCGCCCGATGCCCGTCTGGCCGATCGTACGGGGCCGCTCCGGCTGCTGGTGCTGGGCGGCAGCCAGGGCGCGCGCGCGCTGAATCAGTGCCTGCCCGACGCCTTGGCCCGCGTGTCCGGAAGGACGGCGATCGAGGTGATCCACCAGACCGGCGTCACCGATGAGGCGAGCGTGCGCGATGCCTATGCACGGGCGGGCGTACCCGCGCAGGTGCACGCCTTCATCCAGGACATGGCGGCGGCCTACGGCTGGGCCGACCTGCTCGTCTGCCGTGCGGGTGCCCTGACCCTGGCCGAGGTCACGGCGGCCGGCGTGGGGGCGGTGCTGGTGCCCTATCCCCATGCGGTGGACGACCATCAGACCCGCAATGCCGAGCATCTGGTGGCGGCCGGCGCGGCGGTGTTGCAACCGCAGGACACGCTGAGCGCCGAGAGTCTGGCAAACACGCTCACTGGCTTGCTGGGCGATCGGGCGCGATTGATCGAAATGGCGCGGCGGGCGCGCAGCCTCGCCCGTCCGGATGCGACTGCAGCAGTCACGGCGGTGCTCTGCGCCGAAGGCGGCCTGCCATGAGCGGCATCCTGCCGGCAGCGCTGTTGCAACAGGCCTGGATGCGGCGAGTGCGGCGCATCCATTTCGTCGGCATGGGCGGCGTCGGCATGGCCGGCATCGCCGAGGTGTTGCTCAACCTGGGTTATCAGATCTCCGGCTCGGACGTGCGCGACAACGCCGCGCTGCAGCGGCTGGCCGCCCTGGGCGCCGTGGTCATGCTGGGGCATGATGCCGATCAGGTCACAGGCGCGGACGTGGTGGTCGTCTCCAGCGCCATCGGCGCCGACAACCCCGAGGTCGCGGCCGCGCGCGCGCAGGGGACGCCGGTCATCCCGCGGGCGCAGATGCTGGCCGAACTGATGCGCTTTCGCTACGGCATCGCCGTGGCCGGCACCCACGGCAAGACCACGACGACCAGCCTCATTGCCAGCGTGCTGGCCGACGGCAATCTGGATCCCACTTTCGTCATCGGCGGCCGGCTCAATCAGGCCGGCACCCATGCGAGGCTCGGCTCGGGGCCCTATCTGGTGGCCGAAGCGGACGAAAGCGACGCCTCCTTCATGCATCTGCAGCCGATGATCACCGTGGTCACCAATGTGGATGCCGATCATCTCGACACCTATGGCGGCAGCTTCGACCGCCTGCGCCAGACCTTTCTGGAGTTTCTGCACAACCTGCCGTTTTACGGGCTGGCGGTGATCTGCGCCGATGATCCGACGCTCGCCGCGATGCGCTCCGAGATCGGCCGACCGGTGCTGACCTACGGCTTTGCCGAGGACGCCGATGTGCGTGTGCTGGCCGCCGATCCCGCGGCCGGGCGCAATCACCTGCAGGTCCGCTTTGCCGATGGCGGCGAGCACGCGCTCACGCTCAACCTGCCCGGGCGGCACAACATTCTCAATGCGCTGGCGGCGCTGACCGTGGGCCATGAACTGGGTGTGGCGCCCGCAGGCATGGCTCGGACGCTGGAGCAGTTTCAAGGCATCGGTCGGCGCTTCCAGCGCTATGGGGCGCTCGCTGCGCCGACGGGAAGGGTGGAACTGGTGGACGATTATGGACACCACCCCACCGAACTCGAGGCCACCCTGGCCGCCGCGCGCGAAACCTGGCCCGAGGCACGACTGGTGGTGGCTTTTCAGCCTCACCGCTACAGCCGCACCCGCGATCTGCTGGAGGACTTCGCGCGCGTGCTGTCCGGGGCGGACGTGCTGCTGCTGACCGAGGTGTATGCGGCCGGTGAGGCACCGATCACGCAGGCTGACGGCCGCGCCCTGGCGCGCGCGATCCGGGCCTGGGGCCGTCTCGAGCCGGTTTTTGTGCCGACGGTGGAGTCCTTGCCCGAGGCGCTGGAAGGATTGCTGCAGCCGGGGGATGTGCTGCTTACCCTGGGCGCGGGAGACATCGGCACGCTGCCGGCACGCCTGCGCCAGCGCTGGGAGGAAGCCCCATGAATGCGCTGCGCATGGACCTTCGCGGGAGTCTGCGCTACCACGAACCGATGGCGCCGCACACCAGTTGGCGGGTGGGCGGACCGGCGGAAATCTTCTTCGCGCCGGCGGACGCGGACGATCTCGCCGCCTTTCTCGCCGGCCTGCCCGCCGACATGCCGCTGTTCTGGATGGGGCTCGGTAGCAATCTGCTGGTGCGTGACGGCGGCATCGACGGGGTGGTCATCGCCACCTCGCGCGGCCTCGGCGCTCTGCAGCGACTGACGTCCGGCGCGGTGCGCGCCGAGGCCGGCGTGCCGTGCGCCAAGCTGGCCCGGCTGTGTGAACGGGAAGGGCTCGCAGGGGGCGCGTTCTTTGCGGGGATCCCGGGCACGCTGGGCGGCGCGCTGGCCATGAACGCGGGTGCGTTCGGGGGCGAAACCTGGGCGCAGGTCACGCGGGTCGAGGTGATGAATCGTGCCGGCGCGCGGTTCTGGCGGGACGCCGCCGCCTATGAGGTCGGCTATCGCCATGTGGTGACGCCGGTTCCCGGCGAATGGTTCATCGCCGCGGAGTGGCGCTTCGAGTCGGCGGACGAGGCGGCATTAACAGGTCCGTCACGGATTCGGGAACTCCTGGCCCGGCGCGCCGCGACCCAGCCCCTGGGGCTGCCGAGTTGCGGCTCGGTGTTTCGCAATCCGCTTGGGGACCATGCCGCGCGTTTGATCGAGGCGGCCGGTCTGAAAGGCGTGCGCATCGGCGATGCAGAGGTCTCGACCAAGCACGCCAATTTCATCATCAACCGCGGGCAGGCCCGCGCGGCCGACATCGAAGCCCTGATCGAGCGCATTCAGGCCGCGGTGTGGAGCCGTTTCGGCGTCGAGCTGGTGCCCGAGGTGCGCATCGTGGGGAGGGCGGCATGACGGCGCGGCAAGTGCAGGACGCGGCGGCATTCGGTCGCGTGGCCGTGTTGATGGGCGGGCGCTCCGGTGAGCGCGAGATTTCGCTGCGCAGCGGTCAGGCCGTGTTCGAGGCGCTGCAGCGCTTGCACGTGGATGCGGTGGCAGTGGATGTGGGAGCGGATTTCCTCACCCGATTGCCGGAGCTGCGCTGCGATCGAGCCTTCATCGCGTTGCATGGTCGGGGCGGTGAGGATGGCGTGATCCAGGGCGCGCTGGAACTGGCGGGCGTCGCCTATACCGGCAGCGGCGTCACGGCCTGCGCGCTCAGCATGGACAAGCGCCTGACCAAGCAGATCTGGCAGGCCCAGGGCTTGCCGACGCCGCCGTACCGGATGTTGGCGGACGAGAGCGACGCCCGGCAGGCAGTCGAGGGGTTGGGATTGCCGCTGATCATCAAGCCGGCGCGCGAAGGTTCCAGCCTCGGCATGAGCAAGGTGAGCCGCCCGGAGGAAATGATCCCGGCGTTTCGGCAGGCGCAGGAGTGGGACGACCGCGTGCTGGCCGAGCGCTGGATCACGGGCGGCGAGTACACGGTCGCGATTCTGGGCGAGGCTGCGCTGCCCGCGATTCGGCTCGAAACGCCCCATGTCTTTTATGACTTTGATGCCAAGTATCGTGCCGACAGCACGCGCTACCACTGCCCTAGCGGGCTCGATCCGGCATCGGAGGCGGCGCTCGGGGAGCTGGCGCTCACCGCGTTTCGCGCGCTGGAGGCGCGTGGCTGGGGGCGGGTGGACTTCATGCTGGACGAGTCCGGCGCGCCTTGGTTGCTGGAACTGAACAGCGTGCCGGGCATGACCGATCACAGTCTGGTGCCGATGGCCGCGCGTGCGGCCGGGCTGTCCTTCGACGATCTGGTCTGGCGCATTTTGGAAACCAGCCTGGAGCCGCGATCGTGAGAGCGATACCGCCGCCGGATCGTCGGCATCCCGTCAACCGGTCGCGGCGTCGACCGGTGAGCCGCACGGCGTCGCCGGTCCGGGCGCCGCGGCCCGCGCTGTCCCCGGCGGTCCGCCGCTGGTTGGGTCGGGTGTTCGGCGTGTTCCTCGTGGTAGGCGTCGCGGGCGGGGTGGCTTGGCAGGCGCAGGCGCAAGGCTGGTTTGCCCTCAAGCGGGTGCTGGTCGAGGCGCCTTTTCGTCAGGTGCCTCAGGAGGCCATCGAACAGGCGGTGCGGCGCCATCGGGCGGCGAACCTGTGGCAGGTGGATCTTGATGCGCTGCTCGTCGATCTGCGCTCGCTCGGCTGGGTCGAACGGGTCCAGGTCGCCCGACGCTGGCCGGATGCGCTGGTGGTGCGGCTGTGGGAATACCGCCCAGTGGCGCGCTGGGGCGAGGTGGGCCTGCTCGATGCGCGCGGCGTGCGCTTCCAGGTCGAATCCGGCGCGATCGACTTGCCCCTGCTGAACGGACCGGAAGGATCGGAACGCCGCGTGCTCGACGTCTACCGCCTGTTTCAGTCGCAGCTCGCGCCGCTGGATCTGCAGTTGCGGCAGCTTGTGGTCGATCATCGCGGCAGCTGGCGCATCACCCTCGCCCAGGGCGTGGAAGTACGGCTCGGCCCCGGCAACCCGCAAACCAGCTTCAAGCGTTTCGTCGACAAGGTGCTGCCGCGCGTGCGCCCGGAATTGGCGGATCTCGCCTACGTCGACATGCGCTACCCCAACGGCTTTTCGATCAAACCCAAGGAGCGCCCGGATGCGGGGCGCGCAGAAGGATGAGCACATGACCAAGCGACAGGAAAGCAATCTCATCGTCGGCCTGGACATCGGCACATCCAAGGTGGTGTGCATCGTGGGGGAGGTCAGCCCGGGCGGGCGAATCGAGATCATCGGTCTGGGGAGTCAGCCTTCGCGCGGCATCAAGAAAGGCGTGGTGGTCAACATCGAATCGACCGTGCAATCCATCCGGCGCGCCGTGGACGAGGCCGAGCTGATGGCCGATTGTGAGATTCGTTCGGTCTATGTCGGCATTGCCGGCAGCCATATCCGCAGCCTGAATTCGCACGGCATCGTGGCCATCCGCGATCGCGAGGTGCGCGAGGAGGACGTGGAGCGGGTCGTGGATGCGGCACGTGCGGTGGCCATTCCGGCCGATCAACGCATCCTGCACACACTGCCGCAGGAATTCATCATCGATGAACAGGACGGCATCCGCGAGCCCATCGGCATGTCCGGTGTGCGGCTGGAAGCCAAAGTCCACATCGTGACGAGTTCCTCCAGCGCCGCGCAGAACATCATGAAATGTGTGGAGCGCTGCGGGCTGCATGTGCAGGACATCATTCTCGAGCAACTCGCATCCAGTTATGCCGTTCTCACCCCGGACGAGAAGGATCTGGGGGTGTGCTTGGTCGATATCGGCGGCGGCACCACCGACATCGCCGTCTTCACCGAAGGCGCCATCCGTCATACCGCCGTGATTCCCATCGCCGGGGATCAGGTGACGAACGATATTGCTGTCGCCTTGCGGACCCCCACTCATCACGCCGAGGAAATCAAGCTGCGCTTCGGCTGCGCCTTGCCGCAGCTGGTGTCCGGCGAGGAAAGCGTCGAGGTGCCCAGTGTGGGTGATCGGCCGCCGCGGCGGCTGGCGCGCCAGGTGCTGGCCGAGGTGATCGAGCCGCGTTTCGAGGAACTGTTCAACCTGGTGCAGGCCGAGGTCCGGCGCGCGGGGCTGGAGGATTTGATGGCAGCCGGGGTCGTCCTGACCGGTGGAAGCGCCCGCATGGAAGGTGTGGCCGAGTTGGCCGAAGAGGTGTTTCACGCCCAGGTGCGGATCGGCAAGCCGGATCATCTGGCGGGTATGGCCGATGTGGTGCGCAACCCGATCTACGCCACAGGCGTCGGCCTGTTGATGTATGGGGCGGATCGGATGAACGCATCGGTCGCGCCGCCGGCCGGCGCGATGCTCAGTCTGTGGGATCGCATGAAGTCCTGGTTTCAGCGCAATTTCTGAAGGGCGGAAATTGCTGGTGTTCACGCAATGCGCCCCGGGGCGCGACAAGGAGTAAGGCCATGTTCGAAATCGTTGACAGTGTGACGGAAAACGCGGTGATCAAGGTCATCGGCGTCGGTGGTGGCGGTGGCAATGCCGTGGCCAACATGGTGCGAGCCGGCATCGAGGGCGTGGAGTTCATCGCCGCCAATACCGATGCGCAGGTGCTGGCCGCAACGGGTGCCCGTACTCAGTTGCAACTGGGTGCCACCATCACCAAGGGACTGGGCGCGGGTGCTAATCCGGAAATCGGCCGTCAGGCCGCCATGGAAGACCGCGAACGGGTGCAGGAGGTGATTCGCGGTGCAGACATGTTGTTCATCACAGCTGGTATGGGCGGTGGTACGGGCACCGGCGCGGCGCCCGTCGTGGCGCAGATCGCCCGGGAGATGGGGATTCTCACCGTGGCCGTGGTGACCCGACCGTTCTCGTTTGAGGGGAAAAAGCGCATGAGGGTGGCCTGCGACGGCATTGCCGAACTGGCCAAGCACGTCGATTCGCTGATCACGGTGCCCAACGAGCGCCTGCTGGCCGTGCTGGGGAAGAAGATTGCGCTAGTCGAAGCCTTCAAGGCGGCCGACGACGTCCTGCGCAACGCCGTTTCGGGCATCGCCGATCTCATTACCCGACCCGGCCTCATCAACGTCGACTTCGCCGATGTGCGCACGGTGATGGCCGAGATGGGCGTGGCGATGATGGGTTCGGGTACCGCCAGCGGCGACGATCGTGCTCGCGCCGCGGCCGAGAAGGCCGTACGCAGCCCGCTGTTGGACGACGTTGATCTGGCTGGCGCACGCGGCATTCTGGTGAACGTCACCGGCGGGCCCAAGCTGTCCATCGGCGAGTTCGAGGAAGTCGGCGAAACGGTGCGAGAGTTTGCTTCCGACGAGGCGACGGTGGTGGTGGGGACGGTAATCGACCCGAACATGGACGAGGAGATTCGCGTCACCGTGGTGGCGACTGGTCTCGATCGGCCTGTCGCACGCAACGAAGAGCCGCCGGTGCGGCTGGTGCAGCGCAATCCGTCGGGCGAGATCAATTACAGCGAACTGGAGCGTCCCGCCATCAGTCGCCGGCGCGTAGGCCAGGAGTGGGCCCAACGCAGCGGCGACGGTGATATGGATTATCTCGACGTGCCGGCATTCCTGCGTCGTCAGGCGGATTGATCATCCGCCGACGGTGATACTGGTCACGGGGTTCGGGTATACTCGGCCAGCTTGGCGGTTGAGCGCGAGGTCTGCTTCTCGCGCGGCTGCAGTTCCCTGTTCGGGTGAACGGCGGGTGCAACGGTAGGTATAAGCATGCTCAAGCAGCGCACGTTGAAGAACACCATTCGGGCGACTGGTGTCGGCTTGCATTCGGGACAGAAGGTCTTCATGACCCTGCGACCAGCGCCGCCGAATGCCGGCATCACGTTTTGTCGCGTCGATCTCCCGGGCTGCCCGAGTCTGCGGGCGCGCCCGGAAATCGTTGGGGATACCCGGCTGTCGACCACCCTGGTGCAGGGCGGAGTCCGTGTGGCGACGGTGGAGCATCTGCTCTCGGCCTTGGCGGGTCTCGGCATCGACAATGCTTTCATCGATCTCAGCGCGCCCGAGGTGCCGATCATGGATGGCAGCGCGGGGCCCTTCGTCTTCCTGATCCAATCGGCCGGTATCGAGGAGCAGAATGCGCCCAAGCGTTTCATCCGCATCAAGAAAACGGTAAAGGTCGAGGAGGATGGCAAATGGGCCCGCTTCGACCCTTATGAGGGTTTCAAGGTCGGGTTCACCATCGAGTTCAGCCATCCGGCTTTCAAGCAGCACACCAAGCATGCGGAAGTCGATTTTTCGACGACCTCCTTTGTCAAGGAGATCAGCCGCGCGCGGACCTTCGGCTTCATGCGCGACATCGAAACCTTGCGCCAGCAAAACCTTGCCTTGGGCGGCAGTCTCGACAATGCCGTCGTGCTCGACGACTACCGCGTGCTGAACGAAGACGGGCTGCGCTACGAAAACGAGTTCGTCAAGCACAAGATCCTGGATGCCATCGGCGACCTCTACTTGCTGGGCGAAGGCTTGATCGGTGCGTTCACCGGCTACAAGTCGGGCCACGGCCTCAACAACGCCTTGCTCAGGGCGTTGCTGGCCCAGCCCGACGCGTGGGAGCGCATCTCTTTCGCCCGGCCGGATGAGGCGCCGCTGCGCTACGCCCCGACCCTGGCGGCCGTATCCTAGGATTTGCTGCGCGCCGCCAGCTTCAGCAGCGCGCGGCTGAGCGCCTCGTCCGGCGCGCGCGCGGCCCATGCGGCCAAGGCGCGCCCTATTTCCGCGGAGGGCGGACAGACCCGCCGGGGCGTGGGTTTGGCCGGAAGGGCTGGCGGCGGCATGACCACCACTTCGACGCGCGTCACACTGAGCCCGAGATCGACCAGACGCGGCAACAACGCCGGTGCGAGATAGCGCAGACGGCTGGCCCAGGCCGCACTGTCCGCTGCCAGCACCGCCGTGTCGCCGCGGACGTTGGCGAGCACGCAGTGTTGGTCCAGCGGTTCGGGCAGATGAGCCCGAAGCCGCTCGCTCTGTTGCGCCAGCACCGCGGCGCGGGCGATGAGAGTGGCTGATTCGCTGCGACCGCCCAGATGTCGGAGCAGGCGTTGCGGTCCGGTTGTCACACGGCGTCCTCACAATCAAAACGGTATGCTGGCGCAGAATGACCGCCAACGGCAAGCCACTCCATGGCGATGCGGGATGCAACAGCCTTCGGACCGTTGACCGGTACGCCGCGCGCGCATAAGGTGTAGTCCCCTTGTGCCCGTCGTGCCTTTCGGTCCCGTGCACCCACCACCATAGTCACTCGCGATGCTTGCAAACCCACTCAAACTGATCTTCGGCAGCAGCCACCAGCGTACTGTGAATCGTCTCGCAAAGACGGTCCGTAAAATCAACGAATTGGAAGAGTCGACGGCGGCTTTGTCGGATGCTCAACTGAGTGCCCGGACGGGCGAGTTCCGTGCTCGCCTGGCGAAAGGGGAAACGCTCGACAGCTTGCTTGTCGAAGCCTTCGCCGTGGTGCGCGAGGCCGGCAAGCGGGTGATGAACATGCGGCACTACGACGTCCAGATGATGGGCGGCATAGTGCTGCATCAGGGCAAGATCGCGGAGATGCGCACCGGTGAGGGCAAGACGCTGGTCGGTACCCTGGCCGTCTATCTGAATGCATTGACCGGCAAGGGCGTGCACGTGGTGACGGTGAACGAATATCTCGCCAGTCGCGACGCCGCCTGGATGAAGCCCCTGTATGAATATCTGGGGCTGACGGTCGGGGTGATCGGGGCCGGACAGACGCCGGATGAAAAGCGCGCCGCCTATGCCGCCGACATCACCTACGGCACCAACAACGAATTCGGCTTCGACTATCTGCGCGACAACATGGCCTTCCGCCTGGAAGAGCGTGTCCAGCGTCCGCTGCATTACGCCATCATCGACGAGGTAGACTCTATTCTCATCGACGAGGCCCGCACGCCGCTCATCATTTCCGGGGCAACCGATGACAGTACCGAGCTCTATGAGCGGATCGACAAGCTCGTGCCGCGGCTGGTGCGGCAGAAGGAAGAGGACGGCCCCGGCGATTTTTCGGTGGATGAAAAGACGCGACAGGTGCACCTGACCGAGGAGGGGCACCAGCACATCGAGGAGATGTTGACCGAGGCAGGTCTCCTGGAGCCGGGCGCAAGCCTTTATGACGCGGCCAACATTGCGCTCATGCACCACGTCAACGCTGCACTGCGCGCGCACCATCTGTTCCAGCGCAATGTCCACTACATCATTCAGGGCGGCAAGATCGTCATCGTCGATGAGTTCACCGGCCGTACCATGCCCGGTCGCCGCTGGTCGGATGGCTTGCATCAGGCCATCGAGGCCAAGGAAGGCGTGGACATCCAGCCCGAAAATCACACCCTGGCCTCGATCACTTTCCAGAATTATTTCCGGCTCTACGAAAAGCTCGCCGGCATGACCGGTACGGCCGACACCGAAGCCTTCGAATTCCACCAGATCTACGGTCTCGATGTGGTGGTGATCCCCACCAATCGGCCGATGGTGCGCAAGGATCTGCCCGACCAGGTGTTTCTCACGCGCAAGGAGAAATATCAGGCCATCGTGGCCGATGTGAAGGACTGCCAGCAGCGGCGCCAGCCGGTACTGGTGGGCACCGCGTCGATCGAAGCATCCGAGGTGCTTTCCGCCCTGCTCGCCAAGGAAGGTATCGCGCACGAGGTGCTCAACGCCAAGCAGCACGCGCGCGAAGCCGAAATCGTGGCGCAGGCCGGCCGTCCCGGTGCCGTGACCATCGCCACCAACATGGCCGGGCGCGGCACCGACATCATCCTCGGCGGCAATCCGGAATTGGAGCGACGCAAGCTGGGCGAGGATGCCACCCCTGAGCAGCTCGCCGCGATCGACGCGGCGTGGCGGCAGGCGCACGAGGAGGTGCTGGCGGCGGGCGGGTTGCACATCATCGGCAGCGAACGCCACGAGTCCCGCCGCATCGACAACCAGCTGCGGGGTCGCGCCGGGCGTCAGGGCGACCCGGGCTCGAGTCGCTTCTATCTGTCCTTCGAGGACGATCTGCTGCGCATCTTCGGTTCCGAGCGGTTGTCCGGCCTGATGCAACGGCTCGGCATGGCCGAGGGAGAGGCCATGGAGCATCCCTGGGTGACGCGCGCCATCGAAAACGCCCAGCGCAAGGTGGAGAGCCACAACTTCGACATCCGCAAGCAGTTGCTGGAATACGACGATGTGGCCAATGAACAGCGCCGCGTGATCTACCAGCAACGCAACGAGCTCCTGGCGCAGGGCGACGTGGCGGATACCATTGCCCAGATCCGCGAGGATGTGGTGCGTCAGATCACCTTCCGTTTCCTGCCGCCGGATGCGCTGGAGGATCTCTGGGACCCGTCCGGGCTGGATGCGGTGTTCAGGCAGGAACTGGGCGTGGAGTTGGGGGTTGCCCGCTGGATCGAAAACAATCGCCAGATCGAGCCGGCGACCGTGGCGCAACGGATCCACGAGCACCTGCTGCGAGCCTATCGCGTGACCGAGAGTCAGATCGGTCCTGATGCCCTGCGTCAAGTCGAGCGCTCGGTCATGCTGCGGGTGATCGACCAGCACTGGCGCGACCACTTGGCCAATATGGATTATCTGCGCCAAGGCATCCATCTGCGTGGCTATGCTCAGAAGAACCCACGCCAGGAATACAAGCGCGAAGCCTTCGAGATGTTTTCGCAGATGCTGGAGGCCATCAAACAGGAAACTGTGTTTACTTTGCACAAGCTCCAGTTCCAGCCGAACGAGGCGCTGGTGCAGCCCGAACCGGCGCCGATCCGCATGCAGTTCGAACATGCCGCCGCGGGTGGCATGGCAGACGGCGCGTCACCCGACGCCCAAGCACCTGCCGCGGCATCGCACACACCCGTGCGCGTCGATCGCAAGGTGGGACGCAACGAGCCTTGCCCCTGCGGGTCGGGCAAGAAATTCAAACACTGCCACGGGCGGCTGGATTGAGTCATGGCGGCCGGGGTCATTCCTTTCGACCCGATGCCCCCGCTGCGCGGCATCCGCGTGGGCACGGTCATGGCCGGCATCCGCAAGGCGGACCGCCGCGATCTGGTGGTCTTTGAACTCGGCGAGGCGGCGACCACGGCGGCCGTCTTCACCCGCAATGCCTTCTGCGCCGCGCCGGTGATTGTCGCCCGTGCCCATCTGCGTGCAATGCGTCCGCGCGCGCTGTTGATCAACACCGGCAACGCTAACGCCGGCACGGGTGCCGCGGGTGAGGCGGCGGCACGTGCCTGCTGCGCCGCGCTGGCCGAACGGCTCGGCTGTGCGCCCGAGGCCGTGCTGCCGTTTTCCACCGGCGTCATCGGCGAATCCTTGCCGGTGGAGCGTCTGACGGCGGCGCTGCCGCGGGCCGTGGCGGCGCTTGCACCCGACGGCTGGGCCGATGCGGCCTGGGGCATCCTGACCACCGACACCCAGCCCAAGGCCGTCAGTCGCGCCTTCGAGCGGGATGGGCAGCCGGTCACGGTGAACGGCATCGCCAAGGGCGCGGGCATGATTCGGCCCGACATGGCCACTATGCTGGCCTTTGTCGCGGTGGATGCGGCCATCGACCGGGCTGACCTGCAGGGCGCGCTGGAGCGCGCGGTCGCTGGGAGTTTCAACTGCATCACCGTCGATGGCGACACCTCCACCAACGACGCCTGCTGCCTCGTCGCCACCGGTGAGGGTCCGCGGCTCACCCCGGCCGATCCTGCGTGGCCCGCGTTTCAGGCCGCATTGGACGAGGTCTGTCTGCAACTGGCCCAGGCCATCGTGCGGGACGGTGAGGGTGCCACCAAGTTCATCACCGTCGCGGTCGAGCAGGCGCGCGACGCCGCCGAGGCGCGGCAGGTGGCCGATGCCATCGCCCACTCGCCGCTGGTCAAGACCGCGTTCTTTGCCAGCGATCCCAACTGGGGACGCGTCTTGGCCGCGGTTGGCCGCGCTGGTCTCAGCGAGCTGGTGCTGGAGCGGGTGGAGATCGATCTGGGCGAGGTCCGGGTGGTGCGTGGCGGTGCGCTCGATCCTGCCTATCGCGAGGCAGATGGCCAGCGCGTGATGGCGCGGACAGACATCACGATTACCGTGCGCCTGGGTCGGGGCGAGGCCGGCATGCGCATCTGGACCTGCGATCTCGGCCACGACTACGTGCGCATCAACGCGGAATACCGTACCTGAAGTGATCGCCGATCCCGCTCCGGTCCGCGTCGCCGTCGGCGTACTCACCGATGCGGCCGGGCGCGTGCTGGTGGCGCGTCGTGCCGCCGGCAAGCCGTGGGCTGGGTATTGGGAGTTCCCCGGCGGCAAGCAGGAAGCCGGGGAAAGTCGCCTGCAGGCGCTGCGCCGGGAATTACACGAAGAACTCGGAATCTCCGTGGACAGTGCCACCCCCCTGATTTGCCTACCACCGCAGCCCGATACGCGGCCTCAGGTCGCGCTGGAAGTCTGGCGGGTACAGAATTACCGCGGCGAGCCGGTAGGGCTGGAGGGGCAAGAACTGCGGTGGGTCGATGCGGCCGAACTCGATGCACTGGACATGCCGCCTGCCAATCGCGTCATCCGCAGGGCTTGCCGGCTGCCGGAGCGCTACCTCATCACGCCGCCCGATCCCATGCCCTTGGCGCGACTGATCGACGGTTTGCGCTGCGCGGTACAGCAGGGCATTGGGCTGATTCAGGTCCGTCGGCCACACGCAACCATTGCCGAATTGCGTGCTTTGGCCGAGGCAATGGCGCCAGCGCGCGCAGCAGGCGACTTGATCTTGCTGCTGAATGCCGCCCCCGAACGAGCACGCGCCTTGGGTTTTGACGGTGTGCATCTCACCGGCGCCCGGCTGGCGAGTCTCGACGCACGCCCGGCGAATCTGGCCTGGGTTGGTGCTTCCTGTCACGATGGCGCCGATCTGGTGCGGGCTGCGGCGCTGGAGCTGGATTTCGCAGTGCTTTCGCCAGTGCGTGCGACACCGGGCCATGCGGGCGTGCCACCCTTGGGCTGGCGGACGTGGGCGCGGCAAGTCCGTATGGCACGATTGCCGGTGTACGCGCTGGGGGGGATGGTCGAGACTGACTTGCCCCGCGCGCGGCGCTTGGGCGGCCAAGGCATCGCCGGGATTCGCGGATTGTGGCCCACCACGCGGGGTGATACTCCGTGAGCGGCAGGTATCCATCGGCTGGATCGGCCGCAGCCCCGAATTCGGCGCGCGGGGTGTTCCGGAGGTGTGCACCATGAGGCTGCGCGGGGGCAGACTCAAGCAAAGGCTGGCACGTTGGCGCACGCCGCTGTTGATGCTCGTCGTGGCACTCATCGGCGCAGCCGTGCTGGGCGGGCTGCGCCATCTGGTGCAGAGCCTGGACTACGAAGCGCTCATGCACGCCATGGCGACAACGCCTCGCGATCGTATCGCGTTGGCGGTGCTGGCCACGATGGTGAGCTATCTCGCTCTGACCGGTTACGACTTTTCGGCCCTGCACTATCTGGGCATCCGGATGCGTCCGGCCACGACGCTGTTGACCGCCTTTATGGCCTATGCCGTGGGCAACTCGGTGGGGCTCGGTGTCATGACCGGCGGTGCGGTACGCATGCGCCTCTACACGGCTGCGGGACTCGACACAGGGCAGGTTTTTCGCATCATCGGCTTCAATGCTGGGGCTTTTGGTCTGGGGGTCGCTGTCTTCGGCGCTGCGGGTATGCTGGCCGGCGCCGCGTACGTCACAAGCCTGCTGCCACTGCCGGTAGTGCTGCTTCAGGTTGCCGCCGCTTCGATCTTGCTTGCGGTCGGCGGGCTCCTCGGGCTTGCCGCATGGCGCAGCCGAATCAGGTTGTTTGGGCGGCAGGTGGAATTGCCCTCGGCGCGACTTCTTGCGCAGCAGATCGGGATCTCAGTGCTCGACCTGGCGGCCTGTGCCGCAGCGCTGTGGTTTCTGATGCCGGATACCGGCGTGTCGTTTGCCGGGTTTCTGGTTTACTTTGCGATCGCCATCAGCCTGGGTGTTCTCAGCCATGTGCCGGGTGGTCTGGGGGTTTTCGAGGCGGTCATGCTGCTCGCCTATGGCGCAGAGGCGCCCACCGAGTCCGTGCTCGGTGCCTTGATCCTGTTCCGGTGTGTGTATTTTCTCCTTCCGCTTGCCCTGGCGACGCTGCTGCTGGCCGATCACGAACTGCGCCGTGCCACTGATACGTCGGTGGGCCGCGCTGCAGCCCGCATGTCCCCACTCCTGCTCGCGATCTTGGTTTTCATTGCCGGCATCTGGCTGCTCGCCTCCGGCGCGACCCCATCCACCACTGCCGCAACAGACATCCTGACGCTGCACGTCCCGTTGGCCATCGTCGAAATCGCCCATCTCCTGGGGGGCGTCGCCGGTTTGGCGATGTTGTTCGTGGCGCGTGGCTTGCTCCATCGCCTCGATGCCGCGTGGTGGGCCGCCGTGGTCCTTGCTGCGATGGCGGCCGTACTTGCCTTACCCAAGGGCATTGCTTGGACCGAGGCCTGTGGCCTCTCACTCCTAGGGATCTTTCTCTGGGTCTTCCGGGCCGAGTTCAATCGCCATGCGACGTTGCGCGCCCAGGTGTTCGAGACCGAATGGCTGATTGCGGTCGGGCTTGTGGTGGCGGCGATGGTGTGGCTCTTGTTCCTGAGCTACCGGGACATCGACTACCGGCACGATCTGTGGTGGCAGTTCGCCTTTGATGCTCATGTCTCGCGGTCGCTGCGTGTTGTCACCTTGGCCGCTTTTCTCGCGGTGGCGATTGGCTTGTGGCAACTCCTGCGCCCGGCAGGTGTTGCAGCATTGCCGCCAAGCGCGGCCGAGCTAATGCGTGCCGCCGATATCATCCGTCGTCAGGCGTCCGCCGATGCCGCACTTGCCCTGATGGGCGACAAATCCCTGTTGTTTTCCGAAGACGGCAGCGCCTTCATCATGTACGGCCAGAGTGGCCGCTACTGGGTGGCTTTGGGGGACCCGGTGGGCCCAGCCGAGTGCGCGCCGAATCTGGTCTGGCGCTTCGTGGAACTGGCCACGGCCCATGGCGGCCGCGCGGTTTTCTATCAGGTGACGCCGACGGCCCTGCCGTGGTATCTCGACGCCGGGCTGCGCGCCTACAAGCTTGGTGAGTCCGCGCACGTCCCACTCTCCACGTTCGACCTGAAGGGCCCAGCGCGGGCGCCGCTCCGCCATGCTTACAGTCGCGCC
The DNA here is from genome assembly GCA_035573755.1 of Candidatus Acidiferrales bacterium. Taxonomy (GTDB): domain Bacteria; phylum Pseudomonadota; class Gammaproteobacteria; order UBA5335; family UBA5335; genus Macondimonas. The sequence goes on from DATLZY010000078.1 coordinate 68,509, forward strand.
CAGCGCGAAGGGTTGACGCTGGAGATTCTGCCTCCCGAGGCCGTGGACTCCGTGATCGAGGTCCTGCGGAGGATTTCCGATGCTTGGCTCGAGAGCCGTCATGCACGTGAGAAGCGGTTCTCGCTCGGTGCGTTCGATCCCGCCTATCTCCGGCGGCTATCCCTTGCCGTGGTGCGCCAGAGAGGCGAGATCGTTGCTTTCGCCAATCTGCTCACGACCGATGTGCGCGAGGAAGTCCGCATCGATCTGATGCGGTATGTGCCGACGGCGCCGCCGAGCACCATGGATTATCTGTTGATCGAACTTATGCTGCGCTATCGGGCGGAGGGCGTGGCGCGCTTCGGGCTCGGCATGGCGCCGCTCGCCGGTATGGCGCAACACGAGCGCGCGCCGACCTGGCAACAAGTCGGACGGTTGTTCTATGAGCGCGGGGAACGCTACTACAACTTTCAGGGCGTGCGCCGTTTCAAGGAGAAGTTTGCACCGGTCTGGGAGCCGCGCTATCTCGCGGCGCCGGGTGGCATGGCGCCTCTGCTCGCTTTGGCGGAGGTGACCAGTCTGATCAGCGGCGGGTTGCGTGGCGCGGTGACGAAGTGAAACGATCGGCGCTGTTGCTGCTGCTCTTGCTGGTTCTCGTTGCCTGTCAGCGGGGTGATCCGCCGTTTGCCAACGGGCGCTTCGATCGGGTCTGGGTCGATCTGCCCGCCGGCGATATTCGGCAGGTGGTGTTGTGGCTGATGCCGGGCCGCAGCCGCACAGCCATCGATCGACGTCTCGCCGCGGTGCTGAGGCGCGAGGGCGCGTTGGTGATCAGTGTCAGTGCGCCGGGCCTGCTCGCACGCATGGCCGAGGAAGATGGCGATTGCAGCCTGCCGGCCGGCGATCTCGACAATCTGGCCCGTGAGGTCGAAGCGCAGCTTGGTTTGGAGCGCTACTTGCCGCCGGTGCTCGCCGGACGCGGGGTCGGTGCCGCGCTGGTGTACGCCGCGCTGGCACAGGCACCTGTGGACGGCTTTGCCGGCGGGGTGTCGCTTGATTTCACGCCTGCGCTCCCGAGCGGGATTCCGCTGTGTCCCGGGCGCGGCCTGGCCAGTTCGTTCGCGGCTGAGGACGGCATCAGCACCATTGCGCCTGCAGCGCTTCCGGTGTCGCCCTGGATGGTCGTGGCCAAAGCCGATTCGCAAGCCACGACCGAGGCGTTCGTGCGGCAGGCAGCGGGCGCCGAATGGGTGACGATCCCTCCTCTGGCTGATGTCGCGGGGCAGGGCGAGGATGTGCTGCGTGCCGCCTACCGCCAGCTCACCCGCCGCTGGGGTGATCAACCCGTCGTGACGCGGCTGAGCGGCGACCGGCTGCCCTTAATCGAAGTCCCTGCCAAAGGGGCCGAGGCACCCGTGTGGGCGCTCGTGCTGAGCGGCGATGGGGGATGGGCCGGGTTGGGGCGCGATCTGGGCCATGCCCTGGCAGCGCAGGGCGTCTCTGTGGTGGGCTTCGATTCGCTGCGTTATTTCTGGGGACGACGCACCCCCGAAGGCTTGGCCGCGGATCTGCAGCGTATCCTGAGCCAATACCAAGCCCGCTGGCCCGACAAGCAGCCGTTCCTGATAGGCTATTCGCAGGGTGCGAATGTCCTGCCTTTCGCCTACAACCGCTTGCCGGCCGAGTGGCAGGCGCGTGTGGGCCGGATCGTGTTGCTCGGACCCGGCGAGCGGGCGGCCTTCACGTTTCAGGTGAGCCAGTGGTGGCGCAGCGACGCGGGCGATGAAGAGGTCCTGCCTGAGGCGGGCCAACTGCCCGCCGAGCGCACCTTGTGCGTCTACGGGCGGGATGAGGCGAGTGAATCCATCTGTCCGCAGCTCAAAGATCGGCTGCCGGTGCTCATGCTGCGCGGCGGGCACCATTTCGACGGGGATATGGCGCATCTGGCGCGGATCGCACTGGATACGCCGACAGCGGCCCACTGAGCGCGGGCCGTTTCACGCCCCACTACCGCTTGACTGATCAGCTTACCGCTTTGGCGTAGAGATCGTGCTCGTCGGCGTCCGTCACCACCACGCGCAGCTTGTCCCCCGGTTTCACGTCCGGCGCCGCGTCGAGGTAGATCACCCCATCGATTTCGGGAGCCTCGCCAGCGCTGCGCGCGATGGGGCCTTCCTCGTCCACCGCATCGACGAGCACCTCCAGCGTGCGGCCGATCTTTTGCTGCAGACGCGCCGCACTGATGGCTGCCTGATGCGCCATGAGCCGCTCGAGGCGCTCTTGCTTCAGCGGCTCGGGCACTGCGTCTGGAAGCAGGTTGGCGGCCGCGCCTTCGACCGGCGAATAGGTGAAGGCGCCGACCCGATCGATCTGGGCGGCGGTGAGGAAATCGAGCAGCGCCTCGAAATCGGTCTCGGTTTCGCCCGGAAAGCCGACGATGAAGGTGCTGCGCAGGGTCAGATCGGGACAGATCCGGCGCCAGTCCTGCAGGCGCGCCAAGGTGTTCTCGGTTGCCGCCGGGCGCTTCATGCTCTTGAGAATGCGCGGGCTGCCGTGCTGCAGCGGCACATCGAGATAGGGCAGGATCGCGCCCTCGGCCATGAGTGGAATGAGCTCATCCACATGCGGATAGGGATAGACGTAGTGCAGGCGCACCCAGACGTCCAGGCTGCCCAGCGCTTGCGCCAGTTCGGTCAGGCGTGTGCGCACCGGCCGGCCGTTCCAGAAGTCGGTGCGATACTTCAGATCCACGCCATAGGCGCTGGTGTCCTGCGAGATCACCAGCAGTTCGCGCACGCCCGCCGCGACCAGCCGTTCGGCCTCGCTGAGCACACTGCCGGCCGGGCGGCTCACCAGATCGCCGCGCATCGCGGGGATGATGCAGAAGCTGCAGCGATGGTTGCAGCCCTCGGAAATCTTCAGATACGCGTAATGGCGCGGGGTGAGCTTGATGCCCTGCGGCGGGACCAGATCGATGCGCGGATCGTGGGGCGCGGGCGGCAGGTGGTCGTGCACCGCCGCCATCACCTGCTCGTAGGCGTGCGGCCCGGTTACCGCCAGCACGGCCGGGTGCACCGCGCGGATGTCCTCGGGCTTTGCGCCCATGCAACCGGTGACGATGACCCGGCCGTTCTCGGCCAGCGCCTCGCCGATCGCCTCCAGCGATTCGGCCTTGGCGGCGTCGATGAAGCCGCAGGTGTTCACCACCACGAGATCGGCGTCGGCGTAGCTCGGCGAGACGGCATAGCCCTCGCGGCGCAGTTCGGTGAGGATGCGCTCGGAGTCCACCAGCGCCTTGGGGCAGCCGAGACTGACGAAGCCGACTTTGGGGGGCTGTGGGGGCATGGATGAGGCGTCCGGGCGCTGCGGAAGGCGGGTGATTTTATCGATCTTTCCGGGGCTTGGAAATGCGCGCGGCGTTTGGACACGGGGGCCTGCAGGTGCCGCTGACGGGATTTGCGGAACCTGCAGACGCCTTTGCGTGTCGGACTGTGATCAAGCGCCGTGCGCGGTGACAGTGGTCAATTGCCTTTTGATCAATCATTGCTCAACATAACGGGTTTGTTTTTCCTGCTCGGCCGGGGATATCCTCGCGCCGTTTCCAGCCTTGTCCGATAAAGAGGATCCACCCATGGCCCAGTCCGGCGCCAAGCCTGCGCATCTGTTCGATCTGACGCTCACTGACGAGCAGCGTATCACGCGTGAAACCATGCAGCGTTTTGCTGAAACCGTCATCAAGCCCCAAGCCCGCGCCATCGACGAATCCGGCGAGATCCCGGCTGACCTGCTGCAGCAGGCCCATGAACTGGGCATCACCCTGCTGCCGGTTCCGGAAGAACACGGCGGCGCCGGTTCGCCCCGCTCCCCGGTGTCCAATGTGCTGATCGCTGAGGACCTGGGCAAGGGTGATATGGGGTTGGCACTGCACATTCTCGCGCCGCTCGGCTTCGTCAACCTGGTCATCGATCAGGGCTCGGCGGCGCAGCAGGCCAAGTACCTGCCACTTTTCGCGGGCGAGTCCTTCGTTCCGGCCACCGTGGCCATCACCGAACCCCGTGCCATCGCCGATGTCCACGCCCTGCAGACCAAAGCCGTTGCCGAAGGCGGTGCCTACATCCTGAATGGTGTCAAGAGCATGGTGCCGCTGGCGGCCACGGCCGAACATTTCGCGGTGGTAGCGGAACTGGATGGCGCAGGCCCGCAGGTGTTTCTGGTCGATAAAGGCGCACAGGGCCTGAGCGCACAGGCGCAGGGTTATCTGGGCCTGCATGGCTTGGCCCTGGGTGTGGTGACGCTGGAAAACGTCCGGGTCGAGGCCTCGGCCCGGCTGGGCGAAGGCGAAAAGACCTTCGATTACCAACGGCTGATCGATCTGTCGCGGCTGGGTGCCTGTGCTGCCGCCGTGGGCACCGCCCAGGCGCTGCTGGAGCACGTCACCCAGTACGCCAACGAGCGCGTCGCCTTCGGTGAGCCCATTTCCCATCGCCAGGCCGTCGCCTTCATGGTGGCCAATATTGCGATCGAGCTGGACGGCATGCGCCTGATGGTCTGGCGCGCCGCGGCCCAGGCGGAGCACGGCCTGGATTTCCATCGCCAGGCTCATCTTGCCTACATCAACTGCGCCGAGCGCATGATGCAGGTCGGGACCGACGGGGTGCAGATTCTCGGCGGCGCCGGGTTCCTGCGCGAGTACGCCGAGGAGATGTGGTATCGCAACCTGCGCGGTCTAGCCGTGCTGGAAGGCTGCTTCAACATCTGATCCGACCCGCCCGATTTTGAGGATGATGCAATGATTTATCTGGAACTTCCGCCGAACGTCGCGAACATGCAGAAGATGGCCAACGGTCTGGCCAAGTCGATGTTCCGCCCCATTTCCCGCAAGTACGACAAGGCCGAGCACACGCCTCCGAAGGAACTCGATGCGCTGAAGTCCATGCTCGGCGGCAGTGGTGGCATGGGCGGCCTCGGCGGTGGCGGCAAGGACAAGGAAGCCAAGCCCGGCGTCAAGAACGGCGGCAACATGATCGCCGTCGCCGCCATGATGGAAATGTGCTGGGGCGACGCGGGGCTTGCGCTGGCCATTCCGGGTCAGGGCCTTGGCAACGCCGCCATCATGGCGGCCGGCACGCCGGAGCAGAAGGAAAAATTCGGCAAGTACTGGGCCGCCATGGCCATCACCGAACCGGGTACCGGTTCGGATGCCGGCAACATCAAAACCACCGCCAAGAAGGACGGTGACGACTACATCATCAACGGCGAGAAGATCTACATCACCGCGGGCGGCCGCGCCAGCCATGTGGTGGTATGGGCCAACATCGATCCCAGCAAGGGCAAGGCCGGCATCAAGTCGTTCGTCGTGCCCAAGGATCTGCCAGGCGTGGAGCTGGTGCGTCTGGAAAAGAAGATGGGCATCCGCGCATCCGACACGGCCGCCATCACCTTCAACAACGTCCGCGTGCCCAAGGAAAACCTGTTGGGCTCGGAAGAAGTCAAGGACAAGAAGGAAGGCTTCGGCGGGGTCATGCAGACCTTCGACAACACCCGCCCCCCGGTGGCCGCGATGTCCCTGGGCGTTTCACGCGCCTCGCTCGACCTGACCAAGGAACTGCTGGCCAAGGAAGGGGTGATCATCGACTACCGGAAATCCCGCTGGACCAACGACGCCCTGCGCGCCGAGATCGAGTGGATGGAATCCGAATGGGAATCGGCTTATCTGCTGACCATGCGCGCCGCCTGGATGGCCGACAACGGGCAACCCAACTCCAAGGAAGCGTCCATGTGCAAGGCCAAGGCCGGGCGTGTGGGCAACTACATTGTCCTGCGTTGTGTCGAGTTGACCCGCAACCTGGGCTACAGCGAGGTGCATCTGCTCGAGAAGTGGGCACGCGACCAGAAGATTCTGGACATCTTCGAGGGCACCCAGCAGATCCAGCAGCTCATCGTCGCGCGCCAGGTGCTGGGCAAGAGCTCCAAGGAACTGCGCTGACGCTGCAGATGGAAGATGCTTTGCGCATCTGCCATGCTTGTGCAAAGACCCTGACTGCATATGCAGTCAGGGTTTTTTGTGATCGAGGCTGTGGGTTCATCTGGGCGGGATAAGGACTTCGCACCCAGATCGACACCACAGATCTCGATCAGCCCGTCAAGGATGGACCCGATCAATGAACACATGTCCAATTCGCCAGCGCATAGCGGCGATCTCACGGCCTGATGAGTTGTCGCATCGCGGGATGCAGGACAGTGAAGCCGTGGCAGTCCTCGCCAGACGACTGCGAATCGGGCGGCGCATTGCGCTGATCGGTGGGCTGTATTGGTTCCTGCTGGCTGTGCTGGCTGTGCTCGCTGCGGACCTTGGGCTCATGCGTCGTCCAGTCGCGGATTTTGCGCCGATCATCCTCTCGGGGTGGATCTTGGCGGGCGTGACCAGTGCGGCGCTGCGGCCGCCGCTTCTGAACCGGTTTCCGTTTCCCTATTCATGGCTCACGCTGGCGCTAATCGCGCTGAACCTGATCCTGATGTTGGCGGTGATCTACTGTGATGGCTTCGGTTATCTCAGCGCCTTCGGCTGCCTGTTGGGGTTGGTCACGATGCAGTGCTACCTCGGCATTCATTTCGGTGCGTGGGCCAGCCTGCTCGTAGGCGTTATGGCGACCCTGCTGATCCATGGGCTTTATCTCGGGAACGGCAGCCATGACAGTCTGCTGGCCCCCGAGCAGGAATTCATGTTCGTGGCCAGCGCGCTGGTCATCTCGGCCGTCATGGCCATGGCGAACGATTTTCAGCGCTATCGTCGCCAGCGATTGGCGTGGCTTTACCGGCAGCAGGCCGAGCAAACCCGGTTGATTCGCCAACAGCAACAGGCACTGGATCTGCGCGCGCGCGAGCTGGTGCAGGCCAACGAACGGCTGCGGCTCACTTCACTGTCCGATGGGCTGACCGGTGTCGCCAACCGGCGTTCCTTCGACGAAAGCCTGCAGCGTGAATGGCTGCGACTGGTGCGCAGCCGGGAGCGGGCGCTGCTGCGCCAGAACGACATCGGCACGATCAACGGGCTGGCCTTGCTGCTGATCGACATCGATGCCTTCAAGGCCTACAACGATCTGTACGGGCACGTCGCTGGCGACGACTGCCTGCGTCGCGTCGCGCGTGCCATCCGTGATGCGACCTTGAGGGCGGGGGATGTCACGGCGCGCTACGGCGGCGAGGAATTCGCCGTGCTCTTGCCGGACACGACTCTCGAGGGCGGCGAACGGGTGGCGCGTCGACTCATGACCCACGTCGAGGCGTTGCAGATCGTGCATGAGGATTCACCCGTGTCGGGGTGGGTCACGGTCAGCGTCGGCCTGACGCACATGAGCGCGCAAGCCCCGATCCAGCCGTCGATGTTTCTCAAGCTCGCGGATGAAGCGCTCTATCTGGCCAAGAATCACGGTCGCAACCGGATCATGGTGCGTCTGCCGGAGTGACCGTCGGCATCCCAGCGCCTCGATTACCCCGTGCGCTGCGCGATGAGCCCCTCCAGCTTGACGGCATCGACGGCGAAGCGGCGGATGCCCTCGGCGAGCTTTTCCGTGGCCATGGCATCTTCGTTGAGCAGCCAGCGGAAACGGCTTTCGGACACATCCAGGCGCTCGAGCTCGGCAGCCGCCGCATCGGCAGGATGGAGCCGCCGCGGCAGGGGATCGGTACATGACTCGAGTTCGGCCAGCAGTGTGGGGGCGATGGTGAGCAGGTCGCAACCTGCCAAGGCGGTCACCTGTCCGACATGGCGAAAGCTCGCCCCCATGATCTGGGTTTCGTAACCGAATTTCTTGAAATAGTTGAAGATGGTCGTCACCGAACGCACCCCGGGATCCTTTTCGGGCGCATAAGCCACCACGCCATCGCGCTGGCGATACCAGTCGGTGATGCGGCCCACGAAGGGCGATATCAGGCGCACGCCGGCTTCCGCGCAGGCCACCGCCTGCGCGAGACAGAACAGCAGCGTCATGTTGCAGCGGATACCTTCCTGCTCGAGCACGCGGGCGGTCGCGATCCCCTCCCAAGTGCTGGCCAGCTTGATCAGCACGCGCGCGCGATCGATGCCGGCCGCTTCGTAAAGGGCGATCAGCCGGCGCGCCTTGGCGAGGCTGGCGGCGACATCGAAGGACAACCGGGCATCGATTTCGGTCGAGACCCGCCCCGGGACGATGCGCAGGATCTCCACGCCAAAGTTCACGGCCAGCTTGTCCATCGCTGCATCCAGACGCTGCCCTGCCGTGCCGCTTTGACGTTCGCCGAAGCGGATCGCGTCGTCCATCAGATGCTGATAAGCCGCCTGACCGGCCGCGGCGAGGATCAGGGACGGATTGGTCGTGGCATCGGTCGGGCGGTAGCGGGCGATCGCCTCGATGTCGCCGGTGTCGGCGACGACCGTGGTATAGGCGCGCAACTGTTCCAACTGGTTCATATCGGGCGGCTCTCCTGGGATCGGTTCAAAATGCGCCAGGCATGTACCCGGCATCGACTCATTCGGTCATGGCGATCGGTGCGGGTTCCGCTGCGTCTGATCTCACCTGCCCGACAGTCCAGCGAAAGAAGCGCCGGGCATTGGCCGTCGTCTGTCGAGCCAGGGATTGCGCTTCTTCACCGCGGGCGCGGGCCACAGCCTCCAGGACATGTGGCAGCAAGGCCGGCTCATTGCGGCCGTCGCGCGGCCTGGGACGCAGATCGCGTGGCAACAGATACGGACAGTCGGTCTCGATCATCAGCCGCTCGGCCGGGATGTCGCGCACCAGATCCAACAGATGCCGGCCCCGGCGCTCGTCACAGATCCATCCGGTGATCCCGATGTACAGATCGAGGTCGAGATAGGCATACAGCGCGGCGCGCTCGCCGGTAAAGCAGTGCACGACCGCGTCGGCCAAGGCATCGCGCGCGGCGCGGATCATGGGCAGAAAGCGCGCATGGGCATCGCGTTCATGCAGAAACAGAGGCAGGCGATGGCGCGCAGCCTGCTCCAGATGCCACTCGAAGACGCGTTCCTGCGTCGCGCGTGGCGAGAAGTCGCGGAAGAAATCGAGGCCCGTTTCGCCGATCGCGACCACTTCAGGCTCGGCCCACAACTGCGCCAGTTCATCGAGCGCGGCCGCGCCGTGCTCGGCCGCATGGTGGGGGTGAACGCCGGCGGTGCTGCGCAAAAGTTCGGGATGCGCGCGGGCGAGGGCGAGCGCTTTGCGGCTGCAGGGGAGCGAACTGCCGGTGACCACCATGCCGGCGACGCCGGCCGCCTTGGCGCGCTCGAGCACCGCCGCGCGATCGTTGTCGAAGGCATCATGGGTCAGGTTGGCGCCGATATCCACCAGGTTCATCATGCTGACTCGGTGCGGCGGCGCGCGCGGTGCAGACGGACGAAGTGCAGGGCAATGGCGATCGGTACCAGACCACTCAGGCCATAAATCGGAAGCACGACCCAGACCGGCCAGGGATAGGGCGGTGGTTGATGATGCAGATAATGCCCCCACGCCAAGGCGCCGCCGAATTGCCACACCACGGCGCAGGCCAGGGCCGCAATGGCGCGCGTTCGCGGCGGCGGTTCGGTCTGGCTGCCGTAACGACCCTGCCAGCGCGACAGCGCCAGGCCCACGGCCAGAAGCGCCACGCCCATGAGCGCGAAGACATAAGGCCCGAACGCCAGATCGACGCGCAGAAAAGTGCGATCGGGCAGAGCAGGATTGTAATAGGCCGTGACGGATTCCCCGGGCGCGTAGGGGGCAATTGCCGCTTCGGCCGCCGCGCGCGAGCGCGGGGCGCGCCGCGAGAACAATTGATCTGTTCGGATCACCTCGTTGCCCATGCGGAATCGATAAGCGACGAAGGGCAGGAATCGACCGTCCTCGGCGGCGCGTACGCCGCGATCGATCACCTCGGCACGGATCGGGGTGAATCCGTCGAGTTGATCGACCTGGAGGACGATTCGCTGCATGCCGATGAATAGCAGCATCACGCTGGACAGGACGCAGACCAGAAGCAGGCGACGTTGAAGCTGTGTGGATGGGGGTGCGGCCGGCGACACGGTCATGAGGGGCGACGTGGATGACGGGACGCTCATTGTGGCACGGATGCCCGCCCGTCTCTATATCATCAAAGCGTTGCGGATGCCCTTGCTTTTATATTAAATTATTCAATCGAGCATCCGGTATGTATTGCGACCCTCATGGCATCCAATCAGAAACCTGCTGTCCTCGACCTGGAAACTCGCGAGCGGATTTTGCAGACCGCTTTCGAGATGTTCGGGCGCTATGGGTATGATGGCGTCTCGATCGATCAGATCTCCAAGTCCTGCGGCCTTAGCAAGGGCGCGATGTACTGGTATTTCCGCAACAAGGAAGCCCTTTTCGTCGAGTGCGTGAAGCGCCTGCGCAAGCTGTTTGTTGCACACATCTACGGCCCCATGGCCGGCGCCGACCATCCCAAAGAGCAGATGCTGAAGTTCTTTCAGGGCATCGAGAGTGTCCTGCAGGATTCCGAGAATCTGGAAAGCGTTTCGGGGCTATTGATTGGCGTGGGACGGGTCGATCGGGATTTGATCAAAGAGTTTCGCACTCGGGCGCGGCGGGATGCCGAGCACTTTCTGGCCGGGATTCTGGACAATGGCCGCGCGTCAGGCCAGTTCCGCTTCGTGGGCGAAGCCTTGCCGGTTGCGCGGGCGCTGTTCATCGTGCTCGAAGGCTGCCTGGTCCAAGCCCGCGCCGACACCGCCGAGCAGACGGCCGACGCCGTGCATCGGCTCGCTTTGGGCTTTTTCCTCGCCTGCGGTGCCAAGCCGCCCGCCGAATTGGGTTACGACGCGTTGCTGGCCGCCACGCCGACACTTTCTTGACATGCCCGCGGGGCGATTTCTATAGTAGTGAGCCCCACCGTTCCCCGCGCCCCTGCGGGATGCCCCGCCATCCGGATTCGCGCCAGCGGTGACGCGGCTCCGCTCCGCTTCCACAGGAAGAGACATGTTCGGCAAGTTGTTCGGCAAGAAACCCACCGGTCCCTACCAGGTGCGGATCGATGGCGTCGCCAAATCCGTGGAATGCGACGAAAAAACATTCATTCTGTCGGCCGCGCTGCGCGACGGGATTG
>DATLZY010000079.1:0-7667 GCA_035573755.1 Candidatus Acidiferrales bacterium
CCCGAGCCACAAGCCGCGCCAGCCGGCCGGCGGCCGCGCGCTCGGCATAGCGATCGGTACCCCACAGCTGCGGACTGAACGCCAGACTGGCAGTGGAGATCATGAACAGGTTGGCCGTAATGAGGATGATGCTGGGCAGCGACAGCCCGCCATGCCGATGGTGGTGTCGCCACGCCCACACGGTCAGACCGACGATGATCACCGCGCCGCCGACCGGCAGATCCAGGCGGGAGCGATACAGCAGCCCGACCGCGGCCACGCCGACCAAGGCCAACAAGCCGTGGCCCAGCAGCCAAGCCGGCATCCACCGTTTCAGGCGTTCGCCGGTCCAGAATCGCTCGGCCGCGATCGACAGCAGAACGGCGAGCGCCGGCAGCACCGGCAGCATGTAATACCAGCGCTCCTGAGGACCGAAACTCAGCATGACGGCCGGCACGGCCACGACCAGTCCCAGCCAGAGCAGCGCCGGGCGCTGGCCGGAGTCGATGCGCCGCAAAGCGATCAGTGCGGGCAGAAGCGCAACCCATGGCAGCACCAACTGCCAGGTGCGATAGAGATAATACGGATTGCCGTCGAGCAGCCTGGGTTTGAGCAGCGCGCCGCCGAGTTGCGAATTTCCCAGCGTGGCCTGCCCGACGCTCTGCCCGACCGCATACCACCAAGGCGCATTCAGCACCAAAAGAATCAGGAGCCCTGCCAACGGTCGCAACAGGGTCAGCGTCTGGGACCGCAGCGGCGCATGCAGACGGACAAAGGCGAGGCAGGCCAGGACGAGCATGACCGGCAGCTGCGGCCCCTTGGTCAGACAGGCCAGCGCATAGGCGACCCACATGCCTAGCACCCAGCGCTTGCGTCGCTCGGCGTCCGTGGCCTGCCAAGCCCGCACGAAACCGAGCAGGCCCAAGGCGCACCAGAACGCATAGAGCATCTCGGGGCGGGCGCTGTGCGTGTAATAGAAGGTGCCGTAGGACGAAGCGGCAATGGCGGCCGCCATCAGGCCGACCGCGGGGCTCGCCAATGCCGCCCCCAGCGCGCCGGAAATCGCAACCACCCCTCCGCCAGCCAGTACGGAAATGAATCGCGCCTCCCAGGGCGCCACCCGATTCAGATCCCCCGCAACGTCGGCAACCAAGGCCGTCAGCCAGTAATTGAGAGGCGGTTTGTTCAGTCGCGGGCGGTCGTTGAGATACGGCACCACGAAATCGCCGCGGTCGTGCATCTCCTCGACGGTGCGCACCACGAAGGTCTCATGGGGCTCCATCGGTAAATCGACCATGTTGGCCGCACCGACGAGCAGGGTGAGCGCTACCAGCCAGCCGTGCCAGAACCGTATGTCGCGTTGTGTCATGGGGCACTCTCTCCGCAGTCGCGGGCCGCCTCGGGCCCGACCAGAAACCACTGCTCGCGATGAGCCTGACCCAAGGCAAGGGCAAGCCGCGAATCAAAACAGGGATTCAGCCGCTCCTCTGGCAGGAGCACCCGGCGATTGGGCGCCGCCCGCATCCATGCGATGGCCTCAGCCGTCTCGCCGATGCGGTCGGCGCGGCGATAGCCGAAGGTCATCACGGGCCGATCCGCCTGGTAGAGGAACTGTTCCTTCCAGTCGACCATACCCAACTCGGCGCGTGGATCGAGACGATCCGTAACCTGGCGCATCAGCGAACGTCCGGAACGCACATCGTCCAGCATCGGCGCGGCCCAGAAGCCATGCAGCCACCAGCCGACCAGGAGGGTACCGAGCAAGGCCCGGAACCCGCGCCGGGGGCCGAGCCGCGCCGCCAGCGCCAGACTGGCAGTGGTCATGATCGCCAGCGGCGCCCAGGGTTGCACCCGATAGCGTGCCACCAGTTCCGGCACGATGCGCTCATCGACCCAGGCGAGGTACAGCCAGCCGCTCAGAAGCGCCAGACCGAGCGTTGCGACCACGCCCCAGGCCAGCATCTGAACCGCCCGCTTGCGCAACAGGCTCGGCAACAACGGCGCGCAGGCCAGCGCAAAGGCCGGTGTTGCCGGTAATACATACAGCCCCCGCTTGCCGCTGCTGAGGCTGAAGAAGACGATCACGACGAGCACGTAGCCCAGCAGCAGCGCGTACCGCGCATCGCCGCGCCCGATCCGGCGCCGCCACGCGGGAATCAGCCACGGCAGCAGCAGGCTACCGGGCAGCCAGAACACTGGGATCACTTGCACGAGGTAGTACCAAAACGGCTCCCGGTGTCCCCATGCATTGGCGTAGCGGGTGGCCGTCTGGCGCAGCAGGAGATCGTCACGATAGGCCGCCAGGGCCGAGTCGTGCAGGCTGGCCCAGAGCATGGGCCCGGCCCAGGCCAGCAGCACGGTGATGACGAGCGTCGCTGCGGCCAGCGCATGCCTCAGTGGCACACGGCTCAATGGGGCCTGGCGCCGTCCACGCCACCAGGCCGCCGCGGGCAGTACGACCAGCGGCAGAAACCCGACGCCCTTGGTGAGGACACCCACGGCGACGGCAAAGCTACCGAGATAAAAGGCGCGCAGGTCCGGGCCGCGCAGCAGGTGCCGCAGATACCCGTACAAGGCCAGCGTGGTCCAGAAGCACAGCAGCGCGTCGATCTGAGCCATGCGCGCCTGCAGCGTGAACTGCACGGTGAAGGCGAGCAGCAGTGCCGCCATCATGCCGACACGGCGATTCCACAGCCGCCGCCCTAGGTCGTAGGTCAGCAGCAGCGTTCCCAGCGCCGCCAGCAGCGATGGCAGCAGGAACGCCAGGCGCGCACTGCCGGTCAGGGCTTCGAAAGTGGCGATGGCCCAGAAGAACACCGGCGGCTTATCCGAATAAGGGTGCCCGCCGATGTGGGGAATCATCCATTGACCACTGACCAGCATCTCGCGCGCGATCTGGGCGAACCTGGGCTCGTCGGGCGGCCAGGGATCGCGCAGGCCGAGGCCGGGCGCGAACAGCACCAGCCCCAGGACGAACAGGACGAAGCGATCCCGCCGCCGACGGGCCGATGGAAGCAGGCGCGGGTCCATCGATCAGGATTTGAGGCTGTGATCAAGCGTCGCCGGCGTGTCGTCGGCCTGCCGCACCCAGTAGAGGTTGCGGGCATAGACGAACAGGCCGGAGGCCTGACCGACGATGAAGACCGGATCGCGCTTGTAGATCGCGTAGGCCAGCAGGGTCAGCCCCCCGGCAACGCTGAAATACCAGAACTGAACGGGGATGACGCTGCGCTTGGCTTTTTCGCTGTACAGCCACTGCACCAGAAAACGCATGGAAAACAGGGCCTGACCGGTAAAGCCGACTCCCAGCCAGATGGTTTCAGTCCAGTTCATGATTCTTCCCTTGCCTGGAAGTCCAGACGCGCACGCCGCCGCAACCACATCACGCCGAGCAGGTCGACGATGCCAGCCCAGAGCCGGTTGTTGAGGCCGTATTTGGATTGTCCTCCGCCTCGGGGGCGATGATGGACACCAACGCATTGCACTATCGCACCAGCGCGCAAGGCCAGCGCCGGCATGAATCGGTGCATGTGATCGAAATAAGGCAGTTCGAGGTACAGTGCCCGAGGCAGTACCTTGATGCCGCAGCCGCTGTCGGGGGTCTGATCCTGCAGCAGGGCTCCCCGTACCGCATTGGCCACGCGCGAGGAAATACGGCGGAGCCAGTCATCCTCACGCCGCAGCCGCACGCCCTGAACCAAGACGCGTGCTGGTGGATCGCGTGTCAGATCCACCCGCGCAAGCAGGTTCGGTAGGTCCGCCGGATCGTTCTGGCCATCACCGTCCAAGGTTGCGATCCACAGGCCCCGGGCAGCGCGCACGCCGCTGGTGATGGCAGCACTCTGACCAGCATTGCGCAGGTGGCGCAGGATCCGCAAGCGGCCATCGAACTCGGTTTTCAATGCTGCGAGCGTTGCAACCGTGGCGTCGGTGCTGCCGTCATCGACGAAAATCACCTCGAAGGAAACAACGCCGTCCAACGCTTGGCGGATTTCGCGCGCCAGCGTCGTGACATTGGCAGCTTCGTCCTTGACCGGAATCACGACGGAAACGAGCGGATCAGCATGCATGGGCGGCGATTTCCAGTGACAGGGTGCGAGGTGGCAGAGGATTTAACATGGCCGAAGCATGCATTGTAACCGCGCGATGGTGCTCACATGCTTCCTCCAACCACTGCAGTGTCGGCTGGAGCGCCGCCATGAAGCTGCGAGGACTCACGCACGACCAGATAGTGGCCGCGATAGGGGCGGCAGAGGATGCTGGGCGGCGCCGCACAGTCGCGCTCGTGATCAACCTCATCGATAACGACGCCCTCGGGATGCCGTGTGGCCCACGCGCGCGCAGCCTCATGATCCTTCAGCAAGGTAGGCACTTGTTTCAGTCGGCCCAGAAACTGGAACTGACCCCGATAAGTCCCCACGAAAGCCAGCGGATGTCCACCCCTTTCGAGCGCACCGAGCGTGCGGCTCACCTCGCGAAGATCGAAGCGCAGCTGCGCTTCTCGGATGATCGATCCATGCGCAAAGACGAGCAGCGCTGCCATGAGCGCACCGAGCAGCGGAACCTGCCGCAAGGAGCCGGCTGGCGGCAACCACCAAAAAAACATGACGACCGGTACCAATGCCAAGCCCCACAGAGGCGAAATTTCGACCACCCAACTGCCGTGCCCCTGCAAACGCAGCCAGAGTGGTGCCACCGTCAACACCAGCACGAAAAAAGCGAGGACGACAGCCATCGGCCGCGAGGAGAACCGCCCCTGGGATGCAGTCAGCCCGCACGCCAGCAGCAGCGTCAAGACCGGAAACAGAGGCAACAGATAATGTGGCTGCTTACCGCTGATCATGGAGCACAGCAAGAGGCCCGGCAGCAGGGTCGCCAGACAAAAACGCACCCCGCGATCTGTCGCGACTCGACTCACCGCCGTGACGCCCGCCCGGTAAACCGACGGAAACAGCGACCAGGGCAACAGCATCAGCGGCAGGATCGGCAGATACCACCACCAGGGTCGCCGATGGGCGAAGGACTCGAGCGCGCGGCCTGCGCTCTGGCGCCAGAGCAGGTCGGCGGCGTAACCCTTGCCGCCGAACAGGACGGCGGGCATCGCCCACACCAGTGCCATCAAGGCCATGATCACGAGGCCTCGGACCAACCCCGCCCCCCAGATCCGCCAGCCAGGCCAGGCCGGATGCCAGAGCGGCGCCAGCAGCGCCGGAGGCAGCACGAACAACAGGATGATCGGGCCTTTGGTGAGCAGACCCAGCCCCAGCGCGATACCCACGACGGCAAAACCCAACCGGGGCCGGGCCATGGCCTGCCACAGCCCCGTCAGGGCCAGCACGGTCCACAACGCCATCAAGGCATCGAACATCAGCATGCTGTGAAAACCAGCCCAGTACAGGCCGAACAGCAGCAGCCAAGGCACCAGTTCCGCGATCCGAGCATCTGCGGGCCACAAGCGGCGCGCCAATCGGCGGGTGAGCAACGCGCTGGCCACGCCTGCCAGGGGTGCGATCAAGCGCGGCCAGAGATCATTGACGCCGAACAACGCCCATCCCATCTGCATGAGCCAGAACAACATCGGCGGCTTGTGCGGGTAGGGTGCGCCGTTGAGATGCGGAACGAGCCACTGACCGTTCTGCCACATTTCCCACGCCACCGTTGCATAGCGGGTCTCGTCGATGGGCCACAGGCTGCGCGTCGAAACTGCAACGGCGACGAAGCCCAGCCAAATCAAAAGCCACCCCCAGCGGATGGACCATCGAACAAGGATCGTCTCAGCGGATGATTTCAAGGCGGGAAGTATCCAGGCATTCTCGGCAGGGAAGTAAATCTAGGCCGCGTAGCTTAACCGTTTCTTAAGATGGGCAGGTATCCGCCCCCCTTCGCCAGCGACCGAAACCACGTCCGAATGCGCACGGCTCGTCATCACGCTGACATCGACATCGCCTAGCCTGCGCCAGCGTGAAGCCTATCGAAGACAGCTTGTGAAACGGGCCCTCTCGAACCCTGTAATGACCTCCAAACAGGCTTCTTGGGGGCGACCCCCTAGCCCTTGGCAAGCCCTGCCTGGGCGCTTTGCCCTGTGCCTGACGCTCTACTTCGCCGCGCAGACCGCCATCCGGCTTGCCTTTCCGCATGCGCTGGAAAGCGACGAGGCCGAGCAGATGCTCTGGTCGCAGTGGCTGACGACGGCCTATCCGAGTCAGCCGCCGCTTTACACCTGGCTGGTCATCGGGCTGAACCGGCTGACGCACTCCCCGATCTGGACCCTGGCGCTGCTGAAGAACGCTCTGCTGCTGGTCCTGCATCTATCGGTCCTGCAGGCCGGAAGACGCCTGTTCGCCGATCCGCTCCGGCCGGTATTGGCCACCGCGGCACTGTTTCTGATTCCTCAAATCGCCTGGGAGTCGCAACGTGATCTCACCCACAGCGTACTGGCCATGGCGCTGGCAGCGCGCTTGTTCGTCGTGACACTCGATCTGCTGCGACGCCCGACCGCCTGGGCCTCCTTGCGGTGGGGAGTGCTCGCAGGTCTGTTGATCCTAACCAAGCTGAATAGCTTGTATTTCCTGTTCGCCGTGAGCATCGCAGCAGCCGCAACCACGCACTGCCCCCAGGTGCGTGCGACCCTTGCCTGGGCCTGGGTGCCGGCCATCCTCGCCGCCGCCCCGGTGTTGCTGGCGCTACCGACATCCCCCTCTCTGACAACCGCTGCGCTTCGCAGCGATGCCCACGCGACGCTTGGCGCCAGCCTGCAAAGTCTGGCGCTGGCAACGATCAGTTTCGTGCTGCCCTTTTTGTTGGTATGGACCCTGTGCTTTCGGCCGTGGCCTGCTAAGGTGCCGTCATTGCGCCAACCTTTCCGCTTTTCCATCTATTTTGGCGTTCTGCTGGTCTTGCTGGGGCTCTCGGCGTGGGCGCTCGGCATGCCGCATTTCAAGGACCGCTGGCTCCAGCCGCTTCTGTTTCTCCTTCCCGTGTGGGCTTTTTCCCGCACTGGCGAGCATGCCATCGGCGCCGTCCGGGCGCGACGGCATTTGGCGCTGTGCGGCGCATCGGCCCTGTCGATCATCCTGCTCATGCCGCTGCGCATCCTGCTTGGGCCGGCCATGGGCGCGCCGAACCGCATGAATCTGGACTACCCCATGCTCGCGACCCGGCTCGAGGCCGCCGGCGCGCAGCCCGCCAGGATCATTGCAGCCGATCCTCTGAGTGCCGGCAATCTGAGGTTACAGTTCCCGGCCAGCGCCGTGGTGGATCCCATCACCCTCGCCCACCTGGGATGGCCAAACGACACGACCGCCGGACCGTGCCTCTGGGTGTGGCGATCGACGTCGAGCGACGATGTCCCGCCGCAGGCACTGACGAATCTGGCCCGAATGCATGGACTGTCCCTGGACGCTCGGCCGCCCACATCGATACCTGCCTGGCCGGTCGGTGGCACAGCATTCATGTTTGGCCGCGCCATGACCGAGAACTGCCCGCAGCTGGGCTGATCTGCCGGGTCGCAGATCAGACAGGTGGGTCCGGCAAGTCGGCAACCATGAAAAAAGGCGGCCCGCGGGCCGCCTTCTCAATTGCAGCAAGCCACGGCGGGAGACCCACCGGGCTCGCCAAAGGATTCAGCCGTGCTTGGCGATGCCTTCCCAGTAACGCGCCTCCAGCTCCTTCTTGGGCAGCTTGCCGGC
>DATLZY010000080.1:0-24859 GCA_035573755.1 Candidatus Acidiferrales bacterium
CTTCTACAATCACCGCAGGCTGCATTCGTCGCTGGGCTACCTCAGCCCGATGCAGTACGAGCAGCGCTGGTACGAGGCACAGCGTAAAAAGGCCGCGTGAACCGTGGGTTAAGAGCTACACGAAACAGGGGCAAGGTCACATCTTGGCCTGAGCCGTCATGAGCATCAGGGCTGTCATCGTCACGAAAGCGGCTGATTTCGTACAGAGATTCATGGGGGCGGCTCCTAATCGTGCATGACTAGATGAAAGTCCTGGGGATGCCACTGGTGCGAAAGGATCTGAATGAGCAGATCTGCTTGGGTCGCGGCCGCCTCTCCGATGGTGGAACGCTATGCACCATTGAATTGCAGAACGTAGCCTCCTGCGAGAATGGGGGCGGTGAGGTGAACAGTCGCCACGACCCAGAGCGGCCCGGGAGGCGGTGGGTTGTCGATGACGGTGGCTGCCGTGGCCAACAAAGCCCTGATCGACAACAGCGCGGCGAGTGGGAACAAAGTTTCATACCAAGGCGCTTCCCATCGTCCAATCGTTCTGGATCAGTGGTCCATGAGGTTATCGGTCTGCCAAAACAGATCCTGAATCCGCACGATGCCGGATTGATGAGAGTGATGTTTCCCCGGGGAGTGGTTTGGACAGAGGCGGTTTTTTCTGATGCAATGTCGCCCTTCCCCGAACAAGAACCACGAGTCGTCATGCAGTCGATTTTTCTGGAATTCGAAAAACCCATCGCCGAACTCGAGGCGAAAATCGAAGAGCTGCGCCGTGTCGGCAATGACTCGGCAGTCAACATCAGCGAAGAAATCCAGCGACTGGAAGGCAAGCAACAGGCGTTGACGGCGTCCATCTTCGCCAAGCTCACACCTTGGCAAATTTCGCAACTCGCCCGTCATGCCCACCGTCCGCACACGCTCGATTACATCCAGGCGATCTTCACCGACTTCGAAGAACTTCACGGCGACCGTGCTTTCGCCGACGATCCGGCGATCGTGGGGGGCGTGGCCCGTCTCGACGGGCGCCCTGTTGTCGTGATTGGCCAGGAGAAAGGCCGCGATACCAAGGAAAAAATCCGTCGCAATTTTGGTATGCCGCGCCCCGAGGGCTACCGTAAGGCGCAGCGCCTGATGCAACTCGCCGAACGCTTCGGGCTGCCGGTGTTGACGCTGATCGATACTCCGGGGGCCTACCCCGGGATCGACGCCGAAGAGCGCGGTCAGAGCGAAGCCATCGCGCGCAATCTCTTCGTCATGGCTCGCCTCGGAACCCCCATCGTCTGCGTCGTCATCGGCGAGGGCGGGTCCGGCGGGGCGCTTGCCATCGGCGTGGGCGACCGGGTCGCCATGCTGCAGTACGCGATCTATTCGGTGATCTCCCCTGAAGGCTGTGCGTCCATCCTGTGGAAGGATGCAGCGCGTGCCGAGGAGGCCGCTGCAGCCATGGGCATCACCTCCGAGCGCGTGCTCGAACTGGGATTGATCGACGCCGTCATCGAGGAACCGCTCGGCGGCGCACACCGCGATCCCGCGCTCATGGCCCAGCGCCTGAAAGCATTTTTCCTGCACAGCCTCGATGAACTGCAGACTCTGGGCCGGGATGCGCTCATCCGGCGTCGGCAGGACCGGCTGATGAGCTACGGGCCGTTCAAGGACGGCTGAGGCGCCGTGTCCGTCGCAGCGGTCGCGGCGGCCTTCCGTGCAGCCAGGCGAGAGTGGCCGCCCGCCCCACGTTGCTGGGCCGCCTTCAGCGGGGGGCTGGATTCGACGGTACTGCTCGATCTGATGCGCGCCGATCAGGCCGATCTGCCGCCGTTTCAAGCCATTCATGTCGATCACGGACTGCATCCCGACAGTGCGCGCTGGGCCGAGCATTGCCGAGCATGGTGTGCACGCCTGGAGATTCCGTGCACCGTGGTGAGCATTCCGTGCACCGTGCCGGCCGGTGCCAGCCTCGAGGCATGGGCGCGGGAGGCCCGCTATGGCGCACTGGCCGCACGGATGGGCGCCGGCGACCTGCTGCTCACCGCCCACCATGCGGACGATCAACTAGAAACGTTTCTGCTCCAGGCCTTGCGCGGCGCGGGGCCGGCGGGCCTCTCGGCCATGGCGCCTTTGCGACGCTTCGACCCAGGATTCCTCGCTCGGCCGCTACTCGAAGCGACGCGTGAGCAGCTGACGGCCTATGCCCATGCGCGCGGGCTCGAGTGGCTCGAGGATCCGAGCAATACAGACCCGGGACTGGATCGCAATTACTTGCGCCACTGCGTATTGCCGGCGCTGCGCGCACGTTGGCCTCATGCGGCGCGCACGGTGTCGCGCAGTGCCCGCCAATGCGCCCAGGCCGACGCGCAACTTAGCGCTTGGGCGGATGCGGAGGCCCAGGCAGGCATGATCGTCGACGGCGCACTGATGCTGGAGCTGTGGCGGCTGCGAACTGCGCCGGTGCGCAAGCTGCTGCTGCGCCATTGGCTGAAGGCAGGCGGTTGGCCTCTGCCCAGTGCGCGCGTGCTCGCCACCATCGCCGAGCAACTGGCCGACGCTGCAGCCGATCGGCAAGTGGTGCTGCGCTACACCGGCGTGGAAATCCGGCGTCATCGTGACCGCGCGTATGCGATGGCGCCGCTGGGCGCGGTGCCTCGCTCGCGGATGCCTTGGCCGGATCTGACCCGTCCACTGCTGCTGCCGGCAGGCTTGGGCGCGCTGTCGGTAGAGGAGGGTTCAGGCGAGATTGATGCCGCGAGATTGCGAGGACGATATCTGGAAGTCGGGTTTCGCCAGGGCGGCGAACGCCTGCAATTGCCGGGGCGGGCGCACCACACGACCCTCAGCGAGTTGTGCCGGGCGGCCGGCATGACGCCTTGGCTGCGTGATCGTTTGCCCCTGCTGTGGGTTGACGGCGAACTCGCGGCAGTGGCTGATCTGTGGGTCAGCGCGCCTTTTGCGCGCGCAGCCGGCGCTGTCGGCACCCGCTTGCGGTGGGCGGGTGGCGCATTGGCGGGAAAGATTTTCAGCGCAGCAGATCGAACAGCGAGAGACCCTGAAGCTTGAGATAGCTCTGCTGCGCGGCCTGCAGCGCTACGGTTTGCAGGTTCAGCCGGCCGATGGCCTCGGTGTAGTCCAGATCCTGCAGCTGCGAACGCAGCGATTGCAGGTTCAGGGTCTCATCGGCATTGCGCTGACGCTGCTGGTCTAGCGCATTCAGACGGCTGCCTACCTCGGTACGGATCGTCTGTAGATGGCCCAAGGCCTGATCGATTTCCTCGATGCCACGCCCCAGCGCGCCGATGCCGCGAGCTGCTGTCGCGGGATCTGCGTCGAGATCGGCCACGGCTTGGGTAACCTGCGCTAGTGTCTGGAACATGTCCTGCTTGCTGCTTGGTCGGATCTCGAACCGATCGCCGGCAACGGGCGCGCCGCTCAGTGTGACCTGAATGCCATTGAAGGAAATGGTGCTGTCGGGCACATAGACGCCGGAGATCACCAAGCCTCCTCCCGAATCGCGGATTTCGTATTGGTCGGCGGAGAGCATGTTCAGCGTGTAGATGTCCGCAACCCATGCCGAGCGATCAGTCACACTACCGGCGTCGATCCGACCGGTGCCGGCGTTGCTGGTGGCGGCATCGGTCCGAAAGAGGCCGTTGCCATCCAGAGCGGTGAGCAGTACCCGCTCGCCGGAGTCGCTGACGGCTATCAGCCGGTGTTCTCCAATTGACACCAGGCGCTGACCTACATCCCCCGTGAACCGGACGGCACCACCGGCGTCGCGCACGAAGGGTGTCTGCCGGCTCTGGTCGCCGCCAAACAAATATTCGCCGTTGGCGTCACGCTGGTTGGCGACTTGGAACAACTGGTCGTTCAGGCTTCGCAACTCGGCCGCAATGGCTCCGCGGCTGAGACCGTCCTGAGCGGCAGTGTTGGCTTCCAGAGCCAGTTCCCGCGCCCGCAGCAGAATGTCACTCAAGGCTGCCAAAGCCTCTTCCTCGGCCTGCAGGCGATTCTCGGCCAAGTCGCTGTTGCGTCCGAAGGTCGCGAGTCGATCCAAGGCGCGATCAAGCGCCAGCGTTCGCACGGCGGCGGTTGGATCGTCGGCAGGCGTGAGCAGGCGCTGGCCGGTGGCCAACTGCTGTTGCGTGCGGGTGAGTTGGCTCTGCTTGTCCAGCATGGCCTGCACCAGCTGGGCTTGGGCTTGGGTGGTTGCGATACGCATGCTTACCTCCGCACGGCTTCCAGCAAGGTCTGGAACAGGTTGTCGGCTGTGGCGATGACTTGCGCTGCGGCTTGATAGGCCTGCTGAAAGCGCAGCATCTGGGCAGCCTCTTCGTCGAGATTCACACCGGAGACCGACTCGCGCGCAGCCCGCGCTTGGTCGGCGAGCAGGCGCTGGGTATCGCGTCCGAGGTTCGCCTGCCGACTGCGATTGGCAACCTCAACGACCAGGCTATCGTAGTGCTGGCCATAGGTGGCGCTGCCACTGTCCAGAAGGCCTTGTGATTGCAGCCCGGCAAGCGCGAGGGCATTGTGATTGTTGCCGACACCGCCGCTGTTGGCTTCCACGGTAAATTGATCGCCGGCTTGGGGGGCGCCCTCGAGACGGATTTGCCATCCATTGATCGTAATGGGCGCACCAGCGGTGTAGGTATAGCTGCCGACGCCGTTGATGGTGTACGTCGTCGGGGTCAGGAATTCGAACGTGGTCGTCATGAGCAGCGCTGGATCGGACGGATCGACCACGATTCCCGGGTCGATGCGCCCCGTGCCGGTGTTGCCGAGCGCCGCGCTGGTGCGAATCGGGCTGGCCGCGGCAAGCGCGCGAGGGCCGTCGAGAACCACGCTCAGGCTGTCCGCTGCGCCAGCGGTCGGTTGGATCAGAAACCGGTCGCCGGCAGCCGGTGTGCCCGTCGTGTCGAATGTGACACCGTCTAAGGCCAGGGGAAGGCTACCCGTGGTCCGCACGCCGTCTGACAGGCGGGTGATTTCCCATTGGCTACCGTCGTAACGCGCCTGGTAGTCTGAACTCGTCACCGCCTGAGGGTCGGTTATGGCAGCGGTGAGGATCGCGCTGCCGCTGTTGTCCCGATGCGGCAGGACCGCTGGCGCAGCGACGGCAAACAGATCGCCGCCCAGTTGGCCATCGAGATCCATGCCCATGCGGTGTTGGGCATTGACCGTGCCGGCCATGGTCAAGGCCAGTTGCCCCAGGCTGTTGCGAGCCACGTCCAGGGTTTCGCGCCGAAAGGCGATCGCGCCGCCGAGACTGCCGCCGGTGATCTGGTTGCTGATCAGCGGGCCCGCAGCGCTGCCATAGGCGACTTCGAGCCGCGCGGGATCATACGCATTGGCAACTGTGGTCAGCGGGGTGGCGGTTTTTCCCACGACCAGCGCCTGACCGGTGCCGACGAACACATTGACCGCGCCATCGTCCTGGGCGACGGTCTGGACTGCGACCTTCTCTCCCAGCTGGCGCAGCGCCTCATCGCGTGCATCGAGCAGATCATTGGGCGGTGCGCCGTTGGTACGGCTCTGGGCCAACACGATCTGACCATTGAGTTCGGCGATGTTCGCCGACAGCCGGTTGATCTCGGCGACATCCTGGGTGATCTGCTGGTTGACGTCGGTCTGTAGCTGATCCAGTTGTGTGCCGAGCGCATTGAATCGATCGGCGAGCAGCTCGGCATCGGTCAGAACGACCTGTCGCTCAGGAATGCCGGCGGGGTTCTCCGCCAGAAGCTCGAGGTCGTTGAAGAACTGCGACAACATGGGTGAGACTGAGGTGCCTTGGGCGCCGAGCAGGTTGTCGAGACGGGCCGCGAAGGTGGCGTAACTGTCCATCTGGGCCGCGGCACTGCCTGTATTGCGTACTTGCTCGGTCAGCAGCTGATCGTAGCTGCGCCGTATCATCTGACTGTTGACGCCGGTGCCGATGTAGAAATCGTTTTGCAGCTCGGCCGGGCGGGTGCCCAGTTCGACGCGCTGGCGGCTATAGCCTGGCGTGGCGACGTTGCTGATGTTGTGACCGGTGGTCGTCAGGGCATTCTGGAAAGCCAGTAGCCCGGATACCCCTGAAGAAAACATGTCGGCCATGAAAATGCGCCCCCATTAGACCAGGTTTGCGTTCGGGTCGGGTTGATCCAGATGGGCCATGCGGGTCGCTATGATGCGATTGATCTTCACCGCATAGTTGGGATCAGTGGCGTAACCGGCACGCTGGAGTGCTTCGGCGAAACCGCTATGATCGTCGCCCGCATTGAGGGCCTGCCGGTACCGTGGATTGCTTTTGAGCAGGCGGGCATAATCGGCAAAGGCTTCGGACAGGGAGTCATAGGCGCGGAAGCGTTCCAGACGCCGCTCGCTGACGGTGCCCGAATACTCCAGGGTGGGCACCCGCACAGTGTCGCCGGTCCAGTTTCCCCCCGCCTTGATGCCGAACAGGTTGAAGCTGGGGCGGCCGTCCGGATGACGGATCTGTTGTTTGCCCCAGCCACTCTCCAGCGCCGCTTGGGCGAGCAGCACCTTGGGTGAGACGCCCAGCTCCTCGCCCACCCGCCGCGCATGAGGCCAGAGCGTGCGGATGAAATCCTCGGGCGAGCGCGGCGGCCAATCGCTCAGCGTTGTGTCGGTCCTGCGCAGCACGGCCGTCGATTCGCCGACGGGAGGCGGCGGCAGGGCCTGCGGCGCTTGGTGCAGGTCTGCGCGGGGCTTGGGCCAGAGCTGGAATGCCGGAGCAGGGGCGAGCGGGGCGATTTTGTTCGGCCCGGCCACGGGCCGCGATTGCGGTGGCAGAGGCAAGGCCGGCCGGTTCAGCGTCAGATTCTGAAAAGTGTCAGCTGCGCCAGCGGCAGGCCATGGCGTGGACGGAGGCTGCGGGAGCGTGGAATCGATCCGGTGCGTGAGCGCTCGCCCGATGCCGAGTCCTTGACCCTGGGCCAACTGCTGACTGATTTGGGTGTCGAACAGATCCTGATAGAAACGGCTCTGATCCGAATCAGTCGCGCCTGAGCTGAGGGTGGCGCTGCGCATGTTTTTGAGCATGATCTGGATGAACAGCGACTCGAACTGGCGACCCACCTCGGCGCGTCCGCCATCGGACGCTTTGTGCAACTCCCGGCGCAGGGTATCCAGACTTTTTGGGTCGGCGGCCAGACTGTGGGAATAGGGAATCATGTGAATATCCTCGCCTTAGATGACGATCAGTTCGGCGCGCAGCGCACCGGCTTCCTTGAGCGCTTCGAGGATGGCGACCAGGTCTCCGGGGGCTGCGCCGACTTCGTTGACGGCGCGCACGATCTCGGCGAGGCTCACGCCGGGTGCGAACAGAAACATGCGGTTGTTGGCCTGACTGACCTCAATACCGGTGTCCGGGACCACCACGGTGCGACCTTGGCCGAACGGCTCTGGTTGGGATGCGCGGAAATCCTCGCGGATGGTGACGGTCAGACTGCCATGCGTCACTGCCGCTGGGGACACGCGCACTTCCTGATTGATCACCACCGTTCCGGTGCGACTGTTGACGATGACTCGTGCCGGTGCGCCACCCGGCTCCAGTTCCAGTGTTTCGAGGGCGGCGAGAAAGGCCACTCGGTGTTCGGCGCTGGCCGGCGCCTGGATGCTCACCGAGGCCGCATCCTGCGCACGTGCGATGCCGGGGCCGAAGCGCCGATCGATGGCTTCGGCGAGGCGATTGGCGGTGGTGAAATCCGGGTTGTGGAGATTGAGCCGAATCTCGTCTCTTTGGGTAAAGTCGCTAAGAACCTCCCGTTCGACGGAAGCGCCGCCGGGAATACGGCCGGCGCTTGGAATGTTGATGCTGATGCGCGAGCCGTCCCGACCGGAGACCCCAAGGCCACCGACCACCAGATTGCCCTGTGCCATGGCGTATACCCGCCCATCGGCCCCCTTGAGCGGGGTCATCAGCAGGCTGCCACCGCGTAGACTCTTGGCGTTGCCGATGGATGCCACGGTCACATCGATGCGCTGGCCGGGCTTGGCGAAAGCCGGCAATTCGGCCTGGACCGATACGGCGGCCACGTTCTTGAGCTGCGGATTGGCATTCGGCGGAACGACGATGCCGAACTCGGCCAACATGTTGCGAATGCTCTGGATGGTGAATGGCGCCTGGCTGGTTTGATCGCCCGTGCCATCCAGACCGACCACCAGACCGTAGCCGACGAGCTGGTTGCTGCGCACGCCCTGGACGCTGGCCAGATCCTTGACGCGTTCCGCCCGCGCCGGGGCAATGGTGCAGACGGATACCAGCAACAGGCAGCACAGGAACCGTTGCCGCGAGCGACGATGAGACCGGATCGAACGCGTCATGATCGTGCTTCCCCTAGAACGGCCAGACAGGGTGGTTGAAGAAACGTGCCAGCCAGCCCATCGTGTTGCTGTCGGCCAGAGCGCCACGGCCGTTGTAGGTGATGCGTGCATCGGCCACTTGTGTCGAGGAGACGGTATTGTCCGCTGCGATGTCGGTCGGTCTGACGATGCCCTCGATGCGCACCAGTTCCTGCCCCTGGTTCAGGGTGAGCCACTTTTCCCCCTTGACCAGCAGATTGCCGTTCGGGTGACGGCCGATCACCTGGACGGTCACGCTGCCGGTGAGCCGGTTGCTTTGCTGGCTGGCACCCTCGCCGTTGAAGTCCCGGTCGCCCTCGATCGAGGCGCTCAGCAGCGGCTTGCCGCCCCAGGTGACGTTGCGACCGAACAGGGTTGGCTCGGCAAGCTGCACGCTCTGGCTCTTGGACGCCTTCGTGGAGGCGCTTTTGCTGGCGTCGGTACGTTCCGTGAGGACGATTGTTAGCACGTCGCCCACGCGTCGCGCCGTGCGGTCCTCGAACAGGGCGCGCTCGGTTTCTGGCCGGTAAATGGCTCCGTCGGTATGCCGCGCGACGGGCTCGATGGCCGGGAGGGCCGGCGGGGGAACCTCGACCATGCGAGTCGGCGGTGTAGCCGCGCAACCGGCGAGCAGCATGGCTGTTACCGGACCGAATCGCCGCAAGGCACAGATGGAGCGCACCGGGGGAGTCACGAGTTGCTGGCCTATAGATTGTTGTTGAGGTATTCGAGCATGCGATCGGTCGTGCTGATGGCCTTGGAGTTCATCTCGTAGGCACGCTGGGTCTCGATCATGTTCACGAGCTCTTCCACGACGTTCACGTTGCCGCTTTCCACGGTGCCCTGCAGCAAGGTGCCCAGGCCGCTGAGCCCGGGCGTGCCGAGCTGGGCCGGACCGGATGCAGCGGACTCCATGAACAGGTTCTGACCCTGTGGCTGCAGCCCGGAGGGGTTAATGAAGTCTGCGATTTGCAGGGCGCCGAGCTGGATCGGAGCTGTCTGCCCGGCAAGCTGTACTGTCACTGTCCCGTCGCTACCGATGGTGATGCTCTGCGCGCCTTCGGGAATGGTGATACCGGGTTGGACCACGTAGCCGTTCGCAGTCACTAGTTGACCTTGATCGTTAAGATTGAATGAACCGTCGCGGGTGTAGCCCAAGCTGCCGTCCGGCATCAGGATCTGAAAGAAACCGCGCCCCTGGATGGCGAGGTCCAGCGCATTGCCGGACTGGACGAGATTGCCTTGGGTGAAGATTTTCTCTGTGGCCACCACTCGTACACCGGTGCCGAGGCTGAGGCCCGAGGGGTACTGGGTTTGCTGGCTGCTTTGGGCGCCCACCTGACGCAGGTTCTGGTAGATGAGGTCCTCGAACACCACTCGTCCGCGCTTGAATCCCGTGGTGTTGGCATTGGCCAGATTGTTGGCGATGGTCGCCATGCGAGTCTGCTGGGCGTCCAGACCGGTTTTCGAGGCCCAAAGCGCTGGATCCATGATTGTTCCTCCCTATGGGCGATGCTTCATCCCATCCGCAGCAACTGTGTCGCTGCGGCGTCGTTGTCTTCAGCGGTCTTCATTAGCTTGACCTGCATTTCGTATTGCCGGGCCAGGGCGATCATGTCGATCAGGGCGCGACTGGGCTGGACATTGCTGGTCTCGAGCATGCCGGGAACCAGCCGAACGGCTGCTGAAGGCTCAGCACGCTGATTGCCCGGCAAGCGGAACAGCCCCGCGCCGTCTTTGGTCAACTGCGCCGGATCCGGATCGGCAAGTTCGATCCGATCCAAAACGGCCAGCGTATTGGGGCGCTCGCCCGGCGGGATGAGAGAGACGGTGCCGTCACGACCGATCTCGATGCGACTGCCCGGCGGCAGCACGATCGGTCCGGCCTGACCCAATACCGGATGGCCGGCGCCGGTTTCCAGCACCCCGGACGGTGTCAGGCGCATGTTGCCGGCGCGCGTATAGGCGACACCGCCGTCGGGAGCCTGAACGGCGATGTAGCCGTTCGCTTCGATGGCGACGTCCATCTCTCTCTCGGTCGCCACGAGCGCCCCGGCGCTGCGATCGAAGCCCGAGCCGCTGGCTTGGGTGTAGACCCGGCTTGGATGACCTTCTCCATACAGCGCGCGTGCTTGAAAACTGTCCAGATCCGCCTTGAATCCCACAGTTGCGGCATTGGCGAGATTGTGGCTGAGCTGTGTTTGGGCCCGCTGGATCTGGTTGGCGCCGCTCATGGCGATGTACAGCATCTTGTCCATGGTCTTCCGAGCCTATGCTAGGGTCAGCGGATGTTGATCACGGTCTGGGTGATCTGGTCCATGGTGGAAATCATCTGGGCGTTGGCCTGAAAGCTGCGCTGCGAGACGATCATCCGCACCAATTCGGCCGTCAGGTCCACATTGGATGCTTCAAGGGCGCCGGACTGGATCAGGCCCAGGCTGCTCGTGCCGGCCTCGCCGCGTAGCGGCGACCCAGAGGCAAAGGTTTCTGCCCAGCGCGTGTCGCCCTGTTTCTGAAGTCCTTGGGGATTGGGAAAGTCGGCCAGGGCGATCTTGCCCAGCGGAACGGAGCGACCGTTGCTGTAACGCGCCAGGACGATGCCGCTTCTGTCGATGTCGATGCCGCTCAACTGACCGCTGGCGTAACCGTCCTGCGTCAAGCGATTGGTGCTGAAGCTGCCGCCGTACTGGGTGCTCCCGCTAAAGTCAATGGTCAAGTTCAGTGGGTCGGCACCATTGGTCGGCGTGAACGTGCCGTAGGCTGCGCTGCCACCGATAGGGGTCGCAAGGCTGCCGTCGGGATTGAAGGTCACTGGCTGTGGTGTGCCGACAGCCGTGCCATCGACATAGAGATAGCTGGCCCAGGTATTCGGCGTAATCCCGTCCTTGACGATGTAGAGCGTGGCGGTATGTGCTGCGCCGAGCGAATCGTAGACCGTGGTCGAGATCGCGTTGTTGTAGCTTTCCGGATCAGCCGGATTGAACGTCGCGACGGTTGGCGGTGCGGCGTCGGCCTTGAAGTTCGCACCGAGCTCGATGAGGCTGGATGCCTGTGGGGCGCCGGCACTTCCGTCCAGCCGCAAGTCGGTCAGGTCACCGGTATTGAAGTTGTTGCTCCCGGAAATGGGTGGATAGACCTGCAGCCGCGCGCCGTCGCTGGGGGCGACGACATAGCCGTCCCGGTCCACCGCGAACGCGCCGGCGCGGGTGTACTCAGTGCTTCCGTCTTGACTGACGATGAAAAAACCATTGCCGCTGATGGCCAGATCGAGGTTGTTATTCGTGTAGTCGATGCTGCCCTGGCTGAACTGTTGCTGGATGCCGGCCACTCGGACCCCACTGCCGGGCGTGGTGGTGCTGATGCCTTGCGAGGACACCGCGTAGACGTCGGCGAAGGAAGTGCGCGACTCCTTGAAGCCCGTCGTATTGCTATTGGCGATGTTATTGGCAGTTACGGCGAGGTCGGTGGACGCGGCGGACAGGCCGGTCAGGGCGACTTGGAAACTCATGGCGGCATCCTCGAAAAAGTGTTGCAGAGATGAATATTCTGGTTAGCGAATTTGTTGCACTTGGGTCAGCTCGACCTGTTCGCCGTTGGCAAGATTCAATTGCAGTGGTTGACCGGCGCGACCCAGGCTGACGCTGACCACTTCTTGCTCGATGCCAACGGTCGAGTCGTCGTTTCCAGCTCCGCCGATGATGACTACCTCATAGTTTCCGGGCGGCAGCCGCTTGCCGGCGGCATCCAAACCGTCCCAAGTGAAAGCCATGCCGTTTTCGTCAGGATTGGGAATGAGCGTGCGGACAGGCTGGCCGCTAGCATCGTAGATTTGGATCTGCACAGCTGTTCCGGCTGCGCTCGATAGCCGTCCCTGGATGCTGCCTTGCTCGCCGAGGGTCAGGGTGCTCGTCGGCACGAGGACCTTGCGGCCGACCAGCGACGAGCCGAGCAAGGCCTGGTTGGTGTACAGGCTGTTGGCAAGTTCGGCGAAACCGGCCTGCATGTCCTGTATGCCGCTCACGGTGCTGAATTGAGCCAACTGGCCGAGAAAGGCGCTGTTGTCCATTGGTTGGGTCGGGTCCTGATTGCGGAGCTGCGTGGTCATCAGCAGCAGAAAATCGTCCTGCCCCAATTCGCCGCGGGTTGAGGCGGGAGGGGTCTTCTGTGCCACGGAAAGGCCAAGCGCATCGATCGCACTGTTGGCAGGAATGGCCGACATGGGGTTCCTCCTATTGGCCTAGCATGAGCGTGCGCAGCAACAGCTCCTTGCTGGTGTTGAGCACCTCGACGTTGTTTTGATACGAGCGGGATGCTGAAATCATGTTGACCAGCTCGTCGATCGGGTTGACGTTGCTGCCGTACACATACCCGTCCTTATCGGCCAGCGCATGGCCCGGTTGATAGAGGCGGGGCGGCGGGGCCGGGTTTTCCAGGACGCCCAGGGTGCGGACGCCCGCAGCGCCGATTGCACTGCTCGCGCCCGCACCGGACGAGGTCAGTGCGCGGTTCAGCAAGGGAGCGAAATAGGGTTGGCGCGCGCGATAGGCTTCCTGCGCCGAGCCGGCCACGTTGTTGGCGTTGGCCATGTTGCTGGCGGTCAGGTTGAGCCGGACCGACTGCGCCTCGAGCGCCGAGCCGGCGATGGTGAAGACGTCGAACAGGGACATGCTCAGCGCTCTCCGCCGCTAATGGCCTGCTGCAGGCTGCGCAGGCGATTCTGGATGAACTGCAGGGTGGCCTGATAACGCACCGCGTTCTGTGCGAAGGCGCTCTGTTCTTGTTGCAGATCGACACTGTTGCCGTCCAGCGCGGGCTGGCTGGGGACCCGATATCGGACGGCTTCGCCTGCTCCGGCGGCCGGCAGATGCCGCGCATCGGTCATGACAAGGGCTGGCGGTCCGAACCGTCCAGCTGCGCGCGACAGGACAGCTTTGAAATCGATGTCTCGTGCGGCAAAGCCCGGCGTATCGGCATTCGCGATGTTCGTGGCGAGTAGCTGCGCCCGCGCCGTCCAGACTTTGAGCGCCGTTTCGTGGATTCCCAAGCTGTTGGAGAAGTCAGCTTTCATCGTCACCGCCTCCGCAGCGGACTTTGCATTGTGAGAACATCAGCAAATGTCGGTCCAGTTTTCTTGATTTCTTTTGTTTCAGATACCTGACTGGTTATTGGTCCGATTCGTCATCATCGTTCGCCGGGAATTGCGCCGGAAATCCGTGTCCTGATCGGTACTCTGCGTCAACCGGCTGGCGTTTTCCTCATCGGTTGTTGATGGCATTCATGTTGGCGATCTGCTGGGTCAGGAAGGTGCTGGTGCTCTGGAGTTGGCTGACGAGCTTGTCCAGCGCGGTGAACTGAGCAAGGTAGCGGTTTTGCAGGTTTTCCATCCGCTGATCCAGTCGCTTCCGGTCCTGATTCACCGCACGGATGGCGTCCTGCAGGCTGCGCGTGCGGGCATCGATCGCACCGCTGGCGCCCCCATAGCTGGCGACCAGCGGATCAAGTCGATCGAGCAGACCACCGTCTCCCGTGAACAAGGCCGAGACGGCTAGCGGTTCGTTCTGGAGGCGCTCGTCGAGACGGGATTCGGACAACTTCAGATTGCCGTTTCTGTCAGCTGTGATACCGATGGCACTCAGAACCCGCGTACTGTTCGCGCTGTCTGGTAAGGGGATGCCCAATTCGCGGCGGAGCATCGTCCCCAGCACCCGCGCGGTTGAATCGCCCACCAGAGGGCCCGCCGATCTGGATTCGGGATCATATCGACCGAGATTGGCGAGGGTGTTCATCAAGGCGTTGTAGGTGTCTACGAACTTCCGGATGGCGTCCTTGGCGCCGGTTGCATCGCGCGCCACGGTGAGATCGACCGGATGGCCGGGATCTGCTGCGTGCAGTTCGAGATCGACCCCATCGACGGCGTTTTCGATGCGGTTGTCAGCGCTGCTGCGCAGGACGCCGTCGATACGAACCTGCGCGTCTGCAGCTGGGGTTTGCTCCGTGTAGTTGCCGGTGATGGCATTGGCTGGATCGTGCACCAGGCTGGCGAGGCCGCCGCTACCGCCGCTGGTGGTGATGGTGATGGCCTGATCGCTGCCGGTTCTGGTTTGGGTGAGGACGAGGTGTTGACCATCGTCTCCTGTGACCACGCGGGCTACGATACCCGAGTTGCCGGCTGCGGCATTGATGCGGTCCCGGATACCGCTCAGCGTTTGATGACTTTCGTCGATGATGACATCGAACGAACTGTCACCCGCAGCAAGGGTCAGCGTGCCGGTTCCGATCGCGGTGTCGGCTGCGAAGGCGCCTGAAATCAATTTATGGGCGCTCGCCAGCTGGACGACCTCGATGCGGTAATCGCCGATGTCGGCCCCCACTGTAGCAGTCGCCGTAAACAGATCGGGTTGCGAGGTCGTGGCCTTGAGCCGGCCGAAGAGGTCGGCTGCGCCCAAGGCGCTCAGACTGTCGCGCAGGGCGACCAAGGCGCCCTTGATGGCACCGAAGGCCGACAAGCGGGTCTGTAGTTGGGCCTCGCGCTGATCGAGGCGCAACGCGGCAGGCTTCTGCTCTGCCTGGACCAGACTTTGCACCAGGGCATTGACGTCCAGCCCCGAGCCGAGGCCGGGAGAACTGATGGAGGCCATGACGGAGTCCCCCTCGAACATTCAGTGGCGGCAGGTCCTCGCTGTTGCGTAGACCGTGGCAGCCGATACCTCATTGACTGGATGGCTGCAGCCCGAACGGTCGGGCTGCAGCGCGGACATGCCGGGCCGTGCTTATCGCAACAACGACAGCACGGTCTGGGGCACCTGATTGGCCTGGGCCAGGATCGCCGTGCCGGCCTGCTGCAGGATCTGGGCCTTGGTCAGATTGGCCGTTTCGGCCGCGAAATCGGCATCCAGGATCCGGGAGCGGGCGGCGCTCACGTTTTCCGATGTGACCTGGGCATTGGAAATGGCCGTGCTGAAGCGATTCTGCACGGCGCCCAGGCCGGCGCGCAGGTCGTCCACGAACGCCAGGGCGCCGTCGACCACCGCCAACGCGTCGCTGGCGCCGGTCTGGCTGCCGACCGACAGGCTTGCCACCGACGACAGCGAGCTGGCCACGGTGCCCGCACTCAGCAAAGTGTTGCCGCTATCGTTGCTGGTCAGGGTGTAGTTGGTCGCGGCATTGAAAGACACCTTGCCCCCGACGACCAGGCTGTCGGTTGCTGCCGGTGTGCCGCCCGTGGGGCCGGTCAGGGTGACGCCAGCGACATCCAGGGTTTCAGCGTTGTCGCCCGAGTGGACGAAGTTTTCCACACCGATGTCATAGCCTTCCGCACTGATCAGCTTGATGGACGCTTTGTCGGAGGATAGCTCGGCGGTGATGCCGGTGGTGGCTGCCTTGCTGTTGATCGCTTCGGACAGCGCCGAGAGATCCGAGGTGCTGACCACGTTGGCCGAAATCGTCACGCCCGTGCTGTTGGCGCCATACAGATCGAAGCTCACCGTTCCGACCGCGCTGAGGTTGTCGATGGTCGCCTCGGTGCGCGCGGTGGCGGTCACGCCGGTGGTAGCGCTCTGGGCGTTGACGAGCGCGGCCACGTCGCGCGCCGTGGCATCAGCGCCCACAGTAACTGCGGCCGTACCGGTGGTGCCGGAGATCGTCAGCGACTGGGCGGCGACGTTGTTGCCGCCGCTGACGTCGGCGGCTGCCGTCAGGCCGCCGCCCACGTTCGTGTTCGAGCTGGCCTGGTTCGCGCCGATGTCGGTGGCTTTGGCGCTGCCGATGCCGAAGCTGATGGTCTGTCCTTGGTAGGCGCCGACTTGGAACACGGCGTTG
Source organism: Candidatus Acidiferrales bacterium (assembly GCA_035573755.1). Lineage (GTDB taxonomy): Bacteria > Pseudomonadota > Gammaproteobacteria > UBA5335 > UBA5335 > Macondimonas. Next base: position 16,144 of record DATLZY010000080.1, read on the forward strand.
GAAAAGCTACCGTCGAGCAGCGTCCTGCCGTTGAACGAGGTCTGGGTGGCGATGCGCGTGATTTCCTGTTGCAGCTGAGCCACTTCCTTTTGCAGCGAAGCGCGATCGGTGGCGGAATTGGTGTCGTTGGCGGACTGTACGGCCAATTCGCGGATGCGTTGCAGCGCGTTGGTGATGTCTCCGAGAGCACCTTCGGCCGTTTGTGCGACGGAGATGCCGTCGTTGGCATTGCGTGCAGCCTGATTCAGACCGCGGATCTGAGCGGTCATGCGGTCGGAAATGGCCAAGCCGGCGGCATCGTCCTTCGCGCTGTTGATGCGCAGGCCGGAAGACAGTCGCTGCATGGCGGTTTGCAGCATGCCTTGCGACGAATTGAGGTTGCGCTGAGTGTTCAGCGACATCACGTTGGTGTTGATCACGGCCATGGTGTTCTCCTGGTCTTTCGTTTTTTCAGTGCTTATGGGATCTGGAGTTCACAGGCGGTGACACCGTCCTGATTCAACCCTCCCGCCACTGTATCGGTCGGGGCAATGAAAAGCTTGAGTATCGATCTGGAAGATGGTGTGGGTGCTCAAGATCACGTCGATACGGTCGTTACAAGCGCTGTCACGAAGGATGAACAGGAGAGGCAGACCATGGGACATAAAGAGGCATTGCGTGCCTATCGCCAGGTGGACACGCTGAGGGCGTTGGAATCTGCCTCACCCCACCGTCTGGTTCTCATGCTGATGGATGGTGCGGAGCGGGCCATCGCCTGCGCTCGCGGCCACCTGATGCGCAGCGAGCCGGGGCTCAAGGGCAGCCAGATCGGGCGTGCGATCACCTTGGTCGAAGGGCTGCGCAGCGGCCTCGATCATGCCCGGGGTGGCGAGATCGCAGCCAATCTCGATGCGCTTTATCTCTACCTCGAGCAGCGTCTGCTCATGGCCAATCTGGAAGATCGGGTGGATTATCTCGATGAAGTCATGGCGCTGCTGAGGCAGATCCGTATCGCCTGGGAGGCTATCGATCCGCAGTCTGCTCCAGACGGCGCGGGTCGGGTCATATCTCCCTCGGACAGATCCTGAGTCCGTCGATGGCCTCCATCGTGTCCTGCCTGCAGCCGGAGCGTCAGCGGATGCTCGACGAACTCGATGCGCTGAGTCAGTCCATGCTGGTGTGCGCGCAGAATGGAGACTGGGATGGTGTGACGATAGCGCAGCCTGAATTCGAAATTCGGTTGCGTCGGTTGTGCGCGGGTCCGATCAAGGCAGCGGAGGCGTCCTCGTTGACGCGCGGCTTGCTGCATCTGCAGCAGCGCATCTGCCAACTGGAGGATCTGACCCGATCCCGCTGTACCGAGCTGTCCCATTCCCTGCAGCGCTTGCATCGCCAGCAAGACGGGGCACACATCTATCAGGCCGTGAGCGGTCTTGTCGGCGGAGGGGATCGACGGTGAGGCATGACGCGGGGCTGTCGCCGGGTGAAGTCCGCGCCCTGCTGGCATATCAGTGGCAGGCGCTTCCGCGACCGGAGCCAAATGCTCTGGCGAAGGATGATCGGGACGCCGCGCGACTCATGTCCCTCATGCTTGCCTTCGAAGAAATTTACGGCGCCGGTGCGCCGGGTGACTACACGGTCGAGCTGGCCCCACTGGCCGCCCGCATCGACTGGCTGTTGCGATGGGTGCTTGCCGATCGGGACGCCGATCCCGGCTGGCGCCAGGTGCAGCGGCCGATCGTGCTCACCCCCTCGACGGCGCAGTGGCTGGAACCGAGCGCACCCGCTCCCGGCGAGTGGGGTGTCCTGCGCCTGTATCCTGAGCCACGGCTGCCACGATCGCTCGGTCTGTGGGTCGAAATCGAGGTGGTAACGCCGGAGCCGGACGGATGGCGTATCCGGGCACAGTGGCAGGGGCAGAGCGACGAAACGCAGGAGTTGCTTGGGAAATTCTTGTTTCGACTGCATCGGCAGGAAGTGGCCCGTGCCCGCCAGACTCAATGACAGGGATGCAATATTGGCCTGAAACATGCTTTTGCTTTCGGGAAACGGTTTTTTGACGGAGGACACCATGCGGGACATCGGCGGGATCGGCGACATCGATACCGTGCGGCAGAACAGTGTGCCACGCCCCCCTATGGCGGTGGCCGATACTGATACGAGCCTCTCGTTCGCGCACGTGCTCAAGCAGGGTATCGACGCGGTCAATACCCAGCAACAGCAGGCGACCGCTCTGGCGAAAGAATTCGAGGCCGGGCAGGACGGCGTGGATTTGAGCGAAGTCATGATCGCCTCGCAGAAAGCCGGCTTGGCCTTCCGGGCCTTGACGCAGATCCGCAACCAGGTGGTCAGCGCCTACCAAGACGTGATGCGCATGACGATCTGACCGGAGATATCGAGTCATGGAGCTTGCTGACAAAAACGCGCTGGGACGCTTTTCCGCGTGGCCCGCGTGGCGGGAGCATCTGATCGCCTTGACGAAACGCCCGGGTGCCCAAGTGCTGTGGCCCGGTATCGCTCTAGCCATGCTGGTCGCAGCGCTGATCGCAGCCGTCCTGTGGGTGCGTCAGCCGCCTTACCGCGTTCTTTTCAATGGCCTGTCCGACAAAGAGTCGGGTCAGATCGTCGAATTTTTGCAAACCCAGAAAATTCCATTCCGCATCAACGACACCACCGGTTCCATCGAAGTCCCGAGTGATCAGGTTCATGCAGTGCGATTGAAACTCGCGACGCAAGGGCTGCCGCAGGGGGGTGGGGTGGGACTGGAGATGTTGGCGCAGCCGCAAGGTCTGGGCGTATCCCAGTTCATGGAAAGCGCGCGTTACCAGCATGCGCTCGAAGTCGAGTTGGCGCGTAGTATCGCCAGTCTGCAGCCGGTGCAGAAGGCGCGGGTGCATCTGGCACTGCCCAAGGCCTCGGCCTTCGTGCGCGATCAAAAACAGCCTAGCGCATCGGTGATCGTGCAATTGCATCCCGGGCGTAGTCTCGAGGTCGGTCAGGTCGCCGCCATCGTGCACTTGGTCGCCGCGAGCATTCCGGGCATGGAGTCGGCGCAGGTGATGGTGGTGGACCAGCGCGGCAATCTTTTGACGCGCGCCCAGGATGACGCCAAAAACCCGCTAGGGATGAGCAGCGATCAGTTTGCCTATGCCCGGCGACTGGAACAGGAATACGTCAGTCGGATCGAATCCTTGCTAATGCCGATCCTGGGGCCGGGCCGCGTGCACGCCCAGGTCAGCGCAGATCTAGATTTCACCGTCATTGAACAGACCCAGGAGCGTTACGATCCGGCTGGCCAGGTCCTGCGCAGCGAGCAGTCGAGCGAGGAGCGCCGTACACCAGGGGCACCTCCCGGCGGGATTCCCGGCGCCCTCAGCAATCAGCCGCCGGGTCCGGTCTCGTTGGCGCAACCCGGTGCGCCTGCGGGATCGAATCTGGCAGGCAGCGCTGGGGGGCGGCCGGACACGGTCACGCCGCAGGACATCAGCCGCCAGAGCACGCGCAACTACGAGATCGATAAAACCATCAGCCGTATCAGTCAGCCGGTGGGCACGGTGCGCCGGCTGTCCATCGCCGTCCTGGTCGACAACCGGGACGTTGTCGGAGCGGATGGCACCCTTGTCAGGACACCGCTCACGGAAAGCGAGGTGGCCCAACTGACGGCGCTGGTGAAGGAGGCCGTCGGATTCAGCGCCGCGCGTGGCGACAGCATCAATGTCGTGAACCAGTCGTTCCAGAGTCTGGAGCTCAATGATGAGGGACGCGTGTCGCCCTGGTGGCAGCCGGGATGGATGACCGTGATCGGCGGTAGCTTCGGTCTCGGCGTGCTGTTGCTGGTCCTTGGCGGCATCGCGTGGCGCATGCTGCGGAGAAGGGCATCCCCGGTGCCCCGCCCCGTGCAGGTCGTCGGGCCGCCGTCGCTGGTTTCGCCTGTCGCAGGTGAGGTCCCGACCGAAGATCGGCTCACCTTGACGGGTCGAGCCAATGCTGAGACAGGTGCAGGTGGTACAGCAGCTGGCGCATCGGCCGATCATGAGACTCGGCTCGCCGCGGCCCGCGCCCTCGCGGCGCGCCATCCCCGGCAGACCGCCGCGCTGGTTCGAGACTGGATGGCCTCATGATGGCTGAGTCCGATCAGACGCTGGCTGGCTGTGATCGCGCTGCCGTGCTGTTGCTCTCGCTGGAAGAGCAGGATGCCGCGGCGGTGCTACGCCTGATGTCGCCCCAGGAGGTCGAGCGGCTGAGCATGGCCATGGCTAATCTGCGAGGAGTCGGTCAGGAAATGGCTGCAAGCGTATTGGATGCGTTCATCGCACGTATGGAAGCCGAAGCTCCTGTGGTTCAAGATCCCCGGGAGCAGGTTCGCCGCATTCTCTCGCATGCCTTGGGGGAGCCCCGGGCGCAGGTCATGGCCGATCGATTGTTTGGAGCTCCAGCGCCCGGGAAGGGTCTGGAAACGGTGAAATGGTGCGATACACGCACTATCGCCGAGACGATTGCTGCGGAGCATCCCCAGGTCATCGCTATTGTCTTGTCGCATCTCGAAGCCGGGCAGGCGGCGCAGGTCATCGATCTCTTGCCGGAGGCGCTGCGCGGCGAAGTGATCCTGCGAATCGCCAATCTCGACGGGGTCCCGCAAGATGCGCTGGAGGCTCTGGACGAGCTGTTGCAAGACCAGTTGGCAGGCACCCGACTGGGCAAGCGCTACGGGCTGGGGGGCGTCAAGGTTGCCGCTGACATTATCAACGCCCTCAAGACTGCAGCCGACGGCCATCTGTTGGAGCAATTGGCCGAGCAAGCCCCAGATTTGGCGGAGCAGATCCGCGAGCGTATGTTCGTGTTCGAACATCTGTTGTCTGCCGATGATCGGGGTATTCAGGCTCTGTTGCGTGAAGTCAGTCCTGATTTGCTGGTGCTGGCCCTCAAGGGCGCTGATGACCGGATCCTGGACAAGATATTCCGCAACATGTCCCAGCGAGCCGCGGAAATGTTGCGCGACGATCTGGCTGCCAAGGGTCCAGTCCGGCTATCCGACGTCGAAGCCGCCCAAAAGGAAATCCTCAATCAGGCGCGTCGATTGGCCGAGCAGGGCAGGCTGATCCTTGCGGGATCAGGAGGGGAGGCATATGTCTGAGCCAAATCCCCGGGCGGGGAGCGGAACGGCACACATCTATCCGCGCTGGCAGCCACCTGTCTGGGACACCGTCGCATCGGCCCCGGTGAAGGCTGGTGTAACCGCGACTGCCACCGAACCCCTCGCGGCTTCAGCCCTCGAGCAACTCCAGCGGGACGCCTACGAGGAGGCGTATGCCTTGGGTCTGGCGGAAGGACGCGCGGCCGGCCAAGACCGCTTGGCGGCAGAGATCAGTCGCTGGCAAGCGCTGATCGAGGCTTTGGCACAACCCCTGACCGCCGTCGATGCCGCTGTCGAACGGGCGCTGATGCGCTTGGTTCAGGTGCTGGTACGCCAAGTGTTGGAGCGCGAATTGCGGGAGACGCCGGCGATCCTGTTGGGATGGATCAAGACGGGCCTGGCGGCCCTGCCGGCAGCGGCCGGTCCACTCGAGATCCGTCTGCATCCGGCCGATGCGGAGCGGGTGCGTGAGGCGTTGGCGGAGTCTGCGCGCTGGCGACTCATCGAAGATGAACGACTCGCACTGGGAGCGTGTCGGATTGAAGGCGCCGATGCTCAGGTCGATGCCGGTCTGGACGAGCGATTGACGGCTGCTTTCGCCCATGTGTTCGACGCATCGGGCGACCAGCCCGGATCCTTCGTGGAACGGTTCGATGGCGGTTGAATCAGGCGAGATCGGCTTGATGGAAGCGCGAGCCGCCCACTGGCTAGCGCGCCTGGCCGCCGCCGAGTCGCGTGCGCAGGATTTCGTGTTCCGTCCCCGGGTGGCTGGCCGCCTTCGCCGCGTGGTGGGCTTGACGCTGGAAGCCAGCGGCTGCCGCGCGGCGGTGGGCGAGCGCTGTCTGGTCGAAACCCGGGATGGTGGACGGCTGGAAGCCGAAGTGGTCGGGTTTGCCGGGGAACGGCTCTATTTGATGCCCACCCATCCGATTCATGGTCTCGCTCCCGATGCGCGGGTGTTCCCATCGAATACACATTGGCAGGTCGGGACGGGCGAGGGCCTGCTGGGTCGAGTGCTCGACGGCGCGGGCGAGCCGATCGACGGCCTGGGACCGCTCCAATGCAGCGGTACGCGCCCGCTGTATGGCGCACCGCTTAATCCGCTCGAACGCGGGCTGGTTCGGCAGCCGCTGGATGTCGGTGTGCGCACCCTCAATGCGCTTTTGACCATCGGTCGAGGGCAGCGGCTGGGCCTTTTTGCTGGCAGCGGCGTCGGCAAGAGCGTGCTGCTGGGGATGATGACACGCTATACCGAGGCGGACGTCACCGTGGTGGCATTGATCGGTGAACGGGGTCGGGAGGTGCGCGAATTCGTGGAGCAGATCCTGGGTCGCAACGGCTTGCAGCGTGCGGTCGTGGTGGCTACGCCGGCCGACCATCCGCCCCTGATGCGCCTGCAGGGCGCCTGGGTGGCCACTGCCATCGCCGAATCCTTTCGCGATCAGGGCAGGAACGTGCTGTTGCTGATGGATTCCCTGACCCGCGTGGCGCAGGCCCAGCGCGAGATCGCGCTGGCCATTGGTGAGCCGCCTGCCACCAAAGGCTATCCGCCGTCGGTGTTTGCCCAGATTCCGCGCCTTGTCGAGCGGGCCGGCAACACCAGCGGTCAAGGCTCCCTGACCGCGTTCTATACGGTTCTGGCCGAGGGGGATGATCAAAACGATCCGGTGGTGGACGCGGCGCGGGCGATTCTCGACGGGCACATCGTGCTCAGCCGACGATTGGCCGAAGCGGGGCAATTTCCAGCTATCGACGTCGAAGCCTCGGTGAGCCGGGTTTTGACCGATATCGTCGGTCCCGAGCATCTGCGTTGGATACGACGTTTTCGCCAAATTTACGCGACCTATGTCCATCATGCCGATCTCATCCGGGTTGGCGCCTACCAGCGCGGCAACGATGCCGCGATCGACGAGGCGATCGCGCTGTGGCCACGATTACAAGCCTTTTTGCGGCAGGATTTGCGTGAAGCGGTGTCTTTTTCCGACAGTCTCAGTGCGTTGGCAGCGGTTCTGCCAGCCGAAGTGGTCACTGCAGGCATGGGCGCCGCGACTGAAGTGGGTCGGGTATGAGCAGTGCAGATCGCCTTGAGCCCATGCTGGGGATGGCGAGACGCCATGCCGAGCAGGCTGCACGCGAACTGGGTCAGGCATTGACTCGTCTGGAACAGATTCAGCAGCAAATGGCCGATCTGCTGCGCTACCGGGACGATTATGGCCTGGAGCTGGGTCGCACCATGGCGGGTGGCGTGCGCGCCGCGCAGATGCTGGGTTTCCGGCAGATGCTCGAACGGCTGGACAGTGCTCTCACGCAGCAGCGGAAGCTGCTCGCCGATCAGGTGGCGCTTTGCGATTTGGCCAGGCGTCGTTATCTGGAGCGTCGGGCCCGCGTGCAGGCATTGGATGACCTGATCCACAGCCGCCGCGCTGCAGAGCAGTCGCGCCAGGCCATGCGCGAGCAACGCATGCTCGACGATCTGACCCAGGCGCGATGGCGTCGGGCCGAGTCTTGCTCATGAGCGGTGTTATGTCGATGCTGGGGAGTGCCCCTCCTCTGGCTGCAGCAGGTTCTCGAACGTCGCCTGTGAAGAATGGTGTTGCTTCCGCCGATTCTTTTGCCGCACTGTTGAAAATGATCGGCCAGGCAGGCGGGGCGCTGATCGGATTTGGGGCGGCGTCCACGCAGGATCCCATCCCGGAGACGATCGGGAACGAAGCGGTGCACGGTGACGAACCGTCAGCCGCCACTGCCGCGCCCCTCCTCGCTGAGTTATGGGTCGTGCTCAACGGGGGTTCGACTGGATCAGTGCCTGCTGCGTCCTTGGCGGCCTCCGGGTCGACCGGCGTGGCTGCGGGCGCAGCCCCGCGCTTGGCGCTGCCGGTTGCCATTGGCCCGGATGCGACTGGGCATCCTGACCTATCGTTTCACGACGCTCGGCCTAGGAATGTACGAGATTCAGTCGATTCGTCCGATGCATGCCCGACTGCGCCAGCGGCCGCAGCCGCCTGGTCGCCGGCGTCCGGCACGCACGAAGTCGCCGTCGCTGCAGATGATGTCCAAGTGGCCAGCATCGCCTCAACGTCTTCTGATGCGTCGTCTGCACTACGTCCGGCTGTGTTGTCGGCGACGCAGGGCAACGTGGATCCTCGGACACGGCAAGATGCGGATCTGTTCGGAGCGCCGGTGTTGGATGCGGCTACCCTGCAGATCGAACGGCCGGACGCAGCGCTCGTTGCGCCTCTTCAGCCCCAGATCGGTGATCCACCCGACGTCATCTTTTCGGGTGCCAAACCGGTTTTTCCCCTGTCCCGACCCCTGCACGATCCAGACTGGGCCTCCGATATTGGAGAGCGACTGATCTGGATGCAGCGGGCCGAAATCAAGACGGCTCACCTCCGCCTCGATCCACCGGAGTTGGGTGAGGTCGAGATTCATATCACGCTGCGAGAGGCCGGCGCCGAGGTCTGGTTCTCGACTCCATCGACTACCGCGCGGGATGCGCTGGAAACGGCATTGCCGCGGCTACGCGACATGTTCGGTCAGCACGGCCTTCAACTCGACCAGGCGGGGGTGTTTTCGGGGGGTGGCAGCGCATCTCGCGGGTTT
>DATLZY010000081.1:0-37322 GCA_035573755.1 Candidatus Acidiferrales bacterium
GCCGGTGTCGTGGACGGTGGCACCGCCGATGCCGGGCTGGGCTGCTTGGCCTTCTCGGGCATCGAGACGATCTGCTCGCCTTCCTTCAAAAGCTCGTAGAACTCATACCGGTCCGACTCCGGCTGCGCCGGCACGACTGGCGCGGACGAAGCGCCCGGAACCGGGCCCGCGGGAACCGACGTCTTGCCAGACGGTTCCGTGGCCATGATGGGCCGCGACGGGTGATTCTGGCTGATATAGAACACGGCTGCACCCGCCGCCCCCAAGGCCAGCCCCAAGAGCAACCAGGCCCAGCCCGGCAAGCTCATGCGCGCGGTTTGGCGCGACGATCGCCGACGGTTCCGCACCGGCCGTCGCGATGGTTGAGGGGAGCGCGAACCGCCGGCCATCCTTACATCCGTTCGGGTGCCGACACGCCGAGCATAGCGAGCCCGTTGCGCAACACCTGGCGCGTGGCGGCGATCAGGCACAGACGCGCGTTGCGCAGCCCGGCCTCGGGCACGAGGAAGGTCTGGGCGTTGTAATAGGCATGAAACTCCTGCGCGAGATCGCGCAGGTAATGGGCGATGTGGTGCGGCGCACATTGGCGCGCGGCCGCCTCGATCGTCTCGGGATAGCGCGACAGCGCCACCAGCAGCGCCGTTTCGTGCGGGCTGGTCAGTTGCGCCAGATCCGCGGCCGCCGCATCGAAGGACTCGCCGCGCTCGGCGAGCTGACCGAACACGCTGCACACGCGGGCGTGGGCGTACTGCACGTAGTAGACCGGGTTGTCGGCGCTCTGCGACTTGGCGAGTTCCAGATCGAAGTCCAGATGCTGCTCGTGCGAGCGCAACACATAGAAAAACCGTGCCGCATCGTTGCCGACCTCGGCGCGCAGCTCGCGCAGGGTGACGAACTCGCCGGCCCGCGTGGACATGGACACCTTTTCCTTGCCGCGATAGAGGATGGCGAACTGGACCAGCAGCACGGTGAGCCGGTCGGCATCCTCGCCCAGGGCCGTGAGGGCGGCCTTCACCCGCGGCACGTAGCCGTGATGATCCGCGCCCCAGATGTCGATGAGACGATCGAAGCCGCGCCGGTATTTGTCGAGGTGATAGGCGATGTCGGAGGCGAAATAGGTGGGTGCGCCGTTCTCGCGCACCACGACGCGATCCTTCTCATCGCCGAACTCGGTGGCACGGAACCACAGGGCGCCATCGCGCATTTCGGTGTGACGGCTTTCGCGCAGCATATGCAGCGTGCCTTCCAGCGCGCCGCTCATGGCGAGGCTGCGCTCGGAATACCAGCGATCATAGGTAACACCGAATTCGGCCAGATCGTCCCGGATATCCGACAGGATGGACTCGAGCCCGGCATTGAACACCCGCGCGTAACCGTTCTCGCCGAGCAACTCCCGCGTTCGGGCAACCAGCGCGTCGATGTAGCGCTCGCGATCGCCGCCGTCCGGTTCATCGGGCGGCAGGCCGGCGAAAACTGCCGCCGCCGGATGCCGCAGGGTCGTGCCCGCCTGCGCCAGGAGATCATGCGCGATCGGCAGCAAGTAGTCGCCGCGATACCCATTGGCCGGGAACGGCACTGTTTCACCGCACAGCTCCAGATAGCGCAGCCAGACGCTGGCCGCGAGGATGTCCATTTGCCGGCCGGCATCGTTGATGTAATACTCGCACACGACCTGATAACCCGCCGCGCGCAGAACGTTGGCCAGACTGGCACCATAGGCGGCGCCGCGGCCATGGCCTACATGCAGTGGCCCCGTGGGGTTGGCCGAGACAAACTCGAGCAGCACCCGCTGACCTTGGCCGAAGTCGATCTGCCCGTAACGCTCACCTGCGTTGAGGACTTCACGCAGCATCTGGTGATAGGCCTCGACCTTAAGGCGAATGTTGACGAATCCCGGTCCGGCAACGGTGACTTCCGCCACCAGCGGGTGCGGCGGCAGATAGCTGACCAGAGCTTCGGCCAACTCACGCGGCTTGCGCCCGGCGCGCGGCGCGGCCACGAGCGCCCAGTTGGTGGCGAAATCGCCGTGGACCGCATCGCGGGTGCGCTCAAGCTGCGCCGCCAGGGCGCGGACATCCGCAGGACAATCGGGGAGCTGTGCGATGGCCTGGGACAGCCAGCGTGCAATAGCGTGTTTCAAAACAGGACCTCGAAGCCACAAGCCGGCCAAAGCGGCAATGGTATCAGCGCTCCGGCGACTTGTTGAGCGCGGAAGCGGTCTCGGGCTCGAGATGCAGAGCGGCAGAGTTGATGCAATAGCGCAGACCTGTCGGCGCAGGCCCGTCGGGAAACACGTGCCCCAGATGGGCCGCGCAGCGTGCGCAGCGCACTTCGATGCGGCGCATGCCGTGACTGGTGTCTTCGCAACGGGTCAGCGCCTCATCGGACACCGGCTGCCAAAAACTCGGCCAACCCGAGCCGGAATCGTACTTGGCGGCAGATTCAAAGAGCGGCGCGCCGCAGCAGACGCAGCGATACAGCCCGGGCGTCTTGCAATCGTGGTAGATCCCGGTGAAAGCCGGTTCGGTGCCGCACTGGCGGGTGATGCGGTACTGCTCCGGACTGAGCCGCTTGCGCCATTCGGCGTCGGTCAGTAGCAAAAAGTCCATATCCTACTCCCAAAGCAGGTTGCCATCAGAATAGCAGACCGGACGCATCAAACCGGTGTCAACAAAAAAGCGACCCCATTGGGGCCGCTCATGAAGAATGACGAGATCCCGTGGCAGATCAGAAGTAATAAACCGCGCCCACAGAACCCTTCACACCATCGGTCTGGACATTCAGGTCATCGGAGTCTTCGTAGCGATAACCGACTTCGAAATTCAGGCCGAGTTCAGGCAAGCCGTTCAGCATGAATTCAGCGCCGATCGCCGGAAAGACGAACCAGCCATCCGTCTTGGAGTTGCCAGCGCGCTCCACATCGAGCTCGGCTTCGTTGTAGCCGACCTCGAGAGACATCAGGAACTTGCTGTTCTCGCGCACGATGGGCGCAAACAGGCCTTTCAGACCCACAGCCCACTGCGTGACTTCGACATCACTGACGATGTTGTTAACTGTGGTCTGGTAATCTTCGCTGCTGTAATAAACCGTGCCTTGCAGACCAGCGCTTTCCGAAGCCCAATAACGGCCAGCCAAGGCAACCGTATCTTCGTCGATGACCTTGCTCATGCCCAGACCGAGCTTGCCGGCGGTGTCGGTCGCCATGGCAGCCGGTGCGGCCACTGCGGAGGCCAGCGCGACCGCGGGAATCAAAAACTTCTGTTTCATGCTCATTATCTAACCCTCTTGATTTTGGATGAACGACTGGTGCTCCGACGCTCGTGCGCCACCCACCGGCGGAGATACGGTGCGCAAAAGTCCTCCTCGGCACCTATCTGGCGGGGACACAGCCTTCCGTCGCCGGACAGCCAGGGCCATGGTATGGACTTTCAATCCCATACGCAACCAAGCTTACAGAAAACTTCAATTGACACGGTTGACGTCGTCCTTCGACGTGGTGCTTTGGACATGCATTTCGGCGCTGAAACCGGCAAGGCGACGGCTGGTCGTTTCGATCCAATTTCTGGCCTCGTCATTGATGGCATCAGCATCGCGCCCGGTGGTCGTGATAGGCGGGCCGATCATCAGATGGGCGGTTCCCGGCCGGATGCGCCAGCTCGCCCCCGGCCAGAACAGGCCGGTATCGATCGCGATCGGCACCACGGGGACACCGGCGCGCAACGCGAGCCACGCCCCGCCTTTGTTGTAGGGTCGCGACGCGCCGAGCGCCACACGTGTTCCCTCCGGATAGACGACGACCCACAGCCCCTGCCGCAGGCGATCCTGACCCTGCACCAGCACCTCCTTGAGCGCCCTCCGCGGCTGCTCGCGGTCGATCGCGATCGGCTCCATCAGCGCCATGCAGGGCCCGAACAGCGGGATGCGGAGCAGCTCCCGCTTCAAGACCCAGGTCTGCGGCGGGAGAATCAACGGCAACAGGAAGGTCTCGAGCATGGATTGGTGCTTGCACAGCACCACGGCAGGGCCGGGCGGCAAGTGCTCCAGGCCTTGCACGGTGAATCGCAGACCCACGATCCAGCGCAAAATCCAGGCGTGAAATCGCAACCAGGCAAGTGCCAGACGGTAGCGCCGAGCCCGGGGGAGCGGCCGGCTGGCCAGCACGACGGGCGTCCACAACACCATGCTCAACGCCAGCAGGAGAAAGAACAGGCCGCAGCGCACCGCCTGCAGCGGGCCGAAAGGCGTGTCACGGTTCACCCTGTGCTTCTCCCTGCCTAATGGTTCGCTCGATCCAATGACGCGCGAACGCGGCCAGATCCGTGAACACTGGCACCTCGATCGGCCCGGACCACTGCTGCAGGGTCTGCTCGCCATGGCCGCTGCGCACCAGGACGGCGGGCGCGCCCACCGCGCGGGCGGCCGCCAGATCCCGCGCCGCATCGCCGACCACGATCATCTGCGCCGGCACGATGTGCGCCCAATCCGCGATGCGTTCGAGCAGCCCCGGACGCGGCTTGCGGCAGGCGCAACGGGCGTCGGGCGCGTGCGGGCAGGCAAAGATGCCGGCCAGATGGCCGCCCGCCGCGCTCACCTCGGCTTGCAATCGGTCATGGATGGCGCCCAGATCTGCCACATCGAGCAGGCCACGGCCGACGCCGGACTGGTTGGTCGCCACGACGATGCCAAACCCCGCGCGGCTGAGGGCCGCGATCGCCGCCAAACTCCCGGGCAGGAACTCCAATTCCGCGGCGGTTTTCACATAGTCGGCGCGGTCGCGGTTGATGACCCCGTCCCGATCGAGGACCACCCAACCCCGCGCAGGCCGAACATCGGGCGGGGCGAGTGGTGCCAAGGGTTGCGGGTCGGTGGCGCTCATCTGGCCGGGCAGAGCTGGGAAATGTCGGCCACCTCCCAGAACAGCGCCTGCAAGGCGGCGAGCAAGGCGAAGCGGTTGGCGCGCAGCGCCGGGTCCTCGGCGTTGACGAGCACGGTGTCGAAAAAGGCGTCGATCGGCGCGCGCAGGTCGGCCAGGGCCGTCAGCGCGGCCGTATAGTCACGCCGGGCCAGCAGGGGCGCAATGGCGGCCTGCCGTTCTCCGAGCGCCTCGAACAACGCCCGCTCGGCCGGCTCGACGAAGCGCTCGGGATCGATGCGGCCCTCGCCCGGGGCGACTTCGGATTTGGCGAGGATGTTGGCCACACGCTTGTTGGCGGCGGCCAGCGCCATGGCCTCGGGCAGATGGCGGAAGTGATTGACTGCCTGCACCCGGCGGTCGATATCGAGCGGCACCGCCGGCGCACGCGCCATCACGGCGAGGAAGGCCTCCGCAGGGATTCCCTGTTCTTCATAGACGGCTCGCAGCCGCTCCAGTACATAGGCGCACACCGGCGGAGCCGGCTCGTCCTTGAGCACACCGAAGCCGGCGCGGGCCGCGGTCAGCAGCGCGCGCAGATCGAGGTTCAGCTCGCGCTCGATGAGGATGCGCAGCAGGCCGATGGCGGCACGGCGCAGCCCGAACGGATCGCGCGAACCGGTCGGCGCTTGCCCCATGCCGAAGATGCCCACCAGTGTGTCGAGCCGATCGGCGAGCGCCAGTGCGCACCCGGTCGGCGTAGCCGGCAAGGCATCACCGGCAAAGGCGGGCAGGTATTGCTCGCGCAGGGCGCACGCCACCTCCGGCGCTTCACCATCCAGGCGAGCGTAGTGCTCGCCCATGATGCCCTGAAGCTCATCGAACTCGCCGACCATCTCGGTCATGAGATCGCATTTGGACAGCATGCCGGCGCGCCGGGCGAGCGCCACATCGCCGCCGATCTGCGCGGCGACCCAGCCGGCGAGCGCCGCCAGCCGTTCGGTTTTGTCGAACAGGCTGCCCAGCTCGGCTTGATAGGTCACCGCTCGCAGCCCCTCGCGACGCGCCGCGAGGGGCTGTTTGCGATCCTGCTCGAAGAAGAAGGCGGCATCCGAAAGCCGCGGGCGGATCACCCGCTCGTTGCCCGCGATCACCTGCGCCGGATCGCGCGATTCCAGATTGGCCAGGGTGATGAAATGGTTGAGCAGGCACCCGCTTGCATCGCGCACCGGGAAATACTTCTGGTGCCCGCGCATCGAAGATATCAGCGCCTCGGGCGGCACCTCGAGGAAACGCGCATCGAAGCGCCCGGCGAGCGGCACCGGCCATTCGGTGAGCGCGGTCACCTCATCGAGCAAATCATCGTCCAGGACCGCCTCGCCACCCAGTGCCGCAGCAGCGGTCTTCACGCCCTGCACGATGCGCGCGCGGCGCGCGTCGAAATCGGCCACCACACGAGCCGCGAACAGACGCTCGAGGTAATCTCCCGGCCGATCCAGCGCGATCGGGTCGGGGGCATGGAAGCGGTGTCCGCGGCTGTGGCGGCCGGATGCAACGCCAAGCACTGTGCCTTCCACGACCTCGGTGCCCAGCAGCATCACCAGCCAGTGCAGCGGCCGCACGAATTCGTCCCGGCCCACGCCCCAGCGCATGCGCTTGGGCGTCGGCAGCGTCTCAAGCGCACGCGTGACCAGGGACGGCAGCAGGTCGCGCGTCGGTTGGCCCGGCCGCACAGCGCGATGCACCAACCGCGCCTGCTTGCCCTCGCCCTGGCGCGCGAGCGCCTCGACCGTGACACCGCAGCTGCGAGCAAATCCGAGCGCCGCTGGTGTGGGCGCACCATCGGCGGTAAAAGCGGCCGCCAGTGTCGGCCCCATCTTTTCCTCGAGCTGATCCGGCTGCTGCAGTGCCACCGCCTCGATGTGCACCGCAAGGCGACGGGGCGTCGCGTAGGCCGCGACGGCGCCGAACCCGACATGCGCCGCCGCGAGCTCGCGCCGCATGCCTTCGGCAAAGGCATCGCGCAAACTGCGCAGGGCCTTGGGCGGCAGCTCTTCGGTCCCCAGTTCGACCAGCAGATCGGCGTGACTCATGCGGCAACCTCCTGCCGGGCGCGCCATTGGTCCAACACCTCCAGCCGCAGCGCCGCCGGCGCCAAGGGGAAACCGAGCCGCGCGCGGGCCTCGAAGTAGGCCTGAGCCACGGCGCGGGCCAGCGTGCGCACCCGTAGGATGTAGCGCGCCCGCTCGGTCACCGAGATGGCATGGCGCGCGTCGAGCAGATTGAAGGCGTGCGAGGCTTTCATGACCATCTCGTAGGCCGGCAGCGCGAGGGCGGCTGCCATGAGCCGACCCGCTTCGGCTTCGTACAGATCGAATAGGCGAAACAGCTCGTCCACCGGCGCCTGCTCGAAGTTGTAGGCGGACATCTCGACCTCGTTCTGGTGGAACACATCGCCGTAGGTGACCGGCTGACCGTCGGGGCCGATGGTCCAGACGAGATCGAAGATCGAATCCTTGCCTTGTAGGTAGAGCGCGATCCGTTCGAGACCATAGGTGATCTCGCCGGTCACGGGATAACACTCCAGGCCGCCCACCTGCTGGAAATAGGTGAACTGCGTAACTTCCATGCCATTCATCCAGACTTCCCAACCCAGCCCCCAGGCGCCGAGCGTGGGCGACTCCCAGTTGTCCTCCACGAAGCGGATGTCGTGCACCAGGGGATCGATGCCGAGCTCGCGCAGGGAATCGAGGTAGATTGACTGAAATTCCAGCGGCGAGGGCTTCATCACCACCTGAAACTGGTAGTAGTGCTGCAGCCGGTTGGGATTCTCGCCGTAGCGACCGTCCTTGGGCCGGCGGCACGGCTGGACATAGGCGGCATTCCAGGTTTCCGGGCCGATGGCGCGCAGGAAAGTCGCGGGGTGGAAGGTGCCGGCGCCGACCTCGAGATCCAAGGGTTGCAGGATGACGCAACCCTGCCGAGCCCAATAGTTCTGCAGCACCAAAATCAGATCCTGAAAAGTTTGGGGCGACGCGCTCATGAGCCTCCGTGCCAGAAGGGGATGACGGACCGTCGAAATAGCCGGCCAAAGCCTTGGAGTATACCGGTCGCTCGACAAGGCGTGCAGCGCCCCCTGTCCTCCGGTCGCAAGAGGATGCTAGGCTTGCGCAGCAGCGCCCGGCGCTGGGCGACATAGACTCAGAGGTGGCAACGCACCGTTTTTGTGCAATCTCGCCGACGGCGCACCACGATGGCTCCATAAAGTGCCCGTGGCCGGTCGATTCTAGCCCTCAAAGTGAGCAGGGCATCTACCACCGGCGTCGGCATGATTCATGCTTTTCTTGAGCGAATACCCACCTCACGGTTGGGTCGGTAGGACTTTACTCGGTCTCTCTTTGGAGGAATGCAATGTCGACGTCCAGTGGTGATGTGCTGAAGCTGATTCAGGATAAAGAAGTCAAGTTCGTGGACTTTCGGTTCACCGACACCCGCGGCAAGGAACAGCACGTCACGGTGCCCGCACATACCGTGGACGCCGAGGTGCTCGAAGGCGGCAAGATGTTCGACGGCTCCTCCATCGCCGGCTGGAAGGGCATTCAGGAATCGGACATGATCCTGATGCCGGATCTGGAAACCGCGCGGCTCGATCCCTTCTTCGAGGAACTCACCCTCAACCTGACCTGTGATGTCGTGGAACCCGCGACCATGCAGGGTTACGACCGCTGCCCGCGCTCGCTCGCCAAGCGGGCCATGGCCTACCTGCAGTCCACCGGACTGGCGGACGCCGCTTTTTTCGGGCCTGAAAACGAATTCTTCATCTTCGACGACATCCGCTGGGGCGCCGACATCAGCGGCTGCTTCTACAAGATCGATTCGGAAGAAGCTGGCTGGAACACCGAGAAAGTCTATCCCGACGGCAACATGGGCCATCGTCCGGGCATCAAGGGCGGCTATTTTCCGGTGCCGCCGGTCGACGCCCTGCACGACATCCGCGCGGCCATGTGCCTGACGCTCGAGGAGATGGGCGTTCCTGTCGAAGTGCATCACCACGAGGTGGCGACCGCCGGTCAGTGCGAAATCGGCGTCAAGTTCAACACGCTGGTGAAAAAGGCCGACGAGGTCCAGGTCCTCAAATACGTCGTCCAGAACGTCGCCCACAGCTACGGCAAGACGGCGACGTTCATGCCCAAGCCGCTGGTCGGCGACAACGGCAGCGGCATGCACGTGCATCAGTCACTCGCCAAGGGTGGCCAGAATCTGTTCGCTGGCGACCAGTATGGCGGCCTGTCGGAAACGGCTCTGTATTACATCGGTGGCATCATCAAGCACGCCCATGCCATCAACGCCTTCACCAATGCCAGCACCAACAGCTACAAGCGCCTGGTGCCCCACTTCGAAGCACCCGTGATGCTGGCCTATTCGGCCCGCAACCGCTCGGCTTCGGTGCGCATCCCCTGGGTTTCGAGCCCCAAGGCACGTCGCATCGAAGTGCGTTTCCCCGACTCGACCGCCAATCCCTACCTGGCGTTCGCGGCCATGATGATGGCCGGCCTGGACGGCATTAAGAACAAGATCCACCCCGGCGAGGCCATGGACAAGGATCTCTACGACCTGCCGCCTGAAGAGGAAAAGGCCATTCCCAAGGTGGCGTTCTCCTTGGAGCAGGCCCTGGATGCCCTCGACAAGGATCGGGACTTCCTCACCGCGGGCGGCGTGTTCACGGACGACATGATCGACGCCTACATCGGGCTCAAGATGATGGACGTCTCGCGCGTGCGCATGACCACGCATCCGGTCGAGTTCGACCTCTATTACAGCTTGTAACTGCCCCTCGTTCGACATGACCGACCTGCCCGAAGCAATTCGGGCAGGTTTTTTCAGGTCGATGAAACCCTCTGGCCGAGAGCCCCATCCTGATCCTGTGCATGGCAGCCGTTGCTGTTCTGCGCTCGGCATTGCACGCCCTCTTTTGGTGCATACTGACCGTCATTTGCGGCGCCAGCGCATACACAACCGCGTGTAGCGCACCGCTTTGAATCGGATGCTCATCGGCATGAGCATTGCATCCATCAAATCGCCATGAAGGACGCACGAGACCCGGACTTGATCACTACCGGATTGGGCGCTGCGGCCCTGCTCGATCAGTTGGCCAGTGCCGTGCTGCTACTGGATGGCAGTTTGCGCATCCGCTATCTCAACAGCGCAACAGAGATGCTTTTCGGTGCCAGCGCCCGGCGATTGATGGATACCTCGTTGCGCACGCTGATCGCTCAGGGCGAAAGCCTGGCTGAACGGCTGCTCGAAGCGTTGGGTAGTGAGACACCCTACACTGAGCGCGAGCTGCACCTGAATCTCGAGTCCATGGTCGATCCGGCCTCCGTGGTGGTGGACTGCATGGTCACGCCCATCCGGCTGACGAATGGCGCTCGCGCGCTCCTTCTGGAACTCCATCAGCAAGACCGCCACCTGCGGATTTCCCGCGAAGAAAATCTGCAGACCCAGCAACAGGCGAGTCGGGCCGTCGTGCGCGGGCTGGCACACGAAATCAAGAACCCGCTCGGCGGGCTGCGCGGCGCCGCGCAATTGCTGGACGCCGAGATCCACGATCCGGAGCTGCGCGACTACACGCGGGTGATCATGGCCGAGGCCGATCGCCTGCAACAGCTGGTCGACACCCTGCTTGGTTCCCAGCGCCTGCCTCGGATGGTCGAAGTGAATATTCATGAGGTCATGGAGCGCGTGCGTACTCTGGTGGCGGCCGAAGGGCATCCCGGCATCACCGTGCGCAGCGATTACGACCCCAGTCTGCCGCTGCTCAGGGCCGACCCGGACCAACTGATCCAGGCTGTCCTCAACATTGTGCGTAACGCGATCGAGGCGGTGTTGCCGCAGTCGCGGCGCCACCATCCGGCGGAAGTCATCCTGTCCACGCGGGCGCAGCGCCAGTTCACCATCGGTCACCATCGCCACCGCTTGGTCATTCGGGTCGATGTCATAGACAACGGTCCAGGCATCCCCCCCGATTTCGCCGAGCAGATCTTCTATCCCATGGTCACGGGTCGGGCCGAGGGAACGGGGCTGGGCCTGTCCATTGCGCAGGATCTGATTGCCCGGCATGGCGGGACCATCGAGTGCCACAGCCGACCGGGCGAAACACGTTTCTCCATTTTTCTTCCCTTGCAGCAGGCCCAAAAATGAACAGCGAAGTCGTGAACGTCTGGATCGTGGATGATGATCGATCCATGCGCTGGGTGCTGGAAAAAGCTCTGCGCAACGACGGGATGTCGACCCAATCCTTCGAGTCTGCCGATGCCGTGCTGCGGGAAATCCGCAGCCGGCGGCCGGACGTCCTCGTCACCGACGTGCGCATGCCGGGCATGGACGGCCTCGCCCTACTGCAGCAGATCCACGACCAGGATCCGAGCCTGCCGGTCATCGTGATGACGGCCCATTCGGATCTCGACAGCGCGGTCGCCTCCTATCAGGGCGGCGCCTTCGAATACCTGCCCAAGCCGTTCGACATCTATGAGGCCGTGGAACTGGTGCGGCGCGCCTACAAGCACCGCATCCAGCAGAGCCGCCCCGATCTGGTCGCGCCCGAGCCGCCGAACATTCCCACCATCATCGGCGAGGCGCCGGCGATGCAGGAGGTGTTCCGCGCCATCGGCCGGCTGTCGCGCTCGCACATCACCGTGCTGATCAACGGCGAGTCGGGCACTGGCAAGGAACTGGTGGCACGCGCCCTGCACCGCCACAGCCCACGCGCCGGCAAGCCCTTCATCGCGCTCAACACCGCCGCCATTCCGCGCGAGCTGCTCGAATCGGAGCTGTTCGGCCATGAACGCGGCGCATTCACCGGGGCACAGGCGCTGCGGCGCGGCCGCTTCGAACAGGCGGACGGTGGCACGCTGTTTCTGGACGAGATCGGCGACATGCCGGCCGAGCTCCAGACCCGGCTGCTGCGCGTGCTCGCCGACGGGCAGTTCTACCGCGTGGGCGGCCATGTGCCGCTGCATGTCGATGTGCGCATCATCGCCGCGACGCACCAGAACCTCGAAAATCTGGTCAAAACCGGGCAGTTCCGCGAGGACCTGTTCCACCGGCTCAACGTGATTCGCGTGCACGTGCCGCCGCTGCGCGAGCGGCGCGAGGACATTCCGCTGCTGCTGCGGTTTTTCTTGAACCGCGCCGCCAAGGAACTCGGCATGGAAGTCAAGATCCTGCGGCCCAACGTGGAAGCCTATCTCTGCCGGCTCGACTGGCCGGGCAATGTACGCCAACTCGAAAACACCTGCCGCTGGCTGACCGTCATGGCATCGGGTCGCGAGGTCCACATGGAAGACCTGCCGCCGGAACTGGTGCGCCAGGATGCGCGGAGCGCCGAAACCGTGCACGGATGGGAGGACAGCCTCAAGCGCTGGGCTGAACAGCAACTGGCGGGCGGTGAACAGGACCTGCTCGGCCAAGCTACGCCCAACTTCGAGCGCATCATGATCCGCGCTGCGTTGAGCCACACCGGCGGCCGGCGTCAGGAAGCCGCACGCCTCCTGGGGTGGGGCCGCAATACCCTGACGCGTAAGATCAAGGAACTGGAGTTGCCGGACGAGTTGTGAGACGCTTCAGCGACCGGAGGAGCGATGGGCGCGGTCGGTATGATCGGTGCGGGCCTCGGGCACGCTGGTGATGAGCCGCGAGCCGCTGTTGCGGGTGATGTAGTTCCACGCCCAGCGCGTCATCACCACCAGCCGGTTGCCGAATTCGATCAGGCCCATCATGTGCACCAGCACCCACAGATACCAGGCCACCACGCCCTTCACGTGGACAAAGCGCAGATCCCCGACCGCGGCATGCCGGCCGATGACGGCCATGCTGCCCTGGTTGCGGTAGCGGAACGGCGGCAGGCTGCGCCCGCGCTGGCGCGCTTTCAGCAGCCGCGCCACGTAGTCCCCTTCCTGCATGGCGACCGGCGCGACCCCGGGCAGCGCCTGGCCGCCCGACGGGGCGTAATGAGCCAGATCGCCGATCACAAAAATCTCCGGATGCGCCGGCAGTGACAGGTCGGCGTTGACCTCGACCTTGCCCGCCCGGTCCAGCTTGCAATCCACGCGCCTCGCGAGTGCCTGACCGAATTGCGACGCGCGCACCCCCGCGGCCCACAGGACGGTGCGGGCCTCGATCGCTTCCTCGCGGCCATCGGGCCGTTTCAGCCGCACGCCGTCGCCGTCGATGTGGGTCACCAGTGTCCCGGTCATCACCTCCACCCCGAGCTGCGTGAGCGATTTTTGGGCCGCGGCGGCCAAATCGGCAGGATAGCTCGGCAGCACCTGCGCGGCGCCCTCGGCCAGCACGATCCGGCTGCGGCGGGTGTCGATGTGATGGAACTCGTCCTTCAGCGTGTGCTGGGCCAGCTCGCCGATGGCGCCGGCCAACTCCACGCCGGTCGGGCCCGCACCGACGACGACGAAGGTGGTGAGGCGCGCCTGTTCCGCGGCATCCTCGCTCAGCTCGGCCGCCTCGAAGGCGCTGAAGATGCGCTGGCGCATCTCCAGCGCATGTTCGATGGTCTTGAGACCGGGGGCGTTATCGCGCCAGGCATCGTTGCCGAAATAGCTGTGCTTGACGCCGGTGGCGGCGATGAGGATGTCGTAATCGATGCGCGTGCCGCCATTGAGGATGACCTGCCGCGCCACCGGATCAAGATCGACAGCAGCGCCCTGCACGACGCGCACGTTGGACCGGCCGCGCAGCACGTGCCGAATCGGCGTGGCGATGTCGCTGGGCGCGAGCTTGCCCGTCGCCACCTGATACAGCAGCGGCTGAAACAGATGGTAATTGCGCTTGTCGATCACCGTGACCCGGAAGGCCGGATCGCGCGACAAGGACTTGGCGGCGTACAGGCCACCGAAACCGGCGCCGACGATGACGACATGCTGGGAGCTGATGGAAGCGCGGGTCGACGCCATGGATGCCTTGCCGGTGGAAGCTTCAAAAGCTCGTCATGATACCCCAAGCCACCGGAGCGGCCATCGTCGCCTGCTCCGCGCTACACTCCTGCGGATCAAAGCCAAGGCTCGGATCGATATCGTCCCATGTGTCTGTTGTTTATTGGCTGGCAAACGGATGTCGCACGGCCGCTGATCGTCGCTGCCAATCGCGACGAGTTTCACGGTCGCCTGGCCCTGCCTGCGGCACCGTGGGACGACGCGCCGCAGGTGGTCGGCGGGCGCGACCTGCAGGCCGGCGGAACCTGGCTCGGCATCGCGGCGCCGGACCGTTTTTGTGCGCTGACTAACTACCGCGAGCCCAGCCGCCCGCGGGCAGACGCACCCTCCCGGGGGACACTGGTGAGCACGGTGCTGCGCTCGCCGCAGCCGGTTTTCGACGTGCTGGCGGAACTGCGCCAGCGCATCGATGACTATGCAGGGTTCAACCTGCTAGCCGCCGACCGTGAGGGCCTGTGGCTGCTCAGCAACCGCGCCACGCCGGCTCTGCAAGGGTTGCCGCCGGGAATCTACGGCCTCAGCAACGGCGCCCTCGATGCGGATTGGCCCAAGGTGCGCCGCGGCAAGCGCCGCCTCGCAGACCTGCTCGATACGGGCGAGCCGCCGGTCGCGGATCTGTTCGCCCTGCTGGCCGACGAGCAGGTCGTGCCCGACGACGAACTGCCCCGAACGGGCCTCGATCCCGTCTGGGAACGGCTGCTCTCACCGGCCTTCATCCGTCATCCGCAATACGGCACGCGCTGCTCCACCGTCGTGCTGGGCGACGCGGCCGGCACACTGCGCCTCGTCGAGCGGCGTTTCGACGCCGCAGGCCAGCCGAGCGGACAGTCCGGCTGGGCGCTCACGCCAGACGGTCGCGCGCGCAGGGAGGCACCATGACGGACGCGCCGATGCACCGCCCCTGGACGGCTGCGGAGGTGGCAGCAGCCGGCCGCACGCCCGATCAGGTCCAGATCGCCGGGGATCGCCTGTACTGGAGCGAATCCCGGCCCGATGAGAGTGGTCGGGTGAGCCTGATGCAGGCACGTCCCGGCGAGGCGCCGATCGAGATCCTGGCTGCGCCCTACAGTGCCCGCAGCCGGTTGCTGGAATACGGCGGCGGCGCCTTCGCCGTGGGTGGCGGCGCGCTGTGGTTCGTGAACGACCCGGGGCAGGATCTCTATCGCCTCGACCTTGCGGGTGGGAGCGTGCCGCAGCGCATCTGGACCAGTGGCCCAGATCGTTTCGGCGATCTGTACTGGGACGCAGCGCACGGGCGGCTGCTCGCCGTGCGGGAAGCAGGCGACGGACGACTCAGCCTCGTGGCCCTGGATGCCGGCGGTCTGACGGAATTGGCGGCGGGCGCAGATTTCTACGCCAACCCGCGCGTCAGCATCGATGGTCGCGCACTGCTGTTCATCGCCTGGGATGCGCCGCACATGCCTTGGGATGCGGCGGCGCTCTACCGGGCCGCGCTGGTCGACGGTCGGGTACGCGATGTGCAACGCATCGCCGGTGGACCGGGCCGGAGCGTCTGTCAGGCCGAATTCGACGCACGCGGCGACATTGTCCTGCTGGGGGAGACGGACGGCTGGTGGACGCCGCTGCGTTGGCACGACGGCGCGCTGCACAGGCTATGGCCCGAGCCGGTCGACTGCGGTTTCCCGCGCTGGCAAGCCGGCATGCGCCAGCTCGCGCTGTTGGACGACGGCCGGATCGTCTGGATCGCGACCCGGCAAGGGCGGCGCCAATTGATGGTGTTCGAACCCACCGCCGCAACGGTCGCCGCGCTCGATCTGCCCTGGACGGAGTACGCCGGGCTGACCGCATCGGACCGGCAGCTCGCCTGCGTCGCGGCCGCGCCCGACCGCCGCTGGGAGGTGATCGCCTTGAGTCTCGACCCCATGCGGACGAGCGTGTGCTCGGACGCGCCGCCGCTGCCGGCTGGGGTCTGCGTCTCCTCGCCGCGGTGGATCGCGTTCCAAAGCGGCGAGAACGAGGTCTATGGCCATTTTTATGGCCCCGCACCCCGCGTCAGGGAGACGAGCGCCTTGCCGCCGCTCTTGGTGCGCGGCCACGGCGGCCCCACCAGCCGCGCGACGACGGCACTGGAACCGCGCACGCAGTTCTGGACCAGCCGCGGCTTTGCCGTACTGGACGTCGATTACCGCGGCAGCACCGGCTACGGCCAGGCCTACCGGCAGGCGCTGGATGGCCGCTGGGGCGAGGCGGACGTCGCCGATTGCGTGGCAGGCGCCGACTATCTGGTCGCGACGGGAGCAGTCGACGGCGCGCGCTGCGTCATCAGCGGCAGCAGCGCCGGCGGCCTGACCGTGCTCGGCGCGCTGGCCTTTCACGAGCGCTTCGCCGCCGGCGGCTGTTATTACGGCATCGGCGATCTGGCCGCCCTGGCGCAGGACACGCACAAATTCGAGGCGCATTACCTGGATCGCCTCGTGGGGCCGTGGCCAACTGCCGAGGCCATCTACCGGGCGCGCTCACCGCGCTTTCATGCCGGACGGATCCGCGCGCCGGTCATCTTCTTCCAGGGCGCGGAGGATCGCGTCGTGCCACCGGCGCAATGCCGCGAGATGGCACAGCTGCTGCGCAAAAACGGCGTTGCTGTCGAGTACCGTGAATTCGCGGGCGAAGGTCATGGCTTTCGCCGCGCCGAGACCGTCACCGTCTGCCTCGAGGCCGAGGCGGCTTTTTATGACCGCCAGTTCAGGGTGGGACGCACACCATAAGCCCCTTGGCGGCGCAGACGATCCTTCGTCTGCGCCGCCGCAGGCTATCGATCAAAGCCCCTCAAACACCGGGGGCGGCGTTTCGAGCGTGACCTGCCGCACCGCGCGCGAGGCGGGCAGTTCGGCTCCATACAACGCGTCAAACGGGCGACGATAGGGGTCGTAGGTCTGGGCGCCATGCACTGCCAAAAACGCATTCGACAGGAAGGCCAACGCATCTTTCAGCGTGTCCGGCACGAGGCCCACACCGCTGCCCGGAATCAGCGCAGCCAAGGCCATCTCGGCGATGAAATCCTGTGTTTCAAAGGGCTTGCTCACTCCCAATCCTCGGGCCTTGAGCACGTTCCAGAGCGCGGCCTCGTCCTCAGCCGCAGACTGTCGTCCAGCGCCGACTTTCCGCACCGATTGTGCCAGCGAGACAAGCTCTTGGCGTCGCGCCGACCCGGATCGGTCGGGATCGAAATGCGCAATGACGGCGCGCGCGCCAGGATGCGCCACGGAGCCGGCAACGCCGATCTTGGTCACGGGATCCAGCTTGGCGTCGTAGTGAATGTAGCGCGGTCCATCGGGAAAATCGCGGGCCACCGCGCCATGCGTTTCCACCCGCAGCCAGTCGAGCGGCCTTGCCCCATCGCCACGCAATCCCGATTCCCGGGCGAGGCGGTTGCGTGTGGCGTGTATTGCTTCGCTGATCACCAGTGTGCCAGCGCTCCCGCCCCGGATGTGCAGCGGTTCCTGTCGCGTCAAATGATCCGCGATCACCTGCTTCAAGGTGTCGACCGCACGCCCGGAAGAGATGACCGGAAGCGTGCCAGGGGCCGCCGAGATACCGTCCCCGGCATAAAAAATGCCCAGGACCGCGACCTGGCTTCGCTCGGCCAGCGCAGCCACGTTTACGGCCGTGATCAATGGGGATCCGTTCGCGCCATTGACGTAGTAAAGCGTCGGGACGTCGGCGCTGACACGAGAACCGCGAAAACGTGGCACAGCGTCCGGATCGATCGACAGCGGATCATACAGGCACGCATCCCCGCCCAGATAGAACCCGTCCAGCGCCTTCGGGTCTACGGCAGGACCCGGCGCAATGCCTTCCGGCAAGGCGCATGCGGCGCCGACCCAGGCTGGAATCAGGGCGAGACTGATGGCGATCCATGACGCGAAGCGACCGATAGACATTTTTACTTTTCCCGACGCGTAAAGGCAGTGTGTAAGGCTTGCAAGTTTGGCTATACGCCATTGATAAAAAAGGAAACAAAGCTACCACGTGCCACCCAGCAGCAGCAAACTCGAACGACCGATGTCGCCCGGGCGCAGAGAGGACGCGACCTTATCGCCCCCTATGAATGAAACAATGTTGCATCATGCGCGCTGCGAGCATTAAGCTGCATGCCGTCACGCCGCCCGAGCCACCCATAGACGAGCCCAGCGCCGGTGATTTCTCGCTTTGCTGTCAATCGTGTCCTCAGCCAGCCGCCGCGGCGAATCGTGCGCCAGCCATGGCTGGGTCTCGTCCTGGCGCTCGGCCTGCTGCTTCCCATCGCACAACACGGCGCCCTGTGTCACGCGCTGGAACATGTGTCGCCCCACGGCCATCACGAGCCGTCCGGCCTGCCCGATCCCGGTGCCTGCAAGGCCTGCACCGCTTATGGCGTGCTGGGCGGCATGCTGCCCGCCGTCGCGCTGGTCATCCTCGCGAACGCGGGAAATCTCCGCTTCCCTCCCCACAATCCTCCCGACGAAATCCCCACCACGGCAGTCACCACCCGGGCGCGCGCCCCGCCCCTGTACGGGAACGCCTGATCCTCGCGCGGCCGCATATCGGTCGCGTGCCTCAGCGACGCGTTCCCGACGCGGAACGTTCACGGGAGTGTTTCCATGTTCAAGCATGACATCATCATCGCGGCGGCTCTGTGCACCTTCGCGGCACCGGCGCTGGCTGCATCGCAGCCACAGGAAATCGACGCGATCCGCGCCGAGTTCGATCAGAAGTTCAAGGCCCTGCAAGCCGAGTACGAGGCGCGCTTAAAGGCCCTCGAAAGCCGCGTGCAGGCGGCCGAGGCGCAGGCCGGGCAAGCCCAGTCGAGCGCGCAGACTGCGGTTGCTAAGGCGGAAGAAAAAGCACAGGTGCCGCCTCCACCCTCGAGCGCCTTCAACCCCGACATCTCGCTGATCTTGCAGGGTGCCTACATCGATCGCGCCGGCGGCGAGCGGCCGATCTCCGGCTTTCTGCCGGCGGGCGAGCATGCCCACGGCGAGCGCGGCTTCTCCCTCGAACACACCGAGCTGGTGATGAGCGCCAACGTCGACCCGTACCTGCGCGGCTTTCTGAACCTTGCATTTCTGGACGAGGAGGTGGAGGTCGAGGAAGCCTGGTTCCAGAGCCTGCAGCTGGGCCACGGCTTCACGGTGAAGGGCGGACGCTTTCGCTCCGGCGTCGGCTACCAAAACGAAAAGCACCCCCACGCCTGGGACTTTGCCGACAACAACCTGGTCTACGAGGCGCTGTTCGGTGAGGGGCTGTTGCAAGACGGCCTGCAACTGCGCTGGCTGGCGCCGACCGAACTGTTCTTCGAGCTGGGTGCCGAGGTGGCCAAGGGTCAATTCTTTCCGGGCTCGGATGCCGGCGCGGACAAGAACGGTGCCGGCAGTTGGGCGGCCTTCGCCCACCTGGGCGGCGATGTCGGTTCGTCGAACAGTTGGCGCACCGGTCTTTCGTATCTCAAGGCCCGGCCGCGCGAGCGGGAAGGCTGGCTGGATGACCTCAACGACGTCGAGGCGCTCACGCAGTTCTCCGGCACATCCAAGACTTGGCTGGCGGATTTCGTCTGGAAATGGGCCCCCAACGGTAACCCGCGCCAGCGCAATCTCACCTTCGCCGCCGAGTATTTCCAGCGCCAGGAGGACGGCAGCCTCGGCTGCGCGGATAACACCGGCGACGGTGGCGCGTGTCTTGGTGTGACGGACCGTTACGACAGCGATTCATCCGGCTGGTACGCCCAGGCGGTGTACCAGTTCATGCCGCGCTGGCGCATCGGCACCCGCTACAGCCGGCTGTCGAGCGGGGAAACCGAGCTGGGACTGAACGCCGCCAGCCTGCAAGCCGCCGATCTGCATCCTGAGCGCTGGAGCCTGATGACGGACTACTCGCCGTCGGAGTTCTCGCGCTTTCGCCTGCAATTCAACCGCGACGAGGCGCTGCGCGGCGATCCCGACAACCAGCTCATCGTGCAGTACATCCTGAGCCTCGGCCCGCACGGTGCCCACCAGTTCTGAGGAATTTGCCCATGAAAGCGCTGTTTTGGTCCGTTTTTCTGTCGCTGCTGCTGGCTGTCGCCCCGGCGCAGGCGGCGATTCGGGTGCTCGCCTGCGAGCCTGAGTGGGCGGCGTTGACGCGCGAGCTGGCCGGCGATCTTGTCGTGGTCGACTCGGCCACCACCGCGCTGCAGGACCCGCACCGCATCGAGGCGCGGCCGTCGCTGCTCGCCAAGGCGCGGCGCGCCGATCTGCTGGTCTGCACCGGCGCCGAGCTGGAGGCGGGCTGGCTGCCACTGCTGCAGCGCCAGGCTGGCAACGGCCGCATCCAGCGCGGTCAGCCGGGCTACTTCGAGGCGAGCGCGCAGGTGTCACTGCTCGAAAAGCCGGCGCAACTTGACCGGGCACAGGGCGACGTCCACCCCGCCGGCAACCCGCACGTGCAGCTCGATCCAGTGCGCCTTGCGCAAATCGCTGACGCTTTGGCCAAACGCTTAGCCCAGCTCGACCCCGCCAATGCCAGCCGCTATGCCGAGCGCCATGCCGACTTTCAGGCCCGCTGGCAGGCCGCGATCAAGCGTTGGCAGGCGCAGGGCGCGCGCCTTAAGGGCCTGCCGGTGGTGGTGCACCACAAAGCCTTCAGTTATCTCGCCGACTGGCTGGGGCTGGTGGTGGTCGGCGACCTTGAGCCCAAACCCGGCATCGAGCCCTCGGCGGCGCACCTTGCAGAGCTGCTCGAATCGCTCAAAACGCAGCCGGCGCGGGCCATCCTGCGGCCCGCCTACTTGCCAGCTGGCCCCTCGCAGTGGTTGGCGGAAAGGACCGGTATTCCGGCCGTCGAGCTGCCTTATACCGTGGGTGGCGCGCCCGGTGCGGACGATCTGTTCGGGCTGTTCGACGTGACGCTCGCGCGTCTGCTGGCGGTTGCGCCATGAGCCCTGGCTCCGTGGACTTCGGTTTGCTGCTGCCGGCCTTGGCGGCTGGCTTGCTGGTGCTCGCCAGTCACGTGCCGCTGGGCGCCGAGGTGCTGCGGCGCGGCATCATCTTCATTGACCTTGCGATCGCCCAGTTCGCGGGGCTTGGCATCGTCATCGCCAGCGCCCTTGGCTTTGAGGTCGGCGGCTGGCGCATGCAGCTCGCCGCGGTGCTGGCGGCGCTGGCCGGCGCGCTGCTACTGCGCGCGCTGGAACGGCGTGCCCCGCAGCGGCTCGAGGCGCTGATCGGCATCGGCTTCGTCACCGCTGCTTGCGCGGCCATCGTGCTGATGAGCCACGACCCGCATGCCGGTGAACACCTGCAGGATCTGCTGGTCGGGCAGATCCTGTGGAGCACCTGGGCGGGCCTCGGCCCGCTGGCAGTGGTGACGGTGGCGGTGCTTGCGGCGTGGTTCGGCTTGCGCCTGAAAGACTCCCCGCTCGGCTTCTACCTATTGTTTGCCGTCACGGTCACCGCCTCGGTGCAGGTGGTCGGTGTGTACCTGGTGTTTGCCAGCCTGATCGTGCCGGCCCTGGCGGCGCGCGGGAGGTCCGGGCGGGCCTACGCGATCGGCGCCAGCGGCTACGCCACTGGCTTGCTCGGCTCGGCACTGCTCGATCTTCCCGCCGGGGCGGCCATCGTGCTGGCGCTGGTGGCCATCGGCAGTCTTGCCGCGCTGGCACCAAGGCCGGCGCGATCCTCGTGAAATCCCAGGCGGAGGTACAATGACGGGCGTCACGATCGACGCGCGAGAAACCGCCATGCCCGACTATCGCTCCTGGACCACCACCCGCGGCCGCAACATGGCCGGCGCCCGCGCCCTGTGGCGCGCCACCGGCATGAAGGATGACGATTTCGCCAAGCCCATCATCGCGGTCGCCAACTCCTTCACCCAGTTCGTGCCCGGCCATGTGCACCTGAAGGACATAGGTCAGCTCGTCGCGCGCGAGATCGAAGCCGCTGGCGCCGTGGCCAAGGAATTCAACACCATCGCGGTGGACGACGGCATCGCCATGGGTCACGACGGGATGCTCTATTCGCTGCCCTCGCGCGATCTCATCGCCGATTCGGTCGAATACATGGTGAATGCGCATTGCGCCGATGCGCTGGTGTGCATATCCAACTGCGACAAGATCACCCCTGGCATGCTCATGGCGGCGCTGCGCCTCAACATCCCCACGGTGTTCGTCTCCGGCGGCCCCATGGAAGCCGGCAAAGTGGTCTGGGACGATGAGACGCTCAAGCTCGATCTGGTCGACGCCATGGTGTCGGCGGCCGATACCAAGGTCAGCGACGAGCGCGTTGGGCAGCTCGAGCGCTCAGCCTGTCCGACCTGCGGCTCGTGCTCGGGTATGTTCACCGCCAACTCCATGAATTGCCTGACCGAGGCCCTGGGCCTGTCGCTGCCGGGCAACGGCTCGCTGCTTGCCACCCATGCCGATCGCGAAGGGTTGTTCCGGCGTGCAGCGCGACTGATCGTCGCCAATACCCGTCGCTATTACGAGGACAACGACGCGGCCGTGCTGCCGCGCAGCATCGCGACCTTTGCCGCCTTCGAGAACGCCATCGCCCTCGACATCGCCATGGGCGGCTCAACCAACACCGTGCTGCATTTGCTCGCCGCCGCCTTCGAGGCCGGCGTCGATTTCACCATGGCCGACATCGACCGCATGTCGCGCCGCGTGCCACATCTGGCCAAGGTTGCCCCCTCCATCCAGACCTATCACATGGAAGACGTACACCGCGCCGGTGGCGTGACCGCCATCCTGGGCGAGCTGGAGCGGGGCGGGCTGATCCATCGCGACGTGCCGACCGTGCTGCACGCGAGCCTCGGGGAACAGATCGATGCCTGGGACATCCGTCGCACGCAGGACCAAGCGGTTCATCAATACTTCCGCGCCGCGCCCGGCGGCGTGCCGACCCAGGTCGCCTTCTCGCAAAACCGGCGCTTCGCCGAACTGGACATGGACCGCGCCGGCGGCTGTATCCGCGACATCGCGCACGCCTATTCGCAGGACGGCGGCCTCGCCGTGCTCTACGGCAACCTCGCCAAGGACGGCTGCATCGTCAAGACCGCGGGCGTGGACGAACACATTCTTAGGTTCTCCGGCCCGGCGCGCGTGTTCGAATCGCAGGATGCGGCGGTGGAGGCCATCCTCGGCGACCGCATCGGGCCCGGTGACGTGGTGGTGATCCGCTATGAAGGCCCACGTGGCGGTCCGGGCATGCAGGAAATGCTCTATCCCACCAGCTACCTGAAATCCAAGGGGCTCGGCAAGCTCTGCGCCCTCGTTACCGACGGGCGTTTCTCCGGCGGCACCTCGGGGCTGTCCATCGGACATGTCTCGCCGGAGGCGGCCGAGGGCGGCACCATCGGTCTGGTCGAGGAAGGCGACCTCATCGACATCGACATCCCCGAGCGGCGCATTCACCTGCGCGTCGCCGAGGACGAACTGGCGCGCCGCCGCGCCGCGATGGTGGCCAAAGGCGCGGACGCCTGGAAGCCCGCCGCCCCCCGCGCGCGCCGGGTATCTGCCGCCCTGCGCGCCTACGCCGCCATGACCACTTCCGCCGCCTTCGGCGCCGTGCGCAACGTCAGCCAGATCGAACGCCAAGCGCCGCCCGTCACCGACTGATCCCTCATCTGCTTGCACGCCCCGGCCACGCGCCGGGGTGTCGTGCCCAAATGCACTTTCGCCTCGGGGTATACGTCATTTTTTCCGCTACCATGCCGGGAGGTCTCTCGTCGAGGCACCAAACGGTTGCATTGCGTTCAGCGAGCCCGACCGTACCCCCGGTGACGTAAAATCAATCCGATTCCCAAGAGCAATCATCGTGGTGACGCCCCAACCGCTTACGCCGCATCAAAGCCAGTACTTTGCTTGGTTGCTCACCCGGCGCGCAGCGGGCGACACCGTGGAGTCGCTGGCCTCGACGCTGGTCGACGCACAGGTCGATCTCAACCCGCATCAAGTGGATGCCGCCCTGTTCGCCTGCCGCAACCCGCTGTCGCGTGGCGTCATCCTTGCCGACGAGGTGGGCCTGGGCAAAACCATCGAGGCGGGCTTGGTCATCGCACAGCGCTGGGCTGAACGTCGGCGCCAGATTCTCATCATTGTCCCTGCCAACCTGCGCAAGCAGTGGCATCAGGAACTGCAGGACAAATTCAGCCTGCAAGGGCTGATCCTCGAAGCCAAGAGCTACAACACGATCCGCAAGCAGGCGCGGCAGAACCCGTTCCTGATGGCATCGGGTCCAGTGATCTGCTCATACCAGTTCGCCAAGGCCAAGGCCAAGGACATCAAGGAGATCGCGTGGGACCTGGTCGTCCTTGACGAGGCCCACCGTCTGCGCAATGTCTACAAGCCCAGCAACGTCATTGCAAAGACCATCAAGGAGGCCGTGGCGCGTGTTCATTCCAAGGTGCTGCTCACGGCCACGCCCTTGCAGAACTCGCTGCTGGAACTCTATGGCCTCGTCAGCTTCATCGACGACCGGGTGTTCGGCGACCTCGACAGTTTCCGTGCGCAGTTCACCGGCCGGGAGCAATCCTTCGGTGCCCTGCGTGAGCGTCTTGCCGCGCTTTGCAAGCGTACCCTGCGCAAGCAGGTGCAGCCCTACGTCTCCTACACGGCGCGGCGCGCCATCGTGCAGGAGTTCACCCCGTCGAGCGAGGAACAGGAACTCTCCCGCCTCGTCGCTGAGTATCTACGTCGCCCCAACCTGCAGGCGTTGCCACAGAGCCAGCGTCAGCTGATCTCGCTCGTGTTGTGGAAGCTGCTGGCTTCCAGCACACATGCGATTGCTGGCGCGCTGGATACGATGGCCAGGCGCCTCCAAGGCTTGCTCGACGACACTGCCGAAGTTCCCGATCTGGCCGAGCAACTGGACGAAGACTACGAGTCACTCGACGAAACCGCCGACGAGTGGGACGGGCAGGACCCGGAGATCGCAGCTCCGCGCCGAAACGAACGCGATGCCATCGCGCGCGAAATCGAGGAGCTTCGCCGCTTCAAGCGGCTTGCCACCAGCATCCGCGACAATGCCAAGGGCAAGGCGCTGCTCACGGCCTTGGACAAGGCCTTCGCCGAACTGGATCGGCTGGGCGCGGCCAGGAAGGCCATCATCTTCACGGAATCCAGGCGCACGCAGGAATACCTGCTCAATCTGCTGGCCGACACGCCCTATGGCGACGGCATCGTCCTGTTCAACGGCACCAACAGCGATGCGCGCGCGCAGGCCATCTACAAGGACTGGCTCAAGCGCCACGCAGGCACCGACCGCATTACGGGCTCAAGGACCGCGGATACCCGTGCGGCACTGGTTGAGCACTTCAGGGAACGCGGCAAGGTCATGATCGCCACCGAGGCCGGTGCCGAAGGCATCAACCTGCAGTTCTGCTCGCTCGTCATCAACTACGACCTGCCCTGGAATCCGCAGCGCATCGAACAGCGCATCGGGCGCTGCCACCGCTACGGGCAGAAGTTCGACGTCGTAGTGGTGAACTTCGTCGATCTTTCCAACGAAGCGGACCGCCGCGTCTATGAACTGCTGTCGGAGAAGTTCCAGCTCTTCGAAGGCGTGTTCGGGGCCAGCGACGAAGTGCTGGGCGCGATTGGCTCCGGCGTGGACTTCGAGCGCCGCATCGCCGAGATTTATCAGAACTGCCGCGAGCCGGAAGAAATCAAGGCCAGCTTCGAGCTACTCCAGCTCGACCTTTCCGGCGAGATCAACGAGGCGATGGTCAAGGCGCGCCGGATACTGCTGGAGCACTTCGACGAGGAGGTGCAGGACAAGCTTCGTATTCGGGCCGAAGACAGCTGCGCTGCCCGGAACAAGTATGAACGCATGCTGATGGATTTGACTCGCACAGAGCTGGGTGATTGCGCAGAATTCGACGACGACGGCTTCGATCTCCGACGTCCACCCCCAGGGATCGAACACAGCGACCTCGCAGGCATCGAACTTGGGCGCTACGAACTGCCCCGCCGATCCGGCGATGCGCACCTGTACCGCATCAATCATCCGCTGGCGCTGTGGATCACGCAGCAGGCCAAGAACCGCGCGCTGTACGGAGTCAAACTGGTGTTCGACTACGATGCCTATGGCACCAAGGTCAGCACTCTGGAGCCGTATCGCGGCAAGGCTGGATGGCTCACCGTGAAACTGATCTCGGTCGAGGCGCTCGGCAATCAGGAGCAGCACCTGCTGGTCGCCGCGGGCACGAGCGACGGTATCGTGCTCGCGGAAGAAGACCCGGAAAAGCTGCTGCGCCTGCCCGCGACCACGCAAGCCGCAGGCCTGTTCAACGCCGCCGACGCCACCCTTCTGGCAGAGCTGGAAGCCCGCAAGGCGGCGCTCCTGCGCGAGATCAATGCGCGCAACCTCGGCTACTTCGAGCAGGAAGTGCAGAAGCTCGATGCCTGGGCGGACGACCTGAAGCTGGGCCTTGAGCAAGAAATCAAGGAAATCGACCGCGAGATCAAGGAGGTGCGCCGGACGGCGGCCACGTCACCGACGCTGGAGGAAAAGCTGTCCTGGCAGAAGAGGCAGCGCGAGCTGGAGGGCAAGCGCACCAAGCTGCGGCGCGAGCTGTTCGCCGGGCAGGACGAAGTCGAGGCGCAGCGCAACGACCTCATCAGCCAGTTGGAGGCGCAGCTTCAGCAGCGGGTGGAGGAGCGCACGTTGTTCACCATCGAATGGGAGTTGGTGTGATGGCGGCACTCGACCCACAGTACATGACCATTCTGAAGAGGGTGCTGGCGGAACGCTTCGTGCCCTTTTTGCCGCCACTGTTGGACACGACGAAGCCAGCAGCAGAACAACAGGCCAAGCAACTCTCCCGCGCTTTCAGTGCCTTCGCGCTGCACAAGTTGCTCGACCTCACGCCGCAGGCGGCAGCCGCCTCGGTCGTGGATGACTTCAACGACAAGGGCATTGACGCGATCCACTACCACGCGCCGTCGGAAACGCTATACCTGCTGCAAACGAAGCTCAAGGAGTCCGAGCAGTTCAAGCAGGAGGATGCACTGCCATTCTGCGAGGGTGTTCGCCTGCTGCTCAAACAGGACTTCGCCGCGTTCAACGGGAATATCCAGAATCGGAAGACCGATATCGAGAGCGCGCTCGATACGTGCAGTCACATCCAGCTGGTTGTGCCCTACACGGGCGATGGCGTTTCGAAGACCGCCAGCGCCGCCCTGCAGGCACTGCTGGACGACGAAGACCTCGACGAAGAGCGTCTGGTCAGGCAGGTGAAGTACTACACAGCGGCCGACATCACTCGCGACCTGCTGGCGGAGCAAGCCTATCAACCCGTGCACACGGACATCGCGTTGCAGAAACACGCGAAGGTTGATAACCCTCGAACCACGTACTATGGAGTTGTCCGGCTGGCGGACTTGGTGGAATTACATCAGACGCATGGCAAGGCTCTGTATGAGCGCAACATCCGCTACTTCCTTGGCAGCGGCAAGTCAGAGGTCAACAAGGCCATCAAGACAACGCTGCACGACGCTCCAGCCGATTTCTTCTACCTCAACAATGGCGTCACGGCGGTCTGCGACCTGATTGAGCCCAAGTCCGGCAAGAACGGCGTCAGGAAGTTCAAGGTTCGCGGCCTGTCCATCATCAACGGAGCCCAGACGGTGGCATCGGCCGCCGAGTTCGTGCGCCAGCATCCGGGTAAGAGCATTGACGACGCCAAAGTCCTTCTCACCCTGATCAAGGCGCCGGCCGATGGGTCGTTCGGCAAACAGGTGACCAAGGCCCGCAATCACCAGAACCCGGTGCAGACGGCCAACTTCGCTTCCCTCGACGAGAACCAGGAGCGGCTGCGGCAAGAAATCGCTCATTTGGGTTTTGACTACCACTACCGTCCCGAGGCTTCGGCAACCGGAACCAAAGCCATCACGCTCGACGAGGCACTGCGGGCGCTGGCATTGCAGCAGAACGATCCGCGCTACGCGGTCTGGCTCAAGAGCGAACCCGCGCGGCTTGCCAATCCCGACTCTGCCGAGTACCACGCGCTATTTACTGCCGCGCTGCCGGGCACGACGCTGGTGAACGCCGTCCTGTGCTATCGCGCCATCCGCACCCTCGTAGTGGATTATGAGCAGAAAGCCCCAGCGCGCAGCCAGGAACGCCTGATTTATCGCCACGGCCTTCACGCCATTACGGCGGTGATGATGAAGCGCCTCCGCAACAAGATCGGAGCGGCGGCCGTCATCGATCCGGCGGTGATTCCCGCGTTGATCAGCCAACCGCTCGATCAGCTCCGCCAGCAGGCTTTCGATATCGCGCGGCAGGGCCTGATTCTTGAGGGACCGCTGGCCTACTTCCGCAAGCAGGGCAACGTCGCAGCCTTCCAGGCCGACCTGATGGAAGCGCACTTCGCATTGGCTGCCGATCCAGCGCTTGCCCCATTACGCAATATTCAGAACGCAGCGGATGCATACCCGCGCAAGCGCCTGATCGACTACTTGTCGAGTCGTGCGCCACAGCTATGAGAACAATGTGATGAGCAAACAAAAACTCGAACTCACCTGGATCGGTAAGGAGAAGCGGCCCAAGCTGGAGCCGCGCATCCTGCTCGAAGACCCGGACAAGTCCTATCACGCTAGGCACCGCGTGACGGAGAACGACATCTTCGACAACCGGCTGATCTTCGGCGACAACCTGCTGGCCTTGAAGGCGCTGGAGGCGGAGTTCGCCGGCAAGGTGAAATGCGTGTTCATCGACCCGCCCTACAACACCGGCAGCGCGTTCACGCACTATGACGACGGGCTGGAGCATTCGATCTGGCTGGGCTTGATGCGCGATCGGCTGGAGATCATCCGGCGGCTGCTTTCGGAGGATGGCTCGCTGTGGATCACGATCGATGACAACGAATGCCATTACCTCAAGGTGCTGTGTGATGAGATTTTTGGGCGCATCAATTTTGTCTCCAATGTCGTTTGGCAAAAGAAATACACAATAGCCAATGATGCGAGATGGCTTTCTGATAATCATGATCATGTTTTGGTTTATGCTAAGAACAAATGGACATGGAAACCAAATAAGTTACCGCGCACAGATGAAATGAATGCGCGCTATAAGAATCCGGACAACCACCCCAAAGGTCCTTGGAAAGCAACTCCTTTGCATGCCAAGAGCGGTTCTGAAACCAACAGGAGCTTCTCTTATACTTTCAAAAATGGGGTGACATGGAGTCCACCACCAGGGACATTCCCGCGTTTTTCTGAGGAAAGTCTCCGCCGAATGGATGAGAACAACGAGATTTGGTTCGGAAAAAATGGGAAAGCATCCCCTTCAAGGAAAACATTTCT
This sequence comes from Candidatus Acidiferrales bacterium, assembly GCA_035573755.1. Taxonomy (GTDB): domain Bacteria; phylum Pseudomonadota; class Gammaproteobacteria; order UBA5335; family UBA5335; genus Macondimonas. The sequence continues at coordinate 29,138 of DATLZY010000081.1, forward strand.
TTGTGATCTTGCGGATGATGGTACGCCGAGTCCGACTATCTGGCTACACACGGACGCCGGAAATAACCATGAAGCGCGAGATGAGGTAAAAGCATTCAATTCGAGAAACCCTTTTGATACACCCAAGCCGGAGAAGTTGTTACGCCGGATTCTCCACATCGCCACCAACCCCGGCGACCTCGTTCTCGACTCGTTTGCTGGATCGGGGACCACCGGCGCGGTAGCGCACAAGATGGGCCGGCGCTGGATCATGGTGGAACTCGGCGAGCACTGCCACACGCACATCATTCCGCGCCTGAAAAAGGTCATCGACGGCGAGGACCCGGGCGGCATCACCCAGGCCGTGGGCTGGCAGGGCGGCGGCGGCTTCCGCTATTACCGGCTGGCGCCCACGCTGATCGTGAACGACCGCTGGGGCAACCCGATCATCAATCCGGCGTACAACGCGGCCATGCTGGCCGAGGCGCTGGCCAAGCTGGAGGGCTTTACCTACGCGCCCTCCGAGACGCACTGGTGGCAGCACGGGCGTTCAAGCGAGCGCGACTTTATCTTTGTGACCACGCAGAACCTGTCTGCCGAGCAGTTGCAGGCGCTGTCCGATGAAGTGGGCGAGCAGCGGAGCCTGCTGGTGATGTGCAGCGCCTTTCGCGGAGTGACGGCGGCGCAGGCGGCGCAGCGCTGGCCGAATCTCACCCTCAAGAAGATTCCCAAGGCCGTGCTCGCCCGCTGCGAATGGGGCCACGACGATTACAGCCTCAACGTGGCCAATCTGCCGATGGCTGCCCCTCACCCCGACCCTGCCCCAGAAAGAGAGGGTAGAACACCCGGCAAGACCGCCAACACAAAAACCATGGACTTGTTCGCGGAGGAGCCGTGAACTACGAACTGACGGTTCACGCCAGCGAGAGCCTGCGCAAGCGTGCGAACATCCGTAGGGACTGGTTGGAGCGGGTCATGGCGCAACCCCAACTCGTTCACCCCGACCTGGTGGACTCTGAACTCGAACACCGCATGGGCAGAATTGACGAATTCGAGGGTCGGGTTTTGCGGGTCATCGTAAACCCGAAGGTCGATCCCGTTCGGGTGATCACTGTATTTTTTGACCGGAGCATGAGGGGCAAACGATGAGGCTCAGCATCGATGAAGCAGCCGATGCGCTGCATCTGGAATTGGTGGATGTCGAGGTGGCGGAATCCGAAGAGGTGGCGCCAGGCATCGTCGTGGATTACGACGCAAACGGAGAAATCGTGGGGCTGGAGGTATTGCATCTGAGCAAGCGCCCTCATCCCGTGGACGTGCTGGATTTTCAGTTTCAAACGCATCGAAAGCCTCAACACGAAAACTCCAGCGCCCACGTTGCCGCATGAAACGCGATCAAGCCTTGAAGTTACTGGCGCAAAGCAAACCGGCCCTGGCCGAACGCTTCGGTGTTACCCGTTTGGCGCTGTTTGGCTCGACGGTGCGAGACGCGGCGAGGGCGGACAGCGATGTCGATGTCTTGGTCGAATTCGACGGCCCGGCCACTTCCGCGCGTTACTTCGGCGTGCAGTTCTATCTGGAAGACCTGCTCGGCTGCCCGGTGGACCTGGTGACAGACAAGGCACTGCGGGCGGAACTGAAACCTTTCATCGAGCGCGAGGCGATCCATGTCTGAACGTGCCTGGCGGTTTTATCTTGATGACATGATCGGCTTTGCCGAAAAGGTGCTGGCCTATACCGAGGGGTTGGATCAAGCCGCTTTCGTCGCCAGAGGACTCAACTACGATGCCACCTTGCGAAATCTGGAGTTGATCGGCGAGGCGGCAACGCGCATTCCTGAAGTCGTCCGTGCGGCACACCCGGAAATTCCCTGGCGCATGATTATCGCCACGCGCAACCGTCTGATTCACGGCTATCTGGGCATCGACAACGATACCTTGTGGAGCATTATTCAGGATGATGTGCCTGACTTGTTAAGGCAGCTTAAACAATTGCGGGATCAATACGCATGAATAGCCGGGTTTTGAATGCCATCACCGGCCGCCTGTCGCTGCGCCCGCCGCAGACGGAATCGCTTTTTCGTTTGGCGCGCTCGCTGGAACTCGCCCCGGCGTTGTTGGGCCACGAGCGCGATGTCACAGTCATTCTTTCCACGCTGAAGGCCGAGTTTCCGACGCTCTCGGACTTCGAGCGCGATTTCCCCTCGCTCTGCTTCGCGCTCGCCACGGGTGTGGGCAAGACGCGCTTGATGGGCGCGTTCATCGCCTACCTGCACCTGGCGCATGGCATCAACAACTTCTTCGTGCTCGCGCCCAACCTGACGATTTACAACAAGCTAATCACCGACTTCACGCCCAACACGCCGAAGTACGTGTTCAAGGGCATTGCCGAGTTTGCCCAGCGCCCGCCGCTGATCATCACCGGCGACAACTACGACCAAAGCGGCGCGGCGGTGGACGACGGGGCCTTGGGGTTCGGCCACGATGTGCGCATCAACATTTTTAACATCTCCAAAATCAATTCTGAAGTGCGCGGCGGCAAGGAACCACGCATCAAGCGCATGCGTGAAGTGCTGGGCGACAGTTACTTCAACCATCTGGCGAACCTTCCTGACCTTGTACTGCTGATGGACGAATCGCACCGCTACCGCGCTAGCGCCGGCGTGCGTGCCATCAACGATCTGAAACCGCTGTTCGGCCTCGAAGTGACGGCGACGCCCTTCGTGGAGTCGAGCCGGGGGCCAGTGCCGTTCAAGAACGTGGTGATGGACTACCCGTTGGCGCGGGCGATGGAGGATGGCTTCGTCAAGGAACCGGCGGTCGTCACCCAACGCAACTTCAAGGCCAGCGACCACACGCCGGAAGAAATCGAGAAGATCAAGCTGGAAGATGGCGTGCGCCTGCACGAGGTGACCAAGGTGGAGCTCACCACCTATGCCCGCGAGAACGGCGTGGCGATGGTCAAGCCCTTCATGCTGGTGATTGCGCGCGACACCACGCATGCGGCGCAACTCAAGGCCTTGATCGAGTCGGAAGCGTTCTTTGATGGGCGCTATGCGGGCAAGGTGATCCAGGTGGATTCCAGCCGCACGGGCGCGGAAGAAGAGGAAATGATCACGCGCCTGCTGGCCGTGGAAAGCGTGGATGAGCCGACCGAAATCGTCATCCACGTCAACATGCTCAAAGAAGGCTGGGACGTCACCAACCTCTACACCATCGTGCCGCTGCGCGCGGCCAATGCCCGCACCTTGATCGAGCAGAGCATCGGGCGCGGCCTGCGCCTGCCCTACGGCAAGCGCACCGGCGTGGCGGCGGTGGATCGCCTGAACATCGTCGCGCACGACAAGTTTCAGGAGATCATCGACGAGGCCAACCGGGGCGATTCGCCGATTCGCCTCCAGCAGGTCATCCTCGACGCGCCGAGCGCCGACGACAAGAAGGTCAGTGTGCAGGTCGCGTCGGGGGCGGCGGCTCTACTCGGCTTGGCGGATGCGCCAGTTGTGCACTCGAGCGCAGCAGCAACCGCCAATGGATCAGCTGCCGCCTCGCCGGAGCCGGTGTTTACCACCGAGGCGGAGAAGCGGGCCGCGCGCGTGGTGATGGAGGTGATCGGCAAGTACGAGGTCAAGCGCGATCTGGTGCCCACCAGCAGCGCGTTGTTGAAACCTGAGGTGCAATCGGCGCTCCTGGCAGAGGTGGCGGAGCGGTTAAAGCCCCTGCAAGGCGATTTGCTGGCGGGCGTGGACGAATCAGCCCCCGTGCTCGACCTGTCCGCCGTGGTGGCCAAGACCACCGAAATCGTGGTGCAGCAGACCATCGATATCCCTCGCATCAGCGTGGTCCCCAAGGGCGAGGTCACGACGGGCTTTCACCCGTTCACGCTGGACGTGAGCCGGTTTCACCTGCAACCGGGCGAGCGTGAAATCGTGATCCACAACCTGCACACCAACGCGCAGGACACCCTGGCATCCCAGACCGGAATCAAGGAACAGCGCCCGGAAGACTACATCGTCCACGCGCTGGTGGACTTCGACGACATCGACTACTTCACCCAAGCTGATCTGCTCTACGACCTCGCGGGCCAGATGGTGCGGCACCTACAGAGCTACCTGGCGCCGGATGAAGTGATCAACGTGCTGGATCGGGATCGCCGCCTGATTGCGCGGGAAATCCACGCCCAGATGATGGCTCATTTCTGGGAGAATGCGACCGAGTACGAGGTGCAGGTCAGTCGCGGTTTCACGGAACTCAAGCCCTGCAACTACACCGCCACGGCAGGACAAGCGCCGCGCCATTTCCGCGAAACGGTGGAGGACGTGGGCCGCATCAAACAAATGCTGTTCGGCGGGTTCTCCAAATGCCTGTACCCGCTGCAGAAGTTCGACTCGGACAGCGAGCGCCGCTTCGCCGTCATTCTGGAGCGCGACGCCCTGAAGTGGTTCAAGCCCGCGAAGGGACAGTTCCAGATTTTTTATAAGCTCGGCACCGAGCAGCCGGAATACGTTCCAGACTTCGTGGTCGAGACCGATGTCGCGATCTTGATGGTGGAAACCAAGGCACGCGGGGATATGGGCACCCCCGAGGTTCAAGCCAAGGCCGCTGCGGCGGTGCAATGGTGCAGGAACGCTTGTGATTACGCCGCAAGCGTCGGCACCAAGCCCTGGAAGTACTTATTGGTGCCCCACGACGAGATCACAGAGTCGAAGCGCCTCTCGGACTTTCTGCGCTTTGCGCAAGAGCCACTACTAAATTTATCTTGACACGAACAACTATACGTGGTTCGCATTTGCGTTCCGCCACGCATGCGCTTGAATCTCCTAGGGGGTAGTTCCCCCTGCGGCCGTCTCTGGCGGCCGACCATAAGAATCCTTAAGGAGGAGACAGTCATGCATCACAAGGAATGGGATGTCCGTGGATGGGTGCTTGCGATCCTGCTGGCGTGGGCCGGCACGGGCTGGAGCGCGGCGCCTGCGGCCTATGACAGCCTGAAAGGCGAGGCATTCGATCAACTCGTCACACGTCTGAAGGCCGAACCCAGCCTGATGGCGCAGGACCGCACGCTGTCGTTCCGGCTCAACACGCCGCAATGGAACGAGCTGGTGCAAGCGCTGGATCTCGACCATTACGCCTGGGTCTACGCGCCCACGGTCAAGGCGAGTCAGAGTCCGCAGCTCGCCGGTAAACGCATCGAGGCACTGTCCGTGCTGGCGGTGCGCTCGGGCAAGCTGGTGCCGATCCCCTTCCAGATCGACGAGCGTGACGTCGACGGTTGGATCCATGCGCCGGGCATTTCCGGCAAGGTGAGCGGCGCCGAGGGTGTGTTCGACGGGGACGACGAACTGGTCTTCATGTACCGCGACACGGGAAGCGAACGGCTCGATCCGGCGGCCCACCGTCTGAGCGAGGGGCGCATCGTCCAGGAACTGACCTTCACTTACAACGGCAAGACCCGGCATGTCTATGTCGCCGAAGGCTCCAGCCTGCGCGATCCCAGCGATTATGTGCAGTATGACCAGAAGAAATGGACGCTGGACGCGACTTTTTACAACTTCAGGAACAACCCTAGGAACATCCTCATGTTCGAGGACTTCCGCGCCAATGCGGGCCCCACGCCGGAGCATCGCGTGCTCGACACGCTGATCCTGGAGATTGCGACGGGCGTGGTCACGCCCTGGCCGCGCGTCAAGGTCGATATCAACAACCTGCAGGCCGAACTGGTGGGTGTGAAACACGGATCCGTGCGCGAGGTGCTCAAGCTCAAAATCTGGGTGGTCATCGCCGGGATCCCGGTGTTCCGAGTGCTGACCGACATGACGGTCTACGACCAGGGCATCACCCTGCCGGTGAAGCTGCACATCCCGGGCGGCGAAATTCTGACGCGGGTGCTCAACAAACCCATCATCGACATCGGCCTGGATATGCACGAACTGGCGGGTGGGCGCTTCGTGTCCGCCGTCAACCCCAGCGGCAAGTATCACAAGGTCGATGGCGTGCTGACGGCCGAGGAGAAGCAACTCGACATCCGCATCCCGGACGCGACCTGGCTGTGGTTGGAGAGCGGCCGCGGCTGGGACGTGGTGATGAAGTTCGCCATTCCGCCAGATTGGCCGGTCGAAGGGCGCGGCACCTATGTCGACGCGAAGAAACCGGAGCAGGCCTATTCCTATGAAAGCTTCCCCGATGCCCTCCCGCGCTTCGGCTTTCAGGTCACCAAGATCCCGGTGGGCAAGCTCGACATCGACCTGACGGCCATTCTCTGGTTCCCCGTGACCGTCGGCGCGGCGGGGCCGGAACGCTTCATCCAGAACATGGATCATTCGCCACGACTCGAGGCCACCTCGCCGCCGCTCTGAGCACGAATCCCGTCAGCCGTCTTCGGTGACAAGCGGGACGGCGACGGGGACCGCCGCCGGCCGGATACTGATCTCGATCGGTGTCCGGCCGACGATCTCGCCGTCCCCCTGCACGGGCAGGCCGGGGCGGCTGTCGAGCGCGATGGAGCGGCGCGCCTTCAGGTAGCGGACCCTGCGGTTGCGATGGTGCTGGCCGGTGAAGAAATCCCAGCCGATGCCGGCGAAATCGAGAAAGGTGCGGCCACTCAGGATACACAGGTCGATGACGCCATCGTCAGGCTCGATGCCCGGACCGATGCGGACGGCGTCGATGCCCCAGATCCCCCCATTGGCGATGAAGACCTGCTTGGCTCGCAGGCGGTGACGCGCACCATCCACGACGATCTCGAAGCGATGGGGTTGCAGGCCGCTCAAGGTGCGCACGGCAGTCCACACGTAAGCCAGCCGGCCGAAGCGGCGCTTTGCCGCGCGGTCGGTATCGCGAATCATCAGCGAGGACAGCCCCGCGCCCAGATGCAGCACATAGAGCCGTTTCCCCGACTGCAGGGCATCGACGGCACGCACGCGAAAGTTCGCCAGCAGCGCACAGGCGGCATCCAGCTCCAGTGGAATGCCCATGACGCGGGCAAACACGTTCGCCGTGCCGGTCGGGATCACGGCCAGAGGCACCGTGCCTCCAGCCAGTGCCTGGGCCGCTTCGGACACCGTACCGTCGCCACCGATGGCGATCACCAGTTCCGCTCCGCTCGCCACCGCCTCGCGCACGCGCGCCGGCACGTCCTCATCGGGATCGCCGGTCGTCTCGTAGATCTCGCAACCCTGCCCGCTCCGCGCGCAATGGGCCTCCAACGCCTCGCGCACGCGCGCCGGATCGCAACTGCCGCCGACGGGATTCAGGACGGCAAAAAGGCGTTGCGGTATCACCGTTTCGTTCATTCCCGATTCCTAACATGCGCGACCGATCGTTGCCATCCTGCGGCGTGACAAGCACGCATCAGAGCGCATCGCCCCGCGTCTCCCGTGTCGCGAGAACCGCGAGCGCCGTGAGCAGCGCGGCCAGCGACAGATACCAGCCGACCGGATGCAAGCCATAGCGGATGGCGAGCGAGGTGGCGATGTAAGGCGCCAGCGAGGCACCGAAAATGCCGGCCAGGTTGAAGGCGAGCGAGGCGCCGGTGTAGCGCACGGCGGTGGGGAACTGCTCACTCAGCAGGGTGCCCAGCGGACCATAAGTCAGCCCCATCAAGCCCAGGCCCAGCGCCATGAACAGCAGCACGGCGCCTTCCGAACCCGCACCGAACAGCGGCGCGAACGTCAGGCCGAACAGTGCGATGGCGAGATTGGCGAACAGCATCATCCAGCGCCGGCCGCGCCGATCGGCCAGATGCGCGGAAATGGGGATGGTGAGGCCGAAAAACAGCACCCCGAAGAGCTGCAGCAACAGGAAGTGCTCGCGCGCGTAACCCAGCGCCGTCGTGCCCCAGGTCAGCGTGAACACCGTCATGAGGTAGAACAGCACGAAGGTGCACAGGCCGATCAAGGTGCCGCGCATCAGCGCGCCAGGATGGTTGCGCAGCACAGCGAGAATGGGCACACGCTCGCGCGCCTCGGCCGTGAGCACCCGCCGGAAGACCGGTGTCTCCTCGAGATTTAGCCGCACCCACAGGCCCACGACCACCAGCACGCTGCTGGCCAGAAACGGCACGCGCCAGCCCCAGCCGAAAAACTGCGCCTCGGTCAGGAAATGCGTGAGCAGCAAAAACGATCCGCCGGAGAGGATGAAGCCGATCGGCGCGCCCAACTGCGGAAACATGCCATACCACGCGCGCCGGCCCGGCGGGGCGTTTTCCGTGG
>DATLZY010000082.1:0-3851 GCA_035573755.1 Candidatus Acidiferrales bacterium
TGGCGCGCCGGCATTCGATGCCGGCGGCAGGGTAAGTACGTCCGCTGGACGGGGAAACACCTCCGACGGTGCGCAAAGACCTCGAATCCCGACCAGATCGACGTGATTGCCCATCACACCGCAAAATCACGCAGATTCGGCGGTTGTTCAGACTTTCCTTAAGACAGATTCTCGGGCATAAGGGCAGACACCGCATTGCGCGGATTGCGGAAGATGAGCGGGGCCGCATCGCCCTGGCGGCGGGCGGCGTCGATGGCCTCCAGCACGCGGCCGTGGTGCGGCGAGAAGCGGCAGGCAGGATCGGCGGCGGTGGCCTCCCCGGCCAGCAGATACGCCTGACAGCGGCAGCCGCCGAAGTCGACCTCGCGCTCGGGGCAGGTGCTGCAGGGCGGCTGCATCCACGCCGTGCCGCGATAGCGGTTGAAGGCGGGCGCGCCGTGCCAAATCTCGGCCAGCGACTGCTGGCGCACGTTGGGAAACACGAGATCCGGCAGCACGCGCGCGGCATGACAGGGCAGCGCGGTGCCGTCGGGCGCGATGGTCAGATGCAGCCGCGCCCAGCCGCCCATGCAGGCCTTTGGAGTGCCTTCGAAATAATCGGGCACGACGTAGTAGATCTTCATCGGGCCGTCGTAGGCGGCGCGAAAGGCGGCGACGTCGATTTCCGCCTGGCGCAACTGTTCGCGGGTGGGCAAGAGCGCGGTGCGGTTGGCGAGCGCCCAGCCGTAATACTGCGTCGTCGCCAGCTCCACGTAATCGGCCCCCAGCGTTTCAGCCAGCCCCAACATGGCGGGGATTTCGTGCAGGTTGAGCCGGTGCAGCACGAAGCACAGCACCATGGGGAAACCGGCGTCCTTCACGGCGCGGGCGATGGCGAGCTTGTGCTCGAAGCTGCGCGTGCCGGCGATGCGGTCGTTGAGGGCGGCGTCCGCGGCCTGGAAGCTGACCTGGATGTGATCGAGTCCGGCGGCGCGCAGCGCCGCGATGCGCTGGGCGTCGAGACCGAGGCCCGAGGTGATCAGGTTGCTGTAGAAACCCAGTGCGCGGGCTTCCTGCACGAGTGTTTCGAGATCACGGCGCACGGCGGGCTCGCCGCCCGACAGACCCAGTTGCACGGCGCCGAGCGCACGCGCCTGACGCAAGACGTCGATCCATTGCGCCGTGTCGAGTTCATCGCGTATGGCCGGGTAATCGCGCGGATTGCTGCAATAGGGGCATTGCAGCGGACAGGCATAGGTCAGCTCGGCGAGCAGCCACAAGGGCGGCGGCGCGGGCCGCTCAGCGCAGTTCGATCCAGCCGCGCTGCCGGGCGAGGTCGATGAATTCACGGATGTCCTCCGCCAGGGTCGTTTCGCCGGGGTATTCTGCGGCCAGCGCATCGATCAACACGCCGAGGCTGGTTTGCCCATCGCAGCGGGTCAGGATGGCCGCCGCCGAGTCGTTGAGCCGGATCATGCCCTCGGGATAGAGCAGCACATGGCACTGCTGGGCGGCTTCCCATTGCAGCCGGTAGCCGGGCCGCAGGCCGGGGATCCGTGCCGCATCCGCCGCCGCGTCGCTCATGGCGCCTTGGGCACCGAGAAATAGGGCGGCATGTCGAGCACATAGGCCAGCATCATGGCATCGAGCATGGTCCAGAGCACGTCGAGCTTGAACTGCACGATGGCCAGCGCGCGCTCCTGCAGCGGGCGGGTGTTGAAGTGCGCCAGCGTGAAGGCCAGCCCGTGCTCGACGTCGCGCCGCGCCTCGCTGAGCCGGTTGCGGAAATACTGCAGGCCGGCGGCTTCGATCCACGGATAGCGGTCCGGCCAGCTGTTCAGCCGCTGCTGATGGATCTCGGGCGCGAACAGCTCGGTGAGCGAGGAACAGATGCCCTCCTCCCACGGCGCCTGGCGCACGAAATTGACGTAGGCATCCACGGCAAAGCGCACGCCCGGCAGCACCAGGCGCTGGCTTTCGAGCGTCTCGCGGTCCAGCCCCACCGCCGCTCCCAGCCGCGTCCACGCCTCAATGCCGCCCTCGTCCCCGGCGCGGCCGTCGTGGTCGATGATGCGCTGGATCCAGTGCCGGCGCACCGCGCGATCGGGACACTTGGCCATGAGCGCGGCGTCTTTCAGCGGGATGCTGATCTGGTAGTAGTAGCGGTTGGCGACCCAGCCGCGGATCTGCTCCGGGGTCAGGCTGCCCTCGTACATGCGCACGTGAAAGGGATGATGGATGTGATAGCGCGCGCCCAACGCCCGCAGCCGGGCTTCGAACTCGGCCGCCGGCCAGGGTGTTTCGTCCGTCCTGCTCGTCATCGCGCCCTCCTCACAACACCAGCTCCAGGCCGTCCTCAGCCACCTCGATGCCCGCGGCGTCGAGCGCTCGCCGCTCGGAGGAATCTTCGTCCAGAATGGGGTTGGTGTTGTTGATGTGAATCAGGACCTTGCGGGCACGCGGGAAGGCCGCGAGCTGCTCGATCATGCCGCCCGGCCCGCTCTGCGGCAAATGCCCCATCTCGAGCGCGCGCTTGCTACCCACGCCGCGATCGATCAGATCCTCGTCGCGCCAGGCCGTGCCGTCCACCAGCAGCACGTCGGCATCATGCATGGGCGCGGCGAGGTGCGGTTCGAATGCGCCCAGCCCCGGCGCGTAGAATAGCCGCCCGCCAGTGGTCGGATCGGTGATGAGCAGGCCGATGTTGTCGCCCGGATGCGGATCATGGCGATGTGGGGAATAGGGCGGCGCCTTGCTCGACAGCGCAAAGGCCTGGAAGCGCAGCCCCGGCGCCTCAGGCATCTCGAACGGCGTGCCGTCGGGCACAACGGGGTGCCAGTCGACGCCGCAGTAATGGCCTAGTATGGGGATGACTGGGAAGCCTGTGGAGAGGTCCTGATGCACGGCGGCCGTGGTGTAAAGCGCGAGGCGCGGCCCTTCGCGCAGCATCAAGAGGCCCGTGGCGTGGTCGATCTGGGCATCCACCAGCAGAACCGCCGCGATGCCGGTGTCGCGCACGGCACGACCGGGGCGCAGCGGCGCGAAGGAGGCAATCTGGGCGCGGATGTCGGGCGATGCGTTGATCAGCACCCAACGCTCGCCGTCGGCGCTCACCGTGATCGAGGACTGGGTGCGCGGTTGCGCACGGAGTGTCCCGGCGCGCACGCCGGCGCAATAGGTGCAGTGGCAGTTCCACTGCGGAAAGCCGCCGCCAGCACCAGATCCCAGCACATGAATCCGCATGGTGTGCCTCCTGCGCCCATGCCTGAAACGACAAGGCCCGGCGGTGGGGCCGGGCCTTGCATAATACCGGAAACCGGTTTCAGCGGTTGAAGATGTACATCGTCACTTCAAAGCCCAACCGGAGGTCTTCGAAAGCAGGCTTGGTCCAGCGCATGGTGTCTCCCTTGTCAAACTCGGCGTGTGATGATGCGGGCGTTCTGCCGCTGCCGAAAACAGCAGATTCTGGAGGATCATCTTATCGACCAAGCTGTGCGCTGCCAAGGGGCCGGGCTGCGTAAGTTCAGAAACCTTTGACACCCTCTCATCCCTGATGATTGTATAGATTCGCCGTTCTCCCCTGTTCATGGCGCGGGCTGTATTGGGCGCCCTGAACAAGGCACACGAGTCAGCGCTGCAAAATTCAGTTTGCAGACATGGCTGCCTGATATCGACCTTGATCGAAGCCCGAGGCAAGCCACGCAGCCATCATGAGCAGCCATAAGGACACGCTGAACAACCCCATCAATATCGCAAGGCAATGGGCCTGTCGGTGACCGAACTCGCTGCGAAGCGATCCGCGAGCGATTCGGGCTGATTTTCGGCTCGATTGCGGGTTGTTTGGCCGATCATTCGCCCGCTGGCGGTCGATT
>DATLZY010000083.1:0-5885 GCA_035573755.1 Candidatus Acidiferrales bacterium
TGGCGCGCCGGCATTCGATGCCGGCGGCAGGGTAAGTACGTCCGCTGGACGGGGAAACACCTCCGACGGTGCGCAAAGACCTCGAATCCCGACCAGATCGACGTGATTGCCCATCACACCGCAAAATCACGCAGATTCGGCAGTTGTTCAGACTTTCCCTAACGTCCGGCGCTCTACAGCTTTATGCGATTCAACCGCAGAGCGTTGCCGATGACGGAGACCGACGACAGGCTCATCGCGGCCGCCGCGAGCATCGGTGAGAGCAGCAGGCCGAAGAACGGATACAGCAGGCCCGCCGCGATGGGCACGCCGACGCTATTGTAGACGAAGGCGAAAAACAGGTTTTGGCGGATGTTGCGCAGCGTCGCCCGCGACAGCCGCCGGGCGCGGACGATTCCGGTCAGATCGCCTTTCACCAGGGTCACCCCGGCGCTTTCCATGGCCACGTCCGTGCCCGTCCCCATGGCGATGCCCACATCGGCCTGCGCCAGGGCGGGCGCGTCGTTGATGCCGTCGCCAGCCATGGCCACCTTGCGCCCCTGCGCTTGCAACTCGCGCACCTTGGCCGCTTTCTCATCGGGCATGACACCCGCGATGACCTCGTCGATGCCGAGCGGTGCAGCCACGGCGTGGGCGGTGGCGGCGTTGTCGCCGGTCATCATGACGATGCGCAGGCCGTCCCGGTGCAGGGCGGCGATGGCATCGGCGGTGGTTGCCTTGACTGGATCGGCAACGCCGAGAAGACCGGCGCAGCGGCCGTCGACCGCCACCCACATCACGGTCTGCCCCGCCTCCTGCAGCGATCCGGCCCGGCTGCGGTGCGCCGCGACATCCACGCCCAGCGCATCCATCATCGCGGCGTTGCCGAGCGCCACCTGCTGCCCCGCGATGCGCCCGCGCACGCCCTGCCCGGTCACCGACGCGAAGTCCTCCGCCGCGGCCGGACGCACGCCCCGCGCCTCGGCGCCGCGCACGATGGCCGCCGCCAACGGATGCTCACTGCCCTGTTCCAGGCCGGCGGCCAAATGCAGCAGCCGCTGCTCGTCCATGTCGGCGAAGACCTCCACCGTCACCAGCGCGGGACGGCCCTCGGTCAGCGTACCGGTCTTGTCCACCACCAATGTGTCGATTTCCCGGAAGGCCTCGATCGCTTCGGCATTCTTGAACAACACCCCGACGCTGGCCCCCCGGCCGGTCGCCACCATGATGGAAATCGGCGTCGCGAGCCCCAGCGCGCAAGGACAGGCGATGATCAGCACGGCCACGGCGTTGATCAAGCCATGCGCCAGGCGCGGCTCCGGCCCCCACAGCGTCCAGAGCGCGAAGGTCGCTACCGCGGCGAGCACCACGGCCGGCACGAAATACCCCGACACGGTATCGGCCAGGTTCTGGATGGGTGCTCGGCTGCGCTGGGCGTCGGCGACCATCTGGATGATGCGCGACAACAGCGTCTGTGCGCCGACCCGCTCCGCGATCATGATCAGTCCGCCGGTACCGTTCACGGTGGCGCCGATCACGGCATCGCCAGGCCCCTTTTCCACGGGTATGGGTTCGCCGGTGATCATTGATTCATCCACCGCGCTCCGGCCCTCGACGACCTTGCCGTCCACCGGAATCTTTTCGCCCGGGCGCACGCGCAAGCGGTCGCCGATCTGGATCTGGTCCAGGGGGACGTCGCGTTCCGCGCCGTCGTCCTCGATGCGTCGCGCGGTCTTGGGCGCCAGGCCCAGCAGGGCACGGATGGCCGCCCCGGTGCGGCTGCGCGCCCGCAACTCCAGCATCTGCCCGAGGATCACCAGCGTGGTGATGACCGCCGCAGCCTCGAAATAAACGGCCACGCGGCCGCCATGACCGCGAAACGCCGCGGGGAAAAGCCCCGGAAACAGGGTCGCGACCACGCTGTAGCCGTAGGCCACGCCCACCCCAAGAGCGATCAGGGTGAACATGTTCAGACTGCGGTTGATCAACGAGCGGTAAGCACGGGCGAAGAAGAACGATCCGGCCCACAGCACGACCGGCGTCGTGAACAGCAACTGAAAGCCGGCCCAAAAGCCGGCTGACCCGAGGCGGGCAAACAGGGCGTGCACGCCCGGCACCATCTCGCCCATGGCCACGGCAAAGACCGGGACCGTGAGGAACAGGCTCACCCGGAACCGGCGCGTCATGTCGCGCAATTCCGGATTGTCGTCATCCTCCAGCGTGACGGCGCGAGGCTCCAGCGCCATGCCGCAGATCGGGCACGCATCCGGTGCGTCGCGCACGATCTCGGGATGCATGGGGCAGGTCCACTGCGTCGCCATGGCAGGTGCGGCGGGTGTTTCCCGCTCCAAGGCCATGCCGCAGCGTGGACAGGCTGCCGGCCGGTCCGACTTGACACCCGGGCACATGGGGCAGACATAGGCGCCCGCCACCTGCGCTGGGCTCGGCACCGGTGCTGGGGCAGAAGCAGCCTGGAGATACTGTTCAGGGGCCGCAGCGAATTTGTTTGCACACCCTTGGCAGCAGAACACATAGCGCCGCCCCTGATGGACTTGGTGGGGCGCGCGCTCGGGATCCCTCACCGTCATGCCGCAAACCGGGTCGCGCGCCGCGGCGGCATCAGGGCTCGGGTGGTGGCTATGATCCATGACTTGGCCTCTCCATCAGGAACGCTGCCGGATACGAATGCGCCCGTTCACTCTATCCGAAACACCGATCTCCCCGCCAAACGCCTCGGCCGTCGCGGGGCTGGGTGGCCGCGATCAGGGGCCGGCAGTGCGCGCCGCTCTTGACTCATGGCCCGCCTCCAACCTTACCCTGTCGCTCGGCGATGAACAGGATTCAGGCCTCATGACGGAACAGGCAGGACGACTCTCGCGGCGCGCGTTACTGCAATGGGGCGGCGCGCTCGGTGTGAGCCTGGCCTTGAATCCGTGGCGCGCGCTGCAGGCCGCCGCAATGCGCGCGACCGGGTCCGGCACCCCGGAGGACCCGCTCGATCTGCACGTCGGCAGGCAGACAGTCGCGATCGGCGGCCGGAGCGCCGGGGCCGTGACACTCAACGAGCAGCTTCCCGGTCCCCTGATCCGGCTGCGCGAAGGCCAGGAATTCGTCGCCCGCGTGCACAACCATCTGGACGAGCCCACCTCCATCCATTGGCACGGCCTGCTGCTGCCGGCCGGAATGGACGGGGTGCCCGGGGTGAGCTTCGCCGGCATCGGCCCCGGAACCACCTTCACCTACCGGTTTCCCATCCGCCAGCACGGCACCTACTGGTATCACAGCCACAGCGGCATGCAGGAACAACTGGGCCATTACGGCGCGCTCATCATCGATCCGGCTGAGCCCGATGAAATCGCCTACGACCGTGAGCATGTGGCGATTCTTTCCGACTTCCTGCACATCGATCCCCACCGCATGATGACTCGCCTGAAGCAGCAGAGCGATGCCGACAATTTCCAGAAACCGACCCTGATGAGCCTGATCGATGAGGCCCGGCAAAGCACTTGGCGCGCCGCCATTCGCAATCGACTCGACTGGGCGGCCATGCGCATGAACCCGAGCGATATCGCCGACATCACCGGCCACAGCTACACCTACCTGCTGAACGGGCAGGCGTCCGATGCGCCGTGGGAAGGCCGGTTCACGCCGGGCGAACGGGTGCGGCTGCGCATCATCAATGCTGCCAGCATGAGCTATTTCAACGTGCGCATCCCCGGCCTGCCCATGACAGTCGTGCAGGCGGACGGCCAGGACGTGGCGCCGGTGACGGTGGACGAACTGCAGATCGCCGTGGCCGAAACCTATGACGTCATCGTGACCCCTGAGGCGGATCGCGCCTACACGCTGTTTGCCGAGTCCATGGATCGCAGCGGCTCGGTCTGCGGCTTCCTGAGCCCGCGCGCAGGCCTGCGCGCCGCGGTGCCGGCGCTGCGCGCGCCGCCGCGCCGCACCATGATCGACATGGGCATGGCTGCGCACGCGGGGCACGGCGCCATGGACCATGCCGCACATGCGCCGGCCCCGACCGACGCGCACACGGCGCATGTCCCTGATGCCGCAGCCCATGCGCATCACGCCGCAAGCGCCGCGCCACCCACGCCCGACAGCGGGCCGGGCCCGATCGTGGCGCGTCACGGCCCCGACACGCACGGCCCGGGCAACACCAGCGTCGCCGAGGTGCAGCGCACCCGGCTGGCTGAGCCGGGGACGGGCCTCGCCGATGTGGGCCATCGTGTGCTGGTCTATGCCGACCTCAGGCGCCTCGCGCATGATTTCGACGATCGCCCGCCGGCCCGCGAGATCGAGTTGCACCTGACCGGGCACATGTCGCGCTACCTGTGGTCCTTCGACGGCCGCAAGTTCTCGGAGGCTCCGGAACCGATACCGCTCCGGTACGGCGAGCGGCTGCGGCTGGTGCTGGTCAACGACACCATGATGGAACACCCCATCCACCTGCACGGCATGTGGCTGGAGCTGGAAAACGGCCAGGGTCGCCACCTTCCGCGCAAGCACACCGTCAGCGTCAAACCCGCCGAGCGGCTCTCGGCTCTGATCACCGCCGACGCGCCGGGCGACTGGGCCTTCCACTGTCATCTGCTCTATCACATGGATCTGGGCATGTTCCGCATCGTGCGGGTCGGCTGAGGGAAGCGGCATGCGCGTGACATCGGGACGCAGGATCTTGCTCGGACTGGCCGCGCTGCTCGCAGGTGCGCCCGGGATTGCCGCGGCCGATCCCCTATTGTCGCACGCACCGGGACACCTGCCGGCCCCGATCCAGGACGACGCGATCCACCACCGCCTGCTCATCGACCAGCTCGAATACCGCGCCGGCGAGACGGGCGAGGAGGCCGTTGCCTGGGACGTTCTCGGCTGGGTCGGCGGCGACGACCGACGGCTGTGGCTGGAAAGCGAGGGGCAGCATCGCACCCGGGACGATCAAACCGAGATCGGTCGATTCGACGTCTATTACGGCCGGCTCGTCGCACCCTACTGGGACCTCTTGGGTGGCGTCGGTTACCAGCGTCATGCGGGCACGCAGGGCAGCCCGGAGCGGCTGGCGGCCGTGGCCGCCCTGCACGGCCTGTTGCCCTATCGCCTGGAGGTCGACGCCACGCTGCGCCTGGATGAGGACGGCCATCTGACCGCGCGCCTGGAAACCGAATCCGAGCTGCTGCTGACCCAGCGCCTGATCCTGCAGCCGCGCGTGGAACTCGGCGCCGCCGCGCGCGAGGATCGCGCGTTCGAACGCGACGCCGGGTTCACCAGCGCCACGGCAGGGCTGCGCCTGCGCTATGAAATCGACCGGCAGTTCGCCCCGTATCTCGGCTGGTCGTGGACCCGCAAGCTGGCCGGTACGGCGGACCAGGCGCGCGAGGACGGCGCGGACGTGCGTGAATCGATGCTGGTGGCGGGTTTGCGGATCTGGTTCTGAATACCGTCGCATTCGGGCGGTATGCTCCGGGACATGCTCCATTCAACTGGATGTCATTGCACATGGATCAGCCGTCCTCCCCAAACTCGACCACGTCGGGCTTGAGCACGATCGAAGCCGCGCGCCGCCTCGCCACCTTCGGGCCCAACCAGATCGCCGCCGAGCCTCCGCCCTCGCCATGGCGGCTGCTGTGGGCGCAGTTCAACAGCCCTGTCATCGGCCTGCTGGCCGGCGCCGCCGTCGTATCCGGCACGTTGGGAGAATGGATCGATGCCCTGGCCATTGGCGCGATCGTAATCCTGAATGGCTAGATCGGCTTTTTCCTCGACTAAGGACACACTGAACATCAATATCGCAAGGCAATGGGCCTGTCGGTGACCGAACTCGCTGCGAAGCGATCCGCGAGCGATTCGGGCTGATTTTTGGCTCGATTGCGGGTTGTTTGGCCGATCATTCGCCCGCTGGCGGT
>DATLZY010000084.1:0-5790 GCA_035573755.1 Candidatus Acidiferrales bacterium
CCCCTCTTCCAGGCTGATGGTGCTGAACATCGCCCCCTGAACGTTCTGTGTGCCTCGAATCTTGGGTGTCGTTTGCGTCTGGGTTTCGGTAGCTCGCATCGTAACTGCCGCAGACCAGCTTGCGGGAGATTTTTTCAACGGCCTGCTAGGGGTGCTCGACCCGCAACCAGAACGTGACCGGGCCGTCGTTGGTGAGACTCACCTGCATGTCGGCGCCGAAGACACCGCTTTGCACACGGGGATGGAGTTGCTCGGCTCGGGCGAGCAATGCGGCGTAGAGCAAGCGGGCTTCGTCGGGCGGCATGGCAGGCGAAAAGCCCGGCCGGTTGCCCTTGCGGGTATCCGCAGCCAAAGTGAACTGCGGCACCAGCAGCAACTCGCCCTTGATGTCGCGCAGGCTGAGATTCATGCGGCGCTCGGCATCCGGAAACATCCGGTAATCCAGCATACGCTCCAGCAGGCGATGGGCGGTCACGGGGGTGTCGAAGCGTTCGATGCCGATCAGTGCGACCATGCCGGTGCCGATGCGGGCGACCGGTGCGCCGTCGACTTCCACCCAAGCCCGTCGCACCCTTTGCAGCAAGCCGATCATGGTTGCTTCCGATGGCGGAACGAAGCCCTCACCTCATCAATGCTCGGTATTAAGAAAATGCTTACACCGAATTTTGGCATTGTCTGACTGTTTACGTCACAGAGGTGGCGGAAGATGTACCCATCCGGAGACGAGTGGTAAGGACACCACGGGGCCAAAGGATCGGCCCGATCAGGGATGAATGGTGGCAGGAAGCCGCCGATCATGGAAGAGTCAGGGACGTACACCGGATCGGCGATCAGGGAGATTGCCGTAGGCCAGGAGGCCGGTGCGGATTGATGACCCCCTCCGGTCAGGGACGAGGGGATCGGATGGCAGGATGCCCGGCGGGCGGTCATCAATCGGTTGTTCAGTGCACACGAGAAATTTGCTTTAGCCATGTCTGGCTCACGCAACCCGGGTTGGTTCACGCCGACCCGGGTTTTTTGTTGTGGCAAAAGCGCTGCCGGACCAACTCGGGCCGGCACTCGACCACACTGTAAAGGTCTAATTTCCATTCAAGTCATCGTTATTTTCGCCGCTCCGCGCAGGAGGTCGCCATGTCGTTCTTCCATCCCTACAAGTCGCGCCTGCCCAATGCCATGGAGGCGCTGCCCGGCCGCGAGCAGGCACTGGCCATTCCCCCGCGTCATGCCGTGCTCGACACGCCGCTCGCGCCGCCCTATCCACCGGGCATGGCCGTCGCCCGCTTCGGCATGGGCTGCTTCTGGGGCGCCGAGCGCCTGTACTGGACCCGGCCGGGCGTGTATGTGACGGCGGTGGGTTATGCCGGCGGCCTGACGCCCAACCCGACCTACGAGGAAGTCTGCAGCGGACGCACGGGCCACGCCGAAGTGGTGCAGGTCGTGTTCGACCCGAGCAGGATCGATTACGAGGATTTGCTGCGGATCTTCTGGGAGGCGCACGATCCCACCCAAGGCATGCGCCAGGGCAACGACATCGGCACGCAATACCGCTCGCTGATCCAACCGACGGACGAGGCCCAGCGTCTGCAGGTGCACGCCAGTCTCGATGCCTACCAGAAGCGGCTCGCCGCTGCCGGCTTTGCGGCCATAACCACCGAAATCGTGCCGGATGGTCCCTTCTACTTCGCCGAGGCCGAGCACCAGCAATACCTCGCCCATCACCCCAACGGCTACTGCGGCCTGCGCGGTACGGGCGTGAGCTGCGGCTGAACCTGAAGGGCGGGTGCAGCCAACCCCGCGCCCGTCTGCCGTCGGCGGCAATGCAGGCGCCGCCCTCCGGTTGCGGTATGCTTGCCCACCATCAAGGGCATGCAGTACACGGCATGCCGGGATCGGGTTCGAATCGCCGAGGCTGGGATGCCCATGTCATTGCGTCTTTCTTCATTGATCTGGGTCGCGGTGGCCGGGCTTGGCGCGTTCACGCTGGGCGGTGTCGCGCTGCATCGGGGCGAATCCATCGATGCGCTGTGGCTGATCGTCGCGGCGGTCTGCGTCTATGCCCTCGCCTATCGCTTCTATGCCGCCTGGATCGCGGCGCGGGTCCTGGTGCTCGATGCGGACCGCGCCACGCCGGCGGTGCGGCTCGCCAACGGCCGGGACTTCGTGCCGACGCATCGCTGGGTGGTGTTCGGGCACCACTTCGCGGCCATCGCCGGCCCCGGGCCGCTGGTCGGGCCGACCCTCGCGGCGCAGTTCGGCTACCTGCCCGGCACCCTGTGGATCCTGATCGGCGCCGTGCTCGGGGGCTGTGTGCAGGACATGGTGGTGCTGTTCTGCTCGTTGCGCCGCGACGGACGCAGCCTGGGCCAGATGGCGCGCGACGAACTGGGGCCGATCGCCGGCAGTGCCGCCCTGATCGGCACCTTCATGATCCTCATCGTGCTGATCTCGGCGCTGGGCCTGACCGTGGTCAACGCCATGAAGCACAGTCCCTGGGCGACCGCGACGGTGGCGGCGACCATCCCCATCGCCATGCTGATCGGCCTGTACATGCACCAGCTCCGCCCCGGCCGGGTGCTGGAAGGCAGCCTGATCGGGCTGGCATTGCTGCTGCTGGCGACCGTCGGCGGCGGCTGGATCGACACCCTGCCCGGGGTGCGGACCTGGTTCGACTGGGATGGCGCATCCTTGGCCTGGATGATCATGGCCTATGGCTTTGCGGCCGCCATCCTGCCGGTGTGGCTGCTGCTTGCGCCGCGCGATTACCTGTCCACCTTCCTCAAGCTCGGCACGGTGTTTCTGCTCGCCATTGCGCTGGTCGTGCTCAACCCGCCGCTCAAGATGCCGGCGGTCACGCCCTTCATCGACGGCAGCGGCCCCATCTTCGCAGGGCCGGTGTTTCCCTTCGTGTTCATCACCATCGCCTGCGGCGCCGTGTCGGGGTTCCACGCGCTGGTCGCCTCGGGCACGACGCCCAAGCTGCTCGACAGCGAAGCGCCCGTGCCGCTGGTGGGCTACGGCAGCATGATCCTGGAATCCTTCGTCGCCATCATGGCGCTGGTTGCGGCCACCATGCTCGATCCGGGCGTCTATTTCGCCATCAACAGCCCGGCCGGCCTCATCGGCACCGATCCGGTCCAGGCCGCCGCCACGATCACCGGCTGGGGCTACCCGGTGAGCGCGGCGCAGATGGCCGAGCTGGCGCGGGAGATGGGCGAGACCTCGCTCTTCTCCCGTACCGGCGGCGCGCCTTCGCTCGCCGTCGGCATGGCCAGCATCTTCAGCAGCGCCTTCGGCGAGCGCCTACTGGCCGTGTGGTATCACTTCGCGATCATGTTCGAGGCCGTGTTCATCCTCACCACGCTGGACGCCGGCACGCGGGTGGGTCGCTTCCTGCTGCAGGACCTGCTCGGCACGCTCTGGGCGCCGCTGGGCCGCACCTCGTGGACGCCGTCGGTGCTGTTCAGCTCGGCTCTGGTGGTGGCCGCCTGGGGCTATTTCCTGCGCATGGGCGTGCTCGACCCCAATGGCGGGGTGAACATTCTCTGGCCCCTGTTCGGCATCTCCAACCAGATGCTGGCCGCCATCGCGCTGTCGGTTGCCACCGGCATCCTCGCCAAGTCCGGCCGGCTGCGCTATGTGTGGGTGACGGGGCTGCCGCTGGTGTGGCTCATCATCGTCACCACCACGGCAGCCTGCTACAAGGTGCTGAGCGCCGATCCGCGCATCGGCTTCTTCGCCGGCGCGCGCGATCTGGCCGAGCGCTTGGCAAGCGGCACCCTGCCGCCCGAGAAGGCGGCGGTGGCGCCGCAGCTCATCTTCAACCTGCACATCGACGGCTGGCTCACGGTGTTTTTCGCGGCGCTGCTGTGGATCATCGTGCTCGACATGGCCTACACGGTCTGGCGCGTGGCCACTGGAAGGCCGGTGTTGCCGCTGCGCGAGAGCGCCGCCGTGCCGGCGCTCGATCTGGCGCAAGGGGAACGGGCGTGACGGTCTGGATCAAGCCCGGTCTCGGCCGGCTGCGACAGGCCTGGGCGCTGTTCCGCCAGTGGAGCGGGGATGATGCCTATGAGCGCTATCTCGCCCATCACCGTGCCGCCCATCCCGATCAGGCACCGCTGTCCCGGCGCGCCTTCATCCGCCGGCATCACCACGAACGCTTCTCCAGCGGCGTCAACCGCTGCTGTTGAAACACCGCGTCAATCGCGCTGCAGGTTCGCGTAGGGCGGCAGGGACTGGATGCGCGCATCGACCAGCGGCCGGCCGATGGTGAAGTGATAGAAGCTTTGCAGGCGCCGGTCCGACAGCCCCAGGACTTCATGGACTGCTGGGTCGAAGTAGCAGCCGATCCCTGTGCCGCGCAGGCCAGCCGCTTCCGCGTTAAGGTAGAGCACCTGCCCCTGGACGCCGGCCTCCCAGTGCCGCCAGCGGTAGCGCCACGGCTCGGCATCGAGTGCATCGCCCGATTCGGCCAGCAGCATGAGGGTGACCGCGCCTTGCGCCGCGATCGCCTGATGGCAGCAGAGCAGTCCGGCCGTGCGCCGCATGTCGCCGCTGGCCAGTCGGTAGAGCGTCGCATTCCCTGCCAGATTCACCTCCGGGCAGGCGTTCCAGGCAAAGCGCGTGTCCAGCGCGCCGAGCAGCAGCGCCCGCGCCTCAGCCGAGCGGGGCAGCGCGTAGAGCCCCGGCGCCAGATCGCCCACGCGATGCACGAACAGCAGCGGATGCAGTCGGTTCGTTTCCGGCAAGGCGTCCCAAGGCGGCACGCCGGTGCGCGGGATGAGCCGATCCAGCAGCGTCTCGAGCGTCGCCAGCGGCATGGTGCCGGCCGGATCGTAGGCCTGTGCCGAGCGGCGCTCGCGAATCACCGCCATCGCCGGACGTTCAACCCCCTCAGCCGGGCGCACGGTCAGCGTGTCGTTCAACACCGGGGGAAGGATCGGCGTCGCGGGCTTGGCGGTGGCGCGGCTCACGGCCTCGATCACCGGCCATCGATAGAGCGGACGGCGGTCGAGCACGTTCGGCCGACCCCGCCACTCGGCATCGCGCACCCAAGCCAGCCATGCATCGGGCTCTGCCTCATCAGCCGGCTCCGTGTCCACCGCCAGCAGCAGATCCGGATGCTCCGGTTCCGCCCCATACGTGGGCTGATCCACGCCCAGCAGCGCGGCGACCGCCGCATCCGGCCAATGCGTGAGCGGGCGCAGCCGCCAGCCCAGCAGCGCCGCCGCATAGGACAGTGCCGCCACCGCGTGGCCGACGTCGAGCTGGCAGTAGCGATAGGCGCGCTTGCCGTATTTCCACGCCTCGCGCCAATGAATAGAGGCGAGCCCCAGCAGTGCGGCCGGCCTGCCGCCGGACGGCGCCGATACCATGGCCGCGCGTTGCTCCAGCAGGTGCGCATCCGGCCGGTAGTGATACACCCCATCCGCGAAATCGGGCAGCGCGCGGCAGACGAGGTAGCCTTCCGTCGGGTGCAGGTTGCCGCTGGAGGGGTTGCAGCGCAGCGCCCAGCGGTTCGGCCCGTACTGCTTCCAGGCCGAGAGACCCAGCGACAGCTCCAGCAGTCGGCCCAACCCGGCAAGACCTAAGGATTCTGTCCAAAACCCGTGCCCTGTCCGATGATACGGCGCAGTTGACCGATCGGAGCCGAAGGCATGAAGCAGCAGCCATTGGACGTTGACCTGACCTGCCGGCAGACGCGCAAGCGGGTGTTTCTGGCCGAGAGGGAGCAGACCGTGCCGTGGGACGCGCTGTTGGCCCTGATCGCGCCGCACGCGCCGGTGGCCA
>DATLZY010000085.1:0-11123 GCA_035573755.1 Candidatus Acidiferrales bacterium
GCCGGTGCCACCCATGCCGGTGCCACCCATGCCGGTGCCACCCATGCCGGTGCCACCCATGCCGGTGCCACCCATGCCGGTGCCACCCATGCCGGCGCCACCCATGCCGGCGCCACCCATGCCGGCGCCACCCATGCCGGCGCCACCCATGCCGGCGCCACCCATGCCGGCGCCACCCATGCCGGTGCCCATGCTGCCAGCAGTGCGTGGGTCGCGGCTATTGGACGCGCCCGGCATGGAAGCGGCATCGACGACAGGTGGGAGAACGGTGAGCGTGATGATTGCCAGGATGACGGCAGGGAGTTTGTGGTGCTGGGCCATATGGGTCGTCCTTGTTGGGGGCTGTGTGTACGGACGGCGTCATGCCGTTCCGGAGCCTATTTGTGCATCATCCACTGGAACGGCCGAGAGGTCTAGATCATCTCATCGGCCGGCGGTCCGGCGTCATAGCACCGAGAATCGGCGTGATCAACGGCGCATCTGGCGAGAGGCCTTGAGTGCCTTCGGGAACAGGACGCAACTGGTAAACACGCCCAGCGCCAGCAGGGTCGCCGGCAGGCTGGCATGTCGGCCAAGTGGATTGGCGATCAGATCGGTGAGCGCGCCACCGAAGTAGAACAGGGAAGCCAGACTCAGCCAGGCGAAGGTGTAAGGCCGACCAGCCAACAGCCCGGGTACGGCCAGCAGTAGCGGCAGTTCCACCCCGACCAGCCACAGCCAGACGGTGTGCGGAGGCATGAGATTGGCAAAAGCGAGTAACCAATAGCCCATGGTCGCCATCAGACCGCCGATGCAGACCAAGGCGATGCGTTGCAGGATTTGTGGGCGAATCATTGTGCGTTTGGGCCTCCGAGGCGACAAGCGATGGCGGCGACGCGTCGGCCGAGCGCTCGACACAGGCTCTTTTCCGCTTCGCTGATGACTTGCTGGTTGTCGCTGCCGGCCCAATGGCTGGGTCCGTAGGGCGTGCCGCCGCCTCGGGTTTCGCTCAGTGCCGTTTCGGTATAAGGCAGGCCGACGAGAATCATGCCGTGATGCAGCAAGGGCAGCATCATGGACAGCAGCGTGCTCTCCTGGCCGCCATGCAGACTCGCCGTGGACGTAAATGCCGCGGCGGGTTTCCCGGCCAGCGCGCCACTGAGCCAGAGCGAGCCCGTTCCGTCGAGAAAATACTTCAGCGGCGCTGCCATGTTGCCGAAGCGGGTCGGGCTACCGATGATCAATCCGTCGCAATTGATGAGGTCCCGTTCCTCGGCATAGGGCGCGCCTGCGTCGGGGACGGGCGGGCTGATCGCCTCGCAGGTGGCTGAGACCGGCGGGACCGTGCGCAGCCGCGCGCTGGCGCCCGGCACCTCGGCGACGCCTCGCGCGATGAACTGGGCCATGCGGGCAGTTGCACCGGAGCGGCTGTAATACAGGACCAGGATCTCAGGCATCGGCGAGCAGTTCCAGAACCCGTTCGGGTGGGCGGCCGATGACGGCCCGGCTGTCGTCACGGATCGCGATCGGACGTTCGAGAAGGCGCGGGTGACGGTGGATGGCCTCGAGGATCACCGTATCGGTGACGTCGGGCGCGCCGAGCCCCAAGGCCCTGTATTCATCCTCGCCCGTCCTGAGCAGCGCGCGCGGCGCAAGGCCCAGGCATTCGGTCAGGTGGGCCAGGTCCTGCAGACTCGGTGGATGGTTTAGATAGTCGATCAGCATCGGCTCGATGCCAGCCTCCCGCAACAGGGCCAGCGCGGCGCGGGATTTGCTACACCGTGGATTGTGGTAGAGAGTGATCGCCATGCGGCCCATCTGCGTCGTTTCCAGCGTAGGGGCGGACATTGTAGCGATTTGATGTCGCGCCGCGAGAGGCGCCAACGAGATTCTGTGAGCGGCTGGCCCAGCGAGCGCGCATCGTGATGCGATGCTTCATCCCGTCATGAGGCGCACGGTATCCTTCATGTCGATCCGAGCCTGTGGTCGCGATTGGAGCGCTGGCATGTCGACGCGCAACCTCGAGTTTTTCTTCAAACCCCGCTCGGTCGCGCTGGTGGGTGCGAGCCGTGATGCCCATCGTGTCGGTGGCGCCGTCGCGCGCAATTTGCAGTCGGGCGGATTTCCAGGCCCCGTGATGCTGGTCAACCGGCGCAGCGAGCCGGACGCCGCGCACGGTATATATACGCGCCTGGCCGATTTGCCCCAAGCCCCGGATCTGGCCGTGGTCGCGGTCCCGGCCGCGCAGGTGCCGGAAACGCTGGCCGAACTGGGCGCGGCCGGTACGCGGGCGGCTGTGGTGCTCTCGGCCGGATTCGAGGAGACCGATGCCGCTGCCGGCGCGGCCTTGCAACAGGCGGCACTGGAAGCCGCCCGGCCGCATCTGATGCGCATCATCGGGCCCAACTGCCTCGGCATCCTGATGCCCAAGGTCGGGCTCAATGCCAGCTTCGCCCACCTCAATGCGCGGCCCGGCAATCTGGCTTTCATCGCTCAGTCGGGCGCGATCCTGACTGCCGTACTGGACTGGGCCGAGAGCCGTGGCATCGGGTTCTCGACGCTCATTTCGCTGGGCGCATCGGCGGACGTCGATTTCGGCGATCTGCTCGACTATTTGGCGAACGACTGGGATACGCGAGCAATCTTGCTCTACGTCGAATCGGTGCGCGACGCGCGCAAGTTCATGTCGGCAGCGCGACTCGCCGCGCGCCTCAAACCCGTCATCGTGGTCAAGGGTGGCCGCTACGCCCAGTCGGCCCAGGCGGTGGCCTCGCATACCGGTGCGTTGGCCGGTGTCGACGCCGTCTATGCCGCAGCATTCCGGCGCGCCGGCATGGTCCAGGTGGATTCCATGGCCGAGCTGTTCGATGCGGTGGAGACGCTGGGTCATTCCAGCCCCCGCTTCGGCGAACGCCTGGCCATCGTAACCAACGGGGGCGGCATCGGGGTGCTGGCTACTGACGAACTGACGCGGCTGGGCGGTCATCTGGCGAGCCTGTCTGAAAACACGCGTCATCGCCTGCGCGATGCCTTGCCGCCCTTGTGCAGCACGCAGAACCCAGTGGATGTGCTGGGCGATGCCGATCCCGGGCGTTATCGCGAAGCCTTGCGTATCCTTTATGAGGCGCCGGAAGTGGATACCGTGGCGGTCTTCAATTGCCCGGTCGGGGTGGCCAGCAGCCAGGAAGCCGCCGAGGCGGTCATCGAGGTCCACCGGACACCACGCAAGGGCTTGTTGACCAACTGGTTGGGCGCCAAGACGGCCCAGACCGTGCGTGAAACCTTCGCCGCCCATCGCATTCCCAGTTATGAAACGCCGGATCAGGTGATCCGGGCGTACATGCATCTCATCGGTTATCGCCGCAACCAGCGCCTGCTGCTGGAAACCCCACCGTCGTTGCCCCAGGCATTCGTCCCCGATCACGAGGCGGCGGCGGAGGTCATCGCGCAGGCGCGTGCACGCGGTGGTGGCTGGCTATCGCTGGCAGAGGGCATGGCGCTGCTCGCGGCCTACCGCATCCCGGTGGTCCAGACGGCGATGGTGAAGACGCCCGATGAGGCGGCAGCTCAGGCAGAGGACTGGGCCCTGCCGGTTGTGCTCAAGATTTCCTCTCCCGACATCCTGCACAAGCGCGCCATGGGCGGCGTCGCACTCAATCTGCAGACGCCCGAGGCCGTCGCCGATGCGGCGCATGGGATCCTGGCGCACCTGCATGAACATCAGCCGCAGGCCCGAATCGAGGGCTTCACGCTCCAGCCCATGGTGCCCAAGGGCGACAACCACGAGCTGATCCTGGGCATGACGACCGATGCCGTGTTCGGGCCGGTGCTGCTGTTCGGGCAGGGCGGAAACGCCGTCGAGGCCTTGAACGACACGGCCTTCGCGCTGCCGCCGCTCAACATGCATCTCGCCTGCGATCTCATCGAGCGCACTCGCATCCATCGCGTGCTGCAAGGCGTGGGCGGCATCGCCCCGACGCGCATCGAGGATGTGGCCCTGAGCCTGATCAAGCTGGCTCAGCTGGCTGCGGATCTGCCCGAGGTGGCGGAGATCGAGGTGAACCCGCTGCTGGCGGGGGAGCAGGGCGTGCTGGCGCTCGATGCCCGCGTGCGCGTCGATCTCGCCGCGCCGGCGGGCCATGCACATTTCGCGATCCGGCCCTACCCGAAAGAGCTCGAGCAGTCCTTCGAATTGCCCGGCGGTCATGTGCTGCTGCTGCGACCCATCCAGCCCGAGGATGAGCCGGCCTTGATCGAACTGTTCGATGCCATGACCGAGGAGGAGCGCTACATGCGCTTTTTTTCCCCCATGGGGCACGTGCCGCATCAACTGGCAGCCCGGCTCAGCCAGATCGACTATGATCGCGAGATGGCGCTGGTGCTCACCGAGCCAGGGCTGCCCGGTCAGGCGCGCATTCTGGCGGGTGTGCGGATCGCCGGCGATCCCAACGGCGAGCGTTGCGAGTTCGCCATCGGGGTGCGCCATGACCAGAGCGGCAAGGGGCTGGGCATCCGATTGATGCAACGCATCATCGATTACGCACGGGCGCGCGGCTTTGCCGAGATCTATGGTGATATCCTACGCGAAAACGGCGCGATGCTGGCGGTATGCCGCAAGCTCGGATTTCGGATCGATCCGGGCGGTGAGAGCAACATCGTGCGGGCGGTGCTGACGCTGTAACATGGGCTTCGATTGCGAGGCAGCCCTCCTTGCCCCGCGTTTGCGAGGAATGATCATGCACTTTAAGACCACGCTGCAGAGCGTGTCCCTGTTTCTGGGCATGGCGGCTGCCGTGCCTGCCTTGGCCGCGCTGCCGCCGGTGACAGTCTACAAGGACGCGCGTTGCGGCTGCTGCGCGGCCTGGGTGCGTCATCTGAGCGATGCGGGTTTCGATGTCACCAGCCGTGATGTCACCGATCTGCCCGAGCGCAAGCAGGCGCTGAGCGTGCCCGCGCGGCTGGGGTCCTGTCATACGGCCCAAGTCGGCGGCTATGTGGTGGAGGGGCACGTTCCCGCTGCGTCGATCAAGCGGCTGTTGCAGGAGAAGCCGGCGGCAACCGGGCTTGCCGTGCCTGGCATGCCGATCGGATCCCCGGGCATGGAAGGGCCGAACCCGGAACATTACGCCGTGCAATTATTCGACAGGAATGGGATGCGGGTCTTCGACCGCTACTGATCCGCCCTTGCCGGCCGGGTGCCGGCTGCTATAATCCGACGTCCCGGTGTTGCGCCTTTGTGAGCTCACCGGTTCCGATATGGTGGCCCCGGTTGGTCCCTTCGCGACGATACATTGTGAACCCCGTGAGATCCGGAAGGGAGCAGCGGCAGCAGTGGACTCGGGCGCCGGAGTGTGGCTGGCCGGGGCCGCCGCCCATTGGGCTCGTGACCATGATTCCGCCGAATGGGGAAGGACGATGAGCTACACTGTGCTGGCGCGCAAATGGCGGCCACGCAGCTTCCGCGAACTGGTGGGGCAGGAACACGTCGTCCGCGCCTTGTCCAATGCGCTGTCCCAGCAGCGATTGCACCACGCCTATCTGTTCACCGGTACGCGCGGCGTCGGCAAGACGACTTTGGGGCGTATTCTCGCCAAGTGTCTGAACTGCGAGCAGGGCGTAAGCGCCGAGCCCTGCGGCCGTTGTGGCGCCTGTCAGGAAATCGATCAGGGCCGCTTCATGGACCTGATCGAGGTGGACGCCGCTTCGCGCACCAAGGTCGACGACACCCGCGCCTTGCTCGACAACGCCCAGTACGCGCCGGGCAAGGGCCGCTTCAAGATCTACCTGATCGACGAAGTGCACATGCTCTCGACCCATTCCTTCAACGCGCTGCTCAAGACGCTGGAAGAACCGCCCGAGCATGTGAAGTTCCTGCTGGCGACGACCGATCCGCAGAAGCTGCCGGTCACGGTGCTGTCACGCTGTCTGCAGTTCAATTTACATCGCCTCGGCGCCGACCGCATCGCTACGCATTTGGCGACGATCCTGGCGGCCGAAGGTGTGGCCTTCGAGCCGGCTGCTTTGCGCACCCTGGGGCGGGCTGCCGATGGCAGTGTGCGCGACGCGCTGAGTCTGCTCGATCAGGCCATCGCCTACGCTGGTGGACGGCTGACGGTGTCTGAAGTCAATGCGATGCTGGGCACAGTGGATCGGTTGCAGGTTGACGGGCTGCTCAAGGTTCTGGCCGCTGGGGATGCCGAGGCGATCTGGCAGATGCTCGTCGACTGGCGCCAGCGCAGCCCCGATTACACCGCTATACTCGACGCCCTGGCGCTGCGGCTGCAGGCGATTGCCTTCGCGCAGACTTTTGGCCGGCTGAGTGACGATGAGGAGCCGGTCGACCCCGATTTGCTCGTGGCGCTTTCCCCCGCGACGGTGCAGGTTTACTACCAGATCTGTCTGCTGGGCAAGCGTGATTTCGCCTTGGCGCCTGATCCCGCGAGCGGTTTCGAGATGGTGGTGTTGCGGCTCCATGCCTTTCGTCTGCCGTCGTCCGGGGGCGTTGCGGCGCCTGGGGTCGCCGCAACGGCGCAGCCGGCAGCGCAGCAAGCGGGCGTGTCGGCTGCATCGCCTGCGCCCGTGCGGACCGCACCGATGTCGCCCGCTGCGGTGCTCGAGGCGCCAGCGGATGATGATTGGCCGATGGCAGTTGATCCAGCCGTGCCCATGCCGGCCCCGGGTCCGGCGGATGCGACTGCGGAGGACTGGTCGGAACTCGTGGCGCGGCTCGGTTTGCGCGGTGGTTCGCTGGAACTCGCCCGACACTGCGCCTTGAAATCCCACGCTAACGGCCGCATCGTGCTGGAGCTGGCGCAGCGGCAGCAGGCCCTGCGTCGGCCGGCTGCAGAGCAAAGCCTGCGGGATGCGCTGCGGCAACATCTGCGTGAACCCGACCTGATCCTCGAGATTCGCGCAGCCGATGAGACACCGCGATCGACGCCTGCGCAGCGTGAGGCCGATGCACAGGCGCAGCGACAGGCCGAGGCTGAAGCGGCCATGCGCGAGGATGCCGTGGTGCAGGCACTGCAGAGCCGGCTCGACGCGCGGGTGCAAAGCATGCGCCCACGCGATGTGGCGAGCCTCAACGATGGAGAATGAACGGACATGCCCGGACCCCTCGATAAACTCTTTGAACAGGCGCGACGTGCTACGGAGGACATGCAGCGTGCCGCGCAGAATCTCGCCAAGGTCGAAGTCGTGGGCGAGGCCGGTGCCGGGATGGTGCAGGTCACACTGAATGGACGCCGCGAGGTGAGCCGGGTACGCATTGATCCCCAGTTGTTGCGCGATCAGGCGTTGCTCGAGGATCTCGCAGCCGGGGCCATGAACGATGCGCTGCGCAAGCTCGAAAAGGCGCTGGGTCAGAAAGTGGGCAACCTCGCTGGCGGGCTGAAGATGCCGGGCGGCTTTCCGGGTTTCTGAGCATGTCGCTGTTTGCGCCGCCGTTGAACCGGCTGATCGAAGCCCTGCGCCTGTTGCCGGGCGTGGGGCCGAAGTCTGCCCAGCGCATGGCGTTTCACCTGCTGGAGAAGGACCGCGATGGTGCCATGGCCCTGGCCGGCGCGCTGCGCGATGCGCTCGAGATCCTGCGTCACTGCCATGATTGCCGCATGTACTGCGAGGGTGATCGCTGCCCTATCTGCCAGTCGACTCATCGGGATGAGAGCCTGCTATGCGTCGTGGAGACCCCGGCCGACGTGGTGGCGATCGAAAACGCCGGCTTTTACCGCGGCAAATATTTCATTTTGATGGGCCATTTGTCGCCGCTCGACGGGATCGGGCCGGCGGAGCTGGGCCTGGATCGTTTTGCCGAGCGTCTGACCCAGGGGGTGAGGGAGGTGATCATCGCCACCAACCCGACGGTGGAGGGCGAGGCCACGGCGCATTATCTGGCAACTCAGGTCGCGCGGGCCGGAGTGCATGCCAGCCGCATTGCACATGGGGTGCCGATGGGTGGCGAGCTGACCTACGTCGACAGCGGAACCCTGTCGCACGCATTCAGCGGGCGTCACCGGGTGCTACCGGATGACGCCGGCTTGGCAACGGAATCGTTTTGACAGCGACACGCTGACAAGGAGAGCCTCGCATGGCCGAATGCCTGTTTTGCCGCATCGTCAAGGGCGAACTGCCGGCCCAGATCGTGTATGAAACTGGGTCGGTGATCGCCTTCCGGGATCTGCATCCGCAGGCGCCGACACATGTGCTTGTGATTCCGCGGCGCCACATCGCGACCTTGAACGATCTCACGCCGGATGATGCGCCGCTCATGGGCGAGATGGCGCTTGCGGCGCAAGCGATCGCCCGTCAGGAAGGCATCGCCGAGCGCGGGTATCGCACGGTCATGAACTGCAATCTGGCCGGCGGGCAGACGGTGTATCACATCCATCTGCATGTTCTGGGTGGTCGCCAGATGACCTGGCCGCCAGGATGACGGGGCAGGCGTCCAGGCGCCTCTAGGCAGTTCGGGCGCAGGCGATGAGGCCATGAACGACGCAACCTACGACCATATCATCCGCCGGCTCGAGCACTCGGTGCCCGCGCCGCCGCCTGCATGCTTGCACGAGTTTCCCAGGCCGCTGAATTTCCCGCTGGATCTGCTGCCGGTGCCGCTGGAACGGCTACGCCCCGCTGCCGTGCTGGTCCCGATCGTGCGCGATCCGTCAGGGCCGCGTCTGTTGCTGACGCAGCGCAATGCGCAGCTCCGTCATCATGGTGGGCAGATCAGTTTCCCCGGCGGCGGCGCTGAAGCCGACGATGTCGATGCGGCCTGGACCGCACTGCGCGAAAGCGAGGAAGAGCTGGGATTGCCACCCGACCAAGTACAGGTGGTCGGTTATCTCGACCCGCACGTGACGGTCAGCGGATTTTGCATCACGCCGGTGGTGGGTTTGGTGCCTCCCGCGCTATCGCTCCGACCCGATCCCGGTGAGGTGGCTGAAGTCTTCGAGGTGCCGCTCGGCTTTCTGCTCGATCCGACCAACCATCAGCGGCGGACGGCGATGGTTCAGGGCCGTGAGCTGGTCTACCACGCCATCACCTACGGACCGTGGAACATCTGGGGGGCGACGGCGGCCATGATCGTCAATCTCGCGGACAAGCTGCGCTTGGCGGCGCCGGATCCCGGCCATGGATGAGTTGCTGCACGTGATGGCGCGATTGCGTGATCCCGAGCGCGGCTGCCCGTGGGATCGTGCCCAGGATTTCCGCTCGCTCATCCCTTATCTGCTGGAAGAGAGTTACGAGGTCGCCGACCTGCTGGAGCAGGCCGAGCCTGATGTCAATGCGCTTCGGGGAGAGCTTGGCGATCTGCTGTTCCAAGTGGTGTTTCACAGCCGTCTCGCCGAGGAGCGGGGCTGGTTCGATTTCGAGGGCGTTGCCGCGAGCATGGCGAAGAAGCTCGTCCGTCGCCACCCCCACGTCTTCGCCGATACCGACCTCAGCCATGACCCGGCACGGTGGGAGGCGATCAAGGACGAGGAACGGCAGGCGGCCGGGGCGTCGGGCGGCCTGCTGGCCGATGTGCCGGCGGCCCTGCCGGCGCTGATGCGCGCGCAAAAGCTGGGGCGCCGCGCCGCGCGAGTGGGGTTCGACTGGCGCACGACGAGCGCCGTGCTGGCCAAGGTGCGGGAAGAACTCGACGAACTGGAGGCGGCCCTGAGCGATGAGGAATCCACCGATCGCGTCGATGAGGAACTGGGCGATCTGCTCTTTGCCGTCGCGCAAGCGAGCCGCTTTCTGGCGCTCGATGCCGAAACGGCGCTGCGGCGTGCCAATGCCAAGTTCGAGCGCCGCTTCGGCTGGATCGAGGCGGAGTTGGCGCGGGAGGGCTTGCGCCCTGGGCCTGCGCATCTCGCGCGCATGGAAGCCTTGTGGAATCTGGTCAAGCAGCGGGAACGGGAAGGCTCGACCGAGCCGGGGAGCGAACATGCGTGATGGGATGACATGGCGGCGGGTGCTCGGCGTCTGGCTGTTGGCCGGAAGCGCGCTGCTGCCGGCGGCCCATGCCGATGAGTTGCATTACAACCTGATCAGCCTCGCCAGCGAAGCGCGTGAGGAAGTGCCCAACGATTGGATGCGGGCCGTTCTGGCGCTCGAGGTGAAAGATCGGGATCCGGCGCGCCTCGCGCAGGCTTTGAATCGCCGTGTGGCGCAGGCGCTGGCCAAGGCGCGCGCCTTTACCGAGGTCCGCCTGCAAAGCCAAGGCTATCAGACGCTCGCCGAGACGGATGACAAGGGCAAGTTCGTCACCTGGCGGGGGCAGGCACAGATTGCCGCCGAGAGCGCCGACTTCGATCGCCTCGGGAAACTGATCGGCGAACTGCAGGCCGATGGGCTCGTGGTGCAAGGAATAGATTTCATGGTGTCTCCCAAGCGTCGCCAAGAGGTCGAGGACGCGCTGACACAGTCGGCAATCGGTGCCTTTCGCCAGCGTGCCCGCCTGGCACAGCAGGCGCTCAACGCACCCGGTTTTCGTGTCGTGGATCTGCAGATCGACGGCGGGTTCGAGGGCGCGCCCTACCGGCCGGTCATGCGCATGATGAGCGCGGCCAAGCAGGATGCGGTTCCCCTCGAAACGCAGTCGGGGACCACAGCGCTGGTCGTGCGTGTCAGCGGGCGCGTGCAACTCGATCCGTGACCACCCAGTGATCAACTACCTCTGGGCGCGCCCGGGATGTGAAACCTCGGGAGACCTTGCGCCGGCGGCGCGCCGAATCAATCGCTGTCCCCTGACGAGAAGGAGTCTGCTGATGAAGATCGACATCGGAATTCCGGAAACCGAGCGTGCCAAGATCGCAGAAGGACTGTCCCGACTGCTCGCCGATACCTATACGCTGTACCTCAAGACGCATAATTTTCACTGGAACGTGACCGGCCCCATGTTCCAGACGCTGCACCTCATGTTCGAGACGCAGTACACCGAACTCGCATTGGCCGTCGATCTGATCGCCGAGCGCATCCGTTCGCTGGGTTTCCCGGCGCCGGGGACCTATCGATCCTTTGCCGAGCTCGGGAGCATCCCGGAAACCGACGGCGTGCCCAAGGCCACGGACATGATCCGACTCCTGGTCGAGGGGCAGGAAGCGGTGGTGCGCACCGCTCGGGCGCTGTTTCCGGTGGTGGAATCGGCGGGCGACGAGGCAACC
>DATLZY010000086.1:0-34400 GCA_035573755.1 Candidatus Acidiferrales bacterium
AGCCAAGGGCGACCTGAAAAAGGCCACCATCAGCCATCTACGCAAACTGCAGAAATCGCCCAAGCGGCTCATGCGTTACTTCCAGCACCACCCCATTCAGCATGCAGCATGAACCAAGTTCATTCGTTTCGGGGCAATAAAGGCGGGGAGGGGACGTCGCCGGAATTCTTGAGCGCCACAGAAATGCGCGTTACCGCTTAAAATCCGCCAATTGCGGTGGAGCAAGGCCCATTGGCACACTGCTAATCCAGACGCAGTGAAACGTCGGCGTCGTCGGTTTCGCGGCGCTGCAACTCGGGCGACTGTAGCGTGCGCGGGACGTGGTCGATGGATTCGATCTCGGCGATCTCAGCGGTTTCGAGGGCCACATGCAGATCGCGAAAACGCCGGGCCTGCACCAGCACGCGGGTTTCCAGCGCCGCCGTGGCCTTGTTGTAGGCATCGCTCGCCTGACCGAGTCCCTTGCCGACGCGCGACCAATGCTCGGCCAAAGTGACGATGCGCTTGTACAACTCCTTGCCCAGATCGCTGATGGCCTGGGCATTTTCAGCCAGCCGTTCCTGGCGCCAACCATAGGCGACCGCTTTGAGCAGGGCGATCAGGGTCGTCGGGGTCGCGAGGATGACGCGCTGTTCGACGCCGTGCTCGATCAGCGTCGGATCGGCCTTGAGCGCTGCGCTGTAGAATGCCTCGCCCGGCACGAACAAGACGACGAATTCGGGACTCGCGCCGTACTCGCGCGCCAGATGCTCCCAATAGGATTTTTCGGCCAGCTTGCGCACATGATCGCGTAACTGGCGAGCATGTTCGGCGAGCTTGCGTTCGGCCCCCGCCACGTTGCCCTGGGATTCCAGCTCGGCCGCCGTGAAGTAGGCGTCGAGTGGCGTCTTGGCGTCCACCGCGATGCGCTTGCCGCCCGGCAGCCGCACGACAAGATCGGGGCGCAACCGTCCCGTATCGCCTGCCATACTGGTTTGCTCGGTGAAGTCGCAGTGCTCCAGCATGCCGGCCAGTTCCACCACCCGCTTGAGCTGGATTTCTCCCCAGCGTCCGCGTACGGCCGGCTGGCGCAAGGCCTGCACCAGACTGGCCGTTTCGCGGTGCAGTTGCGGCAGGTGGTGTTGGATGAGGGCCTTCAACTGCTGGTCGAGCGCGCTGTAGGCATCGATGCGCGCCTTTTCGAGCTCGCCGATGCGTAGTTCCACCTTCGCCAGCGACTCGGCGATGGGTTTCACCAGACCGTCCACAGCCTTCTGACGCGCCTCGAGTTCGCCCTGGGCGCTCTGCTGGAAACGGCCGAGGTTTTCGCGCGCGAGTTCCAGGAAGCGCTGGTTGTTGTGCTGCAGCGCGTCGACGGACAGGGCCTTGAAGGCATCGGCCAGCCGGGTCTGCGCCTGATCGATCAGGGCCAGTTTTTCGGCCGCATTCTGGCGTTCCTGCGTCAGGCGTTCCTCGAGCTCGGCGCACCGGGCCTGCAGCCGTGCCAGGGCGTGCTGCAGTTGCGCGCGTTCCTGGGTCAGGGCCGGCAATTCGGCCATCCGGGCCTCCGCTGCGGAGCGGCGCTCGGTCTCCGCGCGCCGGCCTGCTTCACTTTCGTCCAGCCGTTCGCGCAGGGCGCGATGTTCCTGCTCCATGCGCTGATGCAGCAAGCGCTCCGCCTGCAGGCGCCCGCGCAGCGCAACCGCAATCAAGGCGAGGATGCCGACCGTTGTCCAGCCCATTACAACGGCTACTGTCATTGCACTGTCCATGCTGGCTTCCCGTTCCCGTTGGCGGATTTGACCATTCTCGCACTCAAGTCAGTGCGTGGTTCGCCGCCAGAATAGCTGTTTTGAAACCACGCCCGTGATGGACGTATTGACGGTGACGGCACGGAACTGAATATAGTGAGGCCGTGCCGCAGGAAGCGGGCTCGAACGCCAAGGAGGCGTCAACGCATGAACCAGACATTGCCGCGTGTATGCATCATCGGCGCCGGTTCCAGCGGAATCGCCGCCTGCCGCAATTTCAAGGCTTACGGGCTGCCCTATGTCTGCTATGAGGCCGCCGACCGCATCGGCGGAATGTGGGTCTTCAAGAATAATATCGCCTACAACGGCAAGTCCTCGGCCTACCGTTCGCTGCACATCAACACCTCGCCCCGCCAAATGGCGTTTCGAGATTTCCCGATGCCGGCGGACTATCCGGACTTCCCCGGCCATGCCCAGGTGGCGGCGTATTTCGAAGCCTTCGTGGATCATTTCGATCTGCGCGACACCATACGCCTCGGGATCACTGTCATGCGCTGCGAACGGCAGGCGACCGGCGGTTGGCAAGTCTATCTCAGTGACGGCGGTATCGAGCAGTTCGACGCGCTGGTCGTAGCGAATGGACATCACTGGGATCCGCGTTGGCCCAATCCGCCCATCCCAGGACATTTCGACGGCGTCCAGATGCACGCCCATGACTATGTCGATCCGGGCGAACCCCACGACCTGCGGGGAAAGCGGGTCGTCGTCATGGGTATGGGCAATTCCGCCATGGACATCGCCTCTGAACTGGCGCACAAGGAGAATGCTGAAAAGGTCTTCCTCTCGGTGCGCACCGGCACCTACATCCTGCCCAAATATTTCTTCGGCAAGCTGGTCTACGATTCCCTGCTGCGTCATCCCAGCAGTCCGCCCGGCGTTCTCGAACGGCTCATCTGGTCCTTGCCCGACGTCGTCTTTGACAAACTGCTCTATCCATTGGCGACCTTGGGGCTGAATCTCCTGGTTGGCAGCCCGGAGCGTTATGGGTTGCCGCGCCCCAAAGGCTGGTTCGGCCAGCAGCACCCGACCATCTCCAGTGAAGTCCACATCCGGCTCGGCAGCGGCGACATCCTGCCCAAGCCGACCATCACCGAGCTGATGGGGGATCGGGTGCGATTTGCCGACGGCTCGGTCGAACCGGTAGATGCCATCGTCTACGCCACCGGCTATAATATTCGTTTTCCCTTTCTCGACGAGCACCTGATCAGCGCTCCCGACAACGACATTGCGCTCTACCAGCGCATGATGGATCCACGCTATCCGGATCTGCTTTTCCTGGGCCTGGTGCAGCCCTTTTGCGCCATGATGCCGATCGCCGACGAGCAGTCGCGATGGATGGCGGAATACCTCACCGGCCAGTACCATCCTCCGGCACCGGAGGAGATGCGCCAGCGCATGCAGGCCGAGCACGCGCGCATGAAACGCCGCTTCGTGGCCAGCCCACGGCACACCATCCAGATCAACTGCCAGGAATACACCTATCGTCTGAGCCGGGACCTGGCCGAAGGCCGCAGACGCGCTCTGGCCACGTCAAACGCCCTACCGGTTCCTCATCGGACGGCCGATGGCGTCGATTCCTCTGTCACAACCGTCTCCACCCTGGCGGAACCGGCTGTGCACTGCTAAACATGAAACGACGGTTGCGGGCCGTGGGTGCGTGATCATCTTCAAGGAGAGGTCGGCGACTTAAATCCGCGGCGCTCCTGAATTGCACTCCCTGGAACTGGGCGCGGGACCTACTGGCGTCGCGCCCTTTTTTAATTGGCCGGCCCTGCCGTGGTTGACGCCACCGAACGGCTTGCGTAATTTGAGACAAGATCCGGCCGAATCGTGCCCCTTGAATCCATTTTGTTCATGGAGTTAGCCGCCGTGGCGAAAGCGATCGCCTCTTTGATGTTCTTCGCCGTGCTGTGGTGGCTGCTGTCCGGACACGCCGACGCCTTGCTGCTTTTACTCGGGGCTGTGTCCACCGTCCTGGTGTGGTCCCGGTCGCGCCTTATGGCGCCCATCGGGACGGGTCTGAAGCCGGGCATCGCCCTCATGGCCTATCCCGTCTGGCTGATGCGTGAAATCGTGCTGTCGAACCTCGCGGTCTGCCGCGAGATTTTGCGCCCCCGGCTGGCGATCACTCCGACCCTGGCAAGGGTGCCGGCCACGCAAGGAACGCCATGGGGACGTGCCCTGTATGCCAATTCCATCACCCTCACCCCCGGTACGGTTTCCATCGAGATCGGCGAGCACGACATCCTAATCCATGCACTGCTGCGCGAGTCGGCCGAATCCTTGCTGCAAGGCGACATGGATCGCCGCGTGACGGCGCTGGAACCTTAGCTGATGCTCGAGCTGGCACTGCAAGGGGCTGCTATGGCCCTGCTGGTCACCATGTTGCTCGGTCTGCTGCGAGGGATACTCGGGCCGACGTTCTATGATCGCCTGCTCGCCGTTAATCTGTTCGGCACCAAGACCGTCCTGTTGGTCGCGGTGATCGGCTTCGTCATGGGCCGGCCCGAGTGGCTGGACATCGCG
This sequence comes from Candidatus Acidiferrales bacterium, assembly GCA_035573755.1. GTDB lineage: Bacteria > Pseudomonadota > Gammaproteobacteria > UBA5335 > UBA5335 > Macondimonas. The sequence goes on from DATLZY010000086.1 coordinate 4,317, forward strand.
CTCGCCTACGCGATGATCAACTTCATCGGGACCATTGCGGCGCTGCGCTTCGTGGAACGTCGCGACTTCGGTGAAGCGCGCCTCGCAGTCAATGAGAAAGAGGATTCCTCGACGTGAGGAGCGAACTGATCGATTTGCCCGCAAGTCTGCTGCTGCTGATCGGAGGCCTGTTTTTGGTCATCGGCGGCGTTGGCTTGCTCCGATTTCCCGATTTTCTCGTTCGCATCCATGCGGCGGGAGTCTGTGAAACGCTTGGCACCTTCACCGTCTTGCTGGGGCTGATGCTCGTGGGCGCCGGGTGGCTGGTGACGGTCAAACTGATGCTGATCCTGGTGTTCCTCATGATCACGAGCCCCGTGTCGAGCCACGCGCTCTGTCGCGCGGCGCTGCATGACGGAACGATCCGCGATCGCGTTGCAAAAGGCGTCCTGTCGTGGAAGCGCTGATCGTGCTCGTCCTGATGGTTTTTTTGGCGGTGATCGCGCTGGCCATCCTGCGCCTGCGCGACGGCATCACGGCCGTCATGCTGTCTGGCATCTACAGCCTGGTCTCGGCAGGCGTTTTCGTGCTCATGGACGCCGTGGACGTAGCCTTCACCGAGGCGGCCGTGGGCGCGGGGATCTCCACCGTCCTGCTGCTCGCCACCTTGCACCGCACCAACCGGCAAACCCACCCGTCCCGCCATCGCGCCGCCGTGCCGCTGATCGTCGTGATGATCACAGGTGCCGCACTGGTCTACGGCACCTGGGACATGCCGCGCTACGGCGATGCGGGTTCGCCACCGAACCAGCATGTCGGACTGCGTTACCTCGAGGAAAGTGGCAAAACGACAGGCATTCCCAATGTGGTGACCGCGGTCCTGGCCAGCTACCGCGGCTACGACACCCTAGGCGAGGCCACCGTCGTGCTGACCGCGGCTGTCGGCGTGCTGTCCCTGCTGGGCGCCCGGCACCGGAAGGACGGCCCGCATGATCGATGATCAGGTGATCCTACGGACGGCAGCACGTCTGCTCACGCCCGTCATCTGGCTGTTTGCCCTGTACGTGCAGGCCCACGGCGACTATGGCCCGGGCGGGGGCTTCCAGGCCGGCGTATTGTTCGCGGCCGGTTTCATCCTGTACGCGCTGGTCAACGGTCTGGATGCCGCCGAAACTCTCGTTCCCGCGCGCGTGTCGGAGGCCATGATGCCGCTGGGCGTGCTGCTCTACGTCGGCGTGGGTTTTGCGGGCATGCTGGCGGGGGGGAATTTTCTGGACTACGGCGTGTTGGCCGATGATCCCAAGAAAGGTCAGCACTTGGGGATCATCCTCATCGAACTCGGCGTCGGCATCACCGTGGCCGGCGTCATGATCCAGATATTCTCTGCATTCGCCCGACGCTCCTCATGAACGTTCTCGCTCACTACCCCTACTGGATCATTATCCTGCTGATGATGGCCGGTTTTTACATGCTCATCGCGCATGGCAACTTGATCCTGAAGATCATCGGGCTGAACATCTTCCAGACCTCGGTATTCTTCCTGTACATCCTGCTGGGCAAGGTGGAGGGCGGCACTGCTCCCATTCTGGACACAACCTTCTCCATTTACAGTAATCCTTTGCCCCATGTGCTCATCCTGACCGCCATCGTCGTCGGCATCGCGACCACGGCACTGGCGGCCGCGCTGATCATCCGCATCCACGGCGCCTACGGCAGCATCGAGGAAGACGACATCCAGCGCCAGGACGCCGGTCTGTGATCGCCGCTCATCTTGCCGTCCTGCAGGTGGTTCTGCCGCTCACGGCTGCGCCCCTGTGCCTGCTGCTGCGCCGTGAGATCCTTGCGTGGTGGATGGCTCTCACCGCGGCCTGGATCGGCGTGGTCAATGCCGCGCTGCTGCTGGACCGGGTGATGCTGCTGGGGCCGATCAGCCATGACCTCGGCGGTTGGGCGGCGCCGTTGGGCATCGTCTATCGCATCGATGCGCTGAACGGGATGATGTTGCTGCTGATCAGCGCCACTGCCGCCATTCTGCTGCCTTATGCCCGCCTCAGTGTGCTGCGCGAAATCGGCAGCGAGCGCGCTGCGCTGTTCTATGCCGCGCTGCTGCTGTGCATGACGGGCCTCATGGGGATGACGGCAACCGGGGACGCCTTCAATGTCTTCGTGTTTCTCGAAATCTCGAGCCTGTCGACCTATGCCCTCATCGCCATGGGGCAGGATCGGCGCGCACTGACGGCCGCGTTCCAATACCTGATCATGGGCACCTTAGGCGGTACATTCATCCTGATCAGCATCGGCTTTCTGTATGCCGCAACGGGCACGCTCAACATGGCCGATCTCGCTGCACGGCTGCCCTTGGCTGAAAATCAGCGTGCCGTACAGACAGCCTTTGCCTTCTTCATCGTCGGCATCTCCTTGAAGCTGGCCTTGTTCCCGCTGCACCTGTGGTTACCGAATGCCTATGCCTATGCACCGTCTGCCGTCACCATCTTCCTCGCGGCCACGGCGACCAAGGTGGCAGTCTACGTCATGCTGCGCTTTACTTTTGATCTGTTCGGAGCCCACCATGCCTTTGCCGACGTCACCCTAGCACGCGTCTTTCCCGTCCTGGCGGGACTGGGCATCATTCTCGCCTCGCTGACCGCGCTGTATCAGGATCACGTCAAGCGCTGCTTTGCCTACTCCAGCGTGGCACAGATCGGTTACATCGTGCTGGGCATCGCCCTGATGACGCCGTCGGGCCTGACCGCGGGATTGTTGCATATCATCAACCACGCCCTCGCCAAAGGCGCCCTGTTCATGTCGCTGGGTTGCCTGTACTACCGCCTGGGTGCGATGTCGATGTCGGCGCTCGCCGGCGCCGCGCGCGAGATGCCGCTCTCGGCCGCGGCATTCGTGATCGCCGGACTCAGCCTCATCGGGGTGCCGCTCACGGCCGGCTTCATCAGCAAGTGGTATCTGCTGCTGGCGAGCCTGGAACACGGCCAGTGGTTGCTTGCCCTCATCATCGTCGGGGGCTCCCTGCTGGCTTTGGCCTATGTGTGGCAGGTCGTCGAGCAGCTGTATTTCCACGCGCCGCCGGCGGACCGCCCGGCCGTCACCGAAGCACCCTGGTCGCTGTTGATCCCGACGTGGCTGGTGGTGATCGCAAACCTTTATCTGGGCATCGACAGCAGCTTGATGGTGAATCTGGCGGATCAGGCCATGCGTGCCCTGCTGGAGACACAGCCATGACGGCCGAACTGGCCTTGACGCTGGCCGTGTTCGCCACGCCCCTGGCGGTCCCCCTGATCGGTCTGGCGCGTCGTCACCCCAACCTGCGCGAAGCCGTGACGCTTCTGGTCGCCATCGGACTACTGGGTTGCGTGATCTCCATCGTACAGGCGGTCCATGCGGGCGCACGCCCCAGTCTCCATCTGGCCGAGATCCTGCCCGGCATGAGCGTGGCCTTTGCCGCTGAACCGCTGGGTGCGTTGTTCGCGCTCGTCGCCGCCACGCTCTGGATCCCCACGGCGGTGTATGCCATCGGCTACATGCGAGGGCATCACGTCCCGAACCAGACTCGGTTTTTCGCCTGTTTCCCGCTGGCGCTGGCGAGCACGATGGGGATCGCTTTTGCGGACAACCTGTTCACGCTTTTCATTTTTTATGAGCTGCTGACCCTGTCGACCTACCCGCTCGTGGCTCATGCCGGCAGCGAGGCGGCGCGGCGCGGGGCCCGCACCTACCTCTTTGTCTTGATGGGGACCTCCGTCGGTTTGCTCCTCCCGGCGATCATCTGGACCGCCATGGCCGCCGGCACACTGGATTTTCGGCCTGGCGGGATCCTCGCCGGACGCCTGTCACCGCTGCAGACAGCGCTGCTCTACGCGCTCTTCCTGTTCGGTATCGGCAAGGCGGCGTTGATGCCGTTTCATCGCTGGCTGCCCGGCGCAATGGTGGCACCGACGCCGGTCAGTGCCCTGCTGCATGCTGTCGCAGTGGTCAAGGCGGGCGTGTTCACCGTCCTGAAGGTGACCCATTCGATTTTCGGCGTCGACGTCCTGCAGACGACGGGCGCCGGCATGCCCATGGCCTTCGTGGCGGGTTTCACGCTGATCGTGGCCTCGCTCATCGCCCTGACTCAGGACAATCTCAAGGCGCGCCTGGCTTACTCGACCGTGAGCCAGCTCGCCTACATCGTCCTCGGCGCGGCTCTGGCCAGCACCGCGGGCCTGCTGGGCGGCGCGCTGCACATCGTGATGCACGCCTTCGGCAAGATCACGCTGTTCTTCTGTGCGGGCGCGATCCTGATCCGCGCGCACAAAAGCCGGGTGAGCGAACTCGACGGCCTGGGACGGCGCATGCCGCTGACCTTTGCCGCCTTTGCCATCGCGGCCATCAGCGTGGCCGGCCTACCGCCCGGGGGGGGCACCTGGAGCAAATGGCTGCTGGCCGGCGCCACGACGCAGAACAATCAGCCGTGGCTGCTCGCCGCTCTGTTGCTCAGCACCCTGCTGAATCTTGCCTACCTGATGCCGGTGGTCGGGCGCGCGTTTTTCATGCCCTTGCCGGCCAACACCCCTGAACATGTCCGTGAGGCGCCGCTGGTGTGCCTCATTCCTTTGTGTCTCACGGCGCTGGTCACGCTCGCCTTGTTTTTCGGCGCGGACCCCATCCTTGCTTTTTTGAGCCCCTGGGCCGAAGCCCATGAACCCTAGGCAGCTTTCATGGTGAAGCAGACTGACCCAAAGTACAGCGCGATGGTTCGACGCCAAACGTGCCTCGTCGACCCGACGATCGATCGGCACGGCGCCGACGCCATGCCATCCTCGATGCCGTCTTGTCCGCGGAGGCATAGGACATGACATTCGAGCACCTGCCCTGGTCCATGCCGCCCGGCTGGCCACTGATCCTGGGCGGATTGTTGCTGGCCGGATTGACTCCTCGTCTGCGGGCTCGCCTGCTCCCTGTGCCGGCGTTGCTCGCGCTGATGCATCTGGAGCGATTCGACCACGGCGCTTTCGGGCAGGTGATGCTTGCCGGACAAACCTTGACACTGGCGCGCCTGGATGCGCTGTCCACGCCCTTTGCCTGGCTGTTCGGTTTTGCGGCGCTCATCGGCAGCCTATACCTGCGTGGCCGCCCGCAGCGGCATGAATGCGCGGCTGGTCTGATCTATGCTGGCGCTGCGATTGGGGCGGTCTGCGCCGGTGACCTGCTGAGCCTGTTTCTCTATTGGGAGCTCACGGCGCTGGCCTCGACCCTGCTGCTGTTTCCCGATGGGGGGCGATCAGATTACGGTGTGGCCCTGCGCTACCTGATCATTCAGGTCGTTTCGGGTGTATTGCTGATGGGCGGCAGCCTGCTGCACCTGCAGGAAACGGGATCGCTGGCCTTCGACACGCTGACGCTGGACGGCGCGGCCGGCGTCTGGATTCTGGCGGCATTCGCCATCAAGGCGGCTTTTCCGTTGCTGCATGGATGGGCCATCGAGGCCTATCCGTCCGCCTCGCCAGCCGGGACCGTCCTGCTCGGTACATTCACCACCAAGCTGGCCATCTATGCGCTCGCCCGCAGTTTCGCCGGCCTGGAAATGCTGATCCCGATTGGCGTGGTCATGATCGTGTTCACGCTCGTTCAAGGCCTGCGCGAAGACGACCTGCGCCGCACCCTGGTCTATGGGCTGATCAATCAGCTGGGTTTCATGGTCATCGCGATCGGCATCGGCACACCGCTGGCCCTCAGCGCGGCGGTCGCGCATGCCATCAGCCACGTACTCTACAGCGGCTTGCTCTTCATGGCACTGGGCGTCGTGCTGCTGCGCGCGGGTACCACCCGGGTCAGCGAACTCAGCGGCCTGGCGCGGCAAATGCCATGGACCTTCGGTTTCTGCCTGATCGGCGCCCTGGGCATGGCCGCGCCGCTGTTCGCAGGCTTCGCCAGCAAATCGCTCATCCTCGCAGCCGCTCATGAAGCTCAACAGCCCATGCTGGCTGCAATCCTGAAGGTCGGATCGGTCGGAATCTTCATCATGGCCGGTCTCAAGATCCTGTATCCGGCGTTTCTTGGTGCGCATCGCGGCAGCATCACCGTGCGCGACGCGCCAGTTTCCATGCGAACCGCCATGCTGTTGTCCGCCTTGGCACTCCTGCTCTTGGGGATACGGCCCGACCTGATCTTCGGAGCGCTCGGCGATCAGATCCGCTATCCGCTTTACACGCCGGCCCATGTCCTCGAGCAGATCGGCCTGCTCGCCGGGTCCATCCTCGTGTTCGCCCTGCTGATGCGCCGCGGGTTCTGGCCGCGGCAAATCGCCGGGGTTCGGGACATCGACGCCCTGCAACAACGCATGCCGAATGCCTGGAAGACCTGTGCCCAGCTCCTGCAAACCGCCGGCGCACGTGGCCATGACGCGGTCGCGAGCCTCATGCGGCCAGTGTCGCAGCGACTGCATCGGGACGGCGGCGAGGAATCGGTCCTCATTCGTTCCTGGCAGACCGGCAGCATGGCCCTCTGGGTCGCCATTGCCCTCAGCGGCTATCTGCTCTTGTACTTCGTGAGTTACGCGAGCTGATCGGCCTCGAGCTGCCGCCACAGGCAGCGCCCGCCGCTGATCTGATCGAGTTCAGCCAGCATGCGCTCGTGCAACAGGCGTTCATCCTCGGTCGCTGAAACGATGACCCAGTCTCGGTTGCGGGGGCGCTGGAGCATGAGGTCGTTCGGCTCGCTGACGCGGCCCGCGTTTCCAGTGCCCAGGCTATCTAAGGTCAGGGCCACCTGACCGCCGGTCATGGCGAGATAGACCTCGGCCAGAATCTGGGCGTCGAGCAGGGCGCCATGGAGCTGGCGCTGGCTGTTGTCGATCTGGTAGCGCTTGCACAATGCGTCGAGCGAGTTACGCTGCCCCGGGTGGCGTTGGCGGGCCAGATGCAGGGTGTCGATCACCGTACATCGGCGCTCGATGGGATCCTGTCCCAGCCCGCAGCGGGCCAACTCAGCATTCAGAAATCCGAGGTCGAACGCCGCGTTGTGAATGATGATCTCGTCCTGACCGAGGAACGCAAGCAGTTCCTCGGCCACTTCCGCAAAGCGGGGTTCATGGGCCAGCCGTTCCAATGTGATGCCGTGCACCTCGATCGCGCCGGCATCGATCTCGCGCTCGGGGTTCAGGTAACGGTGAAAATTGCGGCCCGTGAGCCGCCGATCGACCAACTCGATGCAGCCGATCTCGATGAGGCGATGACCCTCCTCGACGCTGAGCCCCGTCGTCTCGGTGTCCAGCACGACCTGCCTCATCGGGTGACGCCCTCGGCAGCCGGCAGACGATCAGGCTCCGCCAGGAGCGCGTCGATGGCGGCATTGGCCAAGGCGTCGGCACGCTCGTTCTCCGGGTGTCCTGCATGCCCCCTGACCCAGTGCCACACGATCCGGTGCTGCTCGGCAAGCGTGTCGAGCCGTCGCCAGAGATCCTCGTTCTTGACCGGCTCCTTGCTGGCCGTGCGCCAGCCGCGACGCTTCCAGTTGACGAGCCACTGCGACATGCCATCGCACAGATAGCGCGAATCGGTATACAGCTCGACGCGACAGGTCTCGCGCAACGCCGACAAGGCGGCAATGGCAGCGGTCAATTCCATGCGGTTGTTGGTGGTCATCGGTTCCGCGCCCTGCATCTCGCGTTCGTGCTCGGCGAAACGCAGGATGGCGCCCCAGCCGCCGGGCCCCGGATTGCCGCGGCAGGCGCCATCGGTGAAAATCTGAACCTGCTTCATGCATCCTTTTCCGCTGTGGTATTGACGGGCAGGGCCGCACCGATCCGCCCGGCCGGCACCAGCCGCGGCACCCAGCGACGACGGCGACGCAGCGGGGTCAGTGTGCGGATGCGCTTGCGTGCCACCAGCACATAGACGCCGCCGCTCCAGGGCATGAACCTGGCCTTCCAGCGATCGAGCGGCAGCAGATCGGACAGCACGCGCCCCCGGGTCAGTGGCGGTCGATGCAGACAATAGCGCACGTCCGTGACGTCATAGCCGAGCAGGGATAGCCAGTCGCGCAACCGGGCCTCGCTGACCAGTCGCTGCACACGCGGCAGCTGGCGTTCGGAGCGACTGAACCGGACACGTACGCCCCAGCTGCTGTACGGATTGAAGCCGACGATGACCAGCCGACCTTCGCCGATCAGCACGCGGTCTACCTCGCGCAGTAAGGGATGCGGGTGCGGTACCTGCTCCAGCGTGTGCGACAGCACCACTACGTCGACGCTTTCCGTGGCGATCGGCAGATGCTGCGGATCGGCCCGCATATCGCCGGGATCCTCGTCGTCCGCGGCAGAGACCAGAAAACAGCGGTGCAGTTGATCGCCCTGGCGGGGAAACAGTCGTGTTCCCGGCCAGTCGCCGAGTTGCAGACCAAAGCTTCCGTAGATTCCCTCCAATCCCGCGGATAGAACGTCGCGTTCCGTCCGCACCACATATCGACCCAGCGGTGCTTGCCGCCATGCGGCACGCGGTCGGTCGGACGAGTTGGGCGAAATAACAGGCATAGGCGGTGCCCCGTCGATGAATCATATTCGATTCTAACCTACCACGCCTTGACCCTCGCGCCATGTCCTGACAGGATACGGCATGCTTTGCGTTCACCCCGTCAGAGCCTTCAGCGATAACTATATCTGGGTGCTGGAAAATCCTGGCACGCACGAGGCCGTTGTCGTCGATCCTGGCGATCCGGATCCAGTTCGTTCGCTGCTGGGCGCGCGTGGCTTGGCTCTGTCGGCCATCCTCGCCACACACCATCATCCAGACCACGTGGGCGGCATCTCGGCGCTCGCAGCCCCAGAAGTCCCTGTCTTCGGGCCGGCTAAGGAAAGAATCCCGAACAAAACACGGGATTTATCCGACGGCATGCGTTTCGATATCCCAGGATGGGGTCTCGAGATCACGGTGCTTGAGATTCCAGGTCATACCCTTGGGCATTTAGCGTTCCACATCGCTGAGATAAACGCACTGTTCTGCGGCGACACGCTGTTCGCCGCAGGCTGCGGGCGGCTCTTCGAAGGAACCGCCGAGCAGATGCACCACTCTCTCCAGCGTCTGGCCGCACTGCCCGCAGACACGCAGGTATACTGCGGGCATGAATACACGATGACGAACCTCGCCTTCGCGCTCACGGTGGAGCCCGACAACGGTGATGTCATCCATCGCCGCGAGGCCGAGGCGAGCAAGCTGTCCCGCGGACAGCCCACGCTGCCGAGCCGCATCGAGATCGAGCGACGCACGAATCCGTTTCTGCGCACGACCCTGCCGTCGGTGCGCCTCGCAGCCGAGCACCATGCCGGCCGGGCGTTGCCGGACGACGTGGCCGTTTTTGCGGCGCTGCGGCATTGGAAGGATCATTTCCGCGCATGAGCAAGCGTCGTGTCCCCTCTGAAACCGGTTGCCTGCCTCGACTTGGGGTGGAGCGCATTGATCACATCAAATGGCTAACGATCGGCTGTACATGCCTTGGGATGGTCGGGTGCAGCACGCATCATCCCCATATGGCGCAGATGGCCCCCGCTCTGGACCAGGCGTATCGGACCGCCGCAGCATCGCAGCAACGTCGTACCCCACCGCCCCAGGTAACGGCTGCTCCCAACCGTTCAGTGCCGAGCATCCGCCCCGCTTCGTCCGACGGCGGTGATGAACTCGCATTCCACTCCCTGCTGGATGCGAGCGCCGTCGATGAATTCTCCACATCGGCCGAGTTGCATGCAGGCACACCCGATCAGGTGATCTGGGATCGGCTGCGGGGCGGATTTTCGCTGAGCTTTGAGGACCGGTCATCCATCAGACAGGAAATCGATGCACTCAGCGCGCGGACACTCGAGCGACATCTGGCACAATCCTCTGAATACCTCTATCTCGTGCTCGATGAAGTCGAACGTCGCGGAATGCCGGCGGAGATTGCGCTGTTACCCCTCGTGGAAAGTGGCTATAACCCGGCTGCGATTTCCCCTGGAAAGGCAGCCGGACTGTGGCAGTTTCTGCCGGAGACGGCGCGCAATTTCGGGCTGAAGCTCACGCAATCCTATGACGGACGTCATGATGTCATGGCGTCGACGCGCGCCGCATTGGACTATATAGAACATCTAGGCGACATGTTCGGCGGCGACTGGTTGCTGGCACTGACCGCCTACAACACCGGCGAAGGAACCTTACAGCGCTGGATCGAGAAAAATCGCCTGGAAGGCAAGCCGACCGATTTCTTCGCTCTGCCCATCCCGCCTCAGACGCGGCGCTATATCCCGCGCCTCATGGCGATACGCGAGGTCATCGACAATCCGCGTCGCTACGGCGTGGAATTGCCGGACATTCCGAACCGCCCTGTGCTCGACAGCGTCGATGTGCGCGGGCGCCTTGATCTGGCCGCCGTCGCCGATGCGGCAAATCTGAGCCTGTCTCAGGTCCTGCACTACAACCCGGCGATCCAGTCGACGACAAGAACAGCCCTGTCGGCGCCGCTGCTCCTGCCTGCCGCCCATGCGCGGCGCTTGCAGCAATATCTGGATGCCCCGCAGAAAACGGAACTCGCGCAGAATGCTGTCCATCCCCCGGAAATCGTCGCGGAAACGGCGCAGGATCTGCGCCAGGAAGCCGTCCGGGTGCTCGAGAAACCTGTCCGCTCCGAGCGAGCAACACGGACCCACGTGGTTCGCTCCGGCGAATCGCTCTATTCCATCGCCAAGGCGCACGGGGTCGATTCTGCCGCGTTGGCGAAAATGAACAAATTGTCCTCGAAGGCCACCCTGAAGATCGGTCAAACTCTGCTGGTCATGGCGCCTGAGAAGAAAGATCAGAAGCGCTCGAATTCCCGGCCTTCGAGCTATGCTGTCCGGCCAGGAGACTCGCTTGGAACGATTGCCGACCGCTTCGGCATCAGCGTGGCAGAGCTGGCATCGTGGAACGGCATCAAGCCGAACAGCATCTTGCGGCCCGGTCAGCTTCTCGCGGTTCGCGCTCCCGAAGGATCACGTCGAACCGACGCCGATGGTTCCGGATGATATCATGATGTGCAGTTGTTGACTGACCAACCAAGGGCGGATTCATGGGATTTTTGAACGGAAAGCGCGCGCTGATCGTCGGCGTGGCCAGCAATCGATCCATTGCCTGGGGCATCGCGCAGGCCATGCGCCGCGAGGGCGCGGAACTGGCCTTCACCTATCAGGGCGACAAGCTGAAATCCCGGGTCAAGGAAATGGCGGCCGAATGCGAGTCGTCGCTGTGCTTTCCGTGCGACGTTGCTGACGATGCCCAGATCGATACCCTCATGTCGGAACTCGGATCGCAATGGGACGGGCTCGATATCCTCGTGCATTCGGTGGCGTTTGCCCCTCGCGACCAACTCGAAGGGCGATTCATCGATAGCGTCACGCGCGAAGGCTTCCGCATGGCCCATGACATCAGTGCCTACAGTTTCGCAGCGCTGGCGAAGGCGGCCTACCCCTTGATGAAGGGCCGCAAGGGCGCCTTGCTGACCATGACCTACGCCGGCGCGGTCCGCGCCATCCCCAACTACAACGTCATGGGCCCGGCCAAGGCCAGTCTCGAATCATGTGTCCGGTTTCTCGCCCAGGATCTGGGACCGGAAGGCATCCGCGTCAATGCCATCTCGGCAGGCCCCATCAAAACGCTGGCGGCCGCTGGCATCAGCGGCTTTCGGGGCATGCTCGGTAAGGCAGAAGAGGCCTCGCCGCTGCGGCGCAACGTCACCATCGAAGAGGTCGGCAACGTCAGCGCTTTCCTGTGCTCCGATCTGGCCTCCGGGATCACTGGCGAAATCACCTACGTGGACGCCGGCTACAACATCCTCGGTTTGATTGCGTGAAGAGGCTATGTGGCGGCGGTTTTCAACCCGCCGCCAGACGTCGCTGACGTGCGTCGGGCGATTCGGTGAGAACCTCCGCTTCCCCTTCCAACCGAGCCACGATCACCGCACCGGTGCTGTCGCCAAAGACATTGACCGCGGTGCGGCTCATGTCCAGCACGCGGTCCACCCCCAGCACCAGCCCCAGCGCCTCCAGCGGCAAGCCCAGCACCGACAGGATCATCGCGATCGACACCAGGCTTGCCGAGGGGATTCCGGCGACCCCCATCGAAGTCAACAGCGCGATGGCGAGCACGACCATCTGTTGCGACAGGCTCAAGTCGATGCCGTAGAGTTGTGCCACAAACAGGACCACGACGCATTCGAACAGGGCCGTGCCGTCCATGTTCACCGTGGCGCCGATGGGAATGACAAAACCAGCCGTGCGCGCGCTGACCCCGGCCCGCTCTTCCAAGCATTTCAGGGTCATCGGCAAGGTGGCAGCCGATGAGCTGGTCGAGAATGCCATCAGCAGTGCAGGGAGCATGGCCTGGAAATGGCGCCGGGGCGAAACGCCGGCCACGAAACGCAACAGCAAGGGCAAGGTCACCGCCAGGTGAACGGCGAGGCCTGCCAGAACGGTGGCCATGAAGCGCAGCAGTGGCCCGACCGCTTCGAGTCCCGTGCGTGCAGTCATGGCTGCTACCAGTGCGAATACGCCGATCGGCGCGAGGCGCATGATCCAATCCGTGATCAGCAGCATCATCTGATTCAGGCCCACCCAGAAATGCACCTGGGCCTCTGCAGCCTTCCCGCGCAACTGCCGGAGCGCCAAACCAAAAAGCAGACTGAAGAGGATCAAGCCGAGAAGCTGCCCTTCGGCAGCGGCCTTGACGAGGTTCGTCGGTATCAGTCGTTGCAGAAAGAGCGACAGTTGCTCGGAACCCGAGAACGCGGCTGGGTTGATGTCCTCCGGCAGCGGCGGCAGACCGATGTGGCCCCCCAGCGGGATCCCGTGCAGTTCACCGGGACGGATGGCGTTGGCGAGTGCAATGCCCACGGTGACCGCAATGAGACCGCTGCCGACATAAAAACCCAAAGTCAGCCAGCCCATCCGGCCGATGGCGGCATGTGACGTGTTCTGAGTCAGGCCCGCGATAATGGACGCAATGATCAGCGGAACGACGAGCATCCGGAGCGCGTTCAGAAACAAGGCGCCCGTCTGCGTGAAGGCGGATACGAGCAAGCTGCCCATGGGCGACTCGCTCCCCGTCAAGAGTGATCCGATGGTCCCGCCAGCCAACAAGGCCGCCAGGATCTGCCAGTGCAACGGCCAGTGTCCCGAGCGGCGCATGCGCGAGGACTCTTACAGCCGGTCCGGGTAGATCTTGATGGTCATGGTTTCCTTAAGCGCATTGATGTAGACGGCGAGTTCCTGATCGCCGACCAGATTGCTGTACCGTTCCTTCATCTGTGCTCGAGTTTCGGTGTCCAGCTCGCTCGCATCACCATCTTTGACCTGACGCACGAGGATCAGCACGCGGTCACCATTCGGGAGACTGGACCGAGTGATAGCCGCACTGCCAGCGCTCGGAACAAGGGTCGAAAAAGCCTGTGCCGTGATCTCCGGTGGCAGACTTGCATTGCCTTGGCGCCCGGTCCATCCGATTTCACGCAGGCTTCCCTTGATCTGGGATGCCACCTGCGCCGGTGTTTTGCCTTCCTTCAATGCGTTTTCAGCCTCGCTCAGGCGTTCATCGGCGATGATTCCGGCTCGGTCGAGCGCGTAAGCCCTTTGCACTTGTTCCTTGACGGAAGCCAAGGCCGGTGTTGTCGCAGGACGGTGCTGATCCAGCCGCAGGATGGCGACTGTGCCCTCATCCAACTCAACCAGCCCGCTGTTGACGCCGTCCTTCACGACGGCATCGCCAAATGCTGCGGTTCGAAACTTGGGCGAATTCGCGGGTGCAGCGCCTTGTGTCCGGGTGAACCATTCGGTCGTCTGGACTTTGGCATTTGCGAGCTTCGCCACAGGTTCGAGTGTCGATGGGTTCTCGAAGCTTGCTGACTCGGCGGCATCCATCAGTTCTCCCCATCGTTTGGCCAGCTCGGCAGTACGATATTCTTCGATCAGTTTTGTGCGAACTTTCTCGAACGGCTCTTGACGGGCGCCTTCCACTGCGTCGACCAAGATGACGTGAAATCCGTCTGGGCTGGCGACCGGCCCGATCACCTGCCCCGGTGTGGCTGCGAACACGGCCTGATCAAGCGTCGGCGGCAGCAGGCCCGGCTCGATCCAGCCCAGATCACCGCCCGATGCAGCGCTGCCCTTGTCGATCGACTGCTTCTCCGCCGCATTGGTGAACTGATCGGGCTTATTCTTCAGTTCGGCCGCGAGCGAACGTGCGGCCGACTCGTCTTCGAGCAGGATATGCCGGACCCGGCGCCGCTCCGGTTTTCCGAAACGCCTACCGTCGGACGCATAGAGTTCGCGTAGCACTGCTTCATCAGGTGGCGCGATCTGTGATGCCACCTCCTCCCGACGAATCAGCACATAATGTACACGAATCTGCTCGGGTTCCTGAAAAGATGCTAGATGTTCCTCGAAAAACGCCTCTAGCTCCGCATCGCTGGCCTCAATCTGGCTTGCCAAATTGTTCACAGAGATGCTGATCAATGCGAGGTCCCGTTTCTGATTGGTCAACCGGATCAATTCGCGCATGTCGAAGGGCGATACGATGCTCGAGTCACGAAGGTTTGCTCTTGCCAGATCGGTCAACATGGAGGCGCGTAACTCATTTTCGAATGCCGCTGCTGAATAACCCCGCGACTTCAGCCACTCCTGATAAAGGTCAGATGAGAATCTTCCGCTTTCCTGAAACGTCGGCAGCTGATTGATTGCACTGGCCAGTTGCGCGTCCGATATGACCATTCCCTGCTTGACCAAGTGCTGGCGGAGGACGGAATCCGACACCATGGCATCGAGTACCTTTTTCTTGAGCTGTGTCTCATCGATCATCTCGGGGCGGAACGCGTCGCCATAGAGCGATTGCAGCTGTCGGTATTGCTGTTGATAAAAGCGATTGAATTCATCCGCAGAGATGGTGCGCGCACCGATCTCTGCAACGGAGTTTCGAGCATTGCCAGTAAAGTAGGAATTGATTCCCCAAAGGGCGAATGTCAATGCAATGAAGCCTATCAACAGGAAGCTCAACAGCCCTTTGGAACGCTCGCGAATGAACTGCATCATTGGTGGCTGTCCTCGTTTGGCCCGATATACCTCGGCATGTGGCCTCGTTGGGCATGGAATTTGCCATTCCGTTGACAAAAAGATCGTCAGAATTGCAGCAAAAAAAAGGGCGCGTCGCGGCGCCCTTTCCAATTGTGGCGGAGTGGACGGGACTCGAACCCGCGACCCCCGGCGTGACAGGCCGGTATTCTAACCGACTGAACTACCACTCCTCGCATTTTCCCGGCTGGTGGGTGCTGAGGGACTTGAACCCCCGACCCTCGCCTTGTAAGGGCGACGCTCTACCAACTGAGCTAAGCACCCCTGGAAAGCTCGCTAGTTTATAGAGTCCTTGAGCGTTTTACCAGCCTTGAAAGCAGGGGATTTGCTCGCTTTGATGGAAATACTTTGTCCGGTCTGCGGATTGCGCCCCGTGCGAGCAGCTCTTTCGCGGGTCCCAAAAGTTCCGAACCCGACCAGTGACACCTGATCACCGGCCTTGAGCGCTTCGGTAACCGTGTCGACAAAAGCATCGAGTGCCCGTGCCGCTTCAGCCTTGCTGAGGTCGGCTTTCTCGGACATCTCCTGAATCAATTGAGCTTTATTCATACCGCGTGTTTCTCCTTCAATTCCATTACAACCGTCCTATGGCGTTGCCAATGTTCCGGTTGGCTCCTACCCGATGATCATCGCAATCGCGCCTGAAACTGACACCCCACTTGATCCTTATAGCAAGCAGGGAAAAAGCCTGTCAACGAAAGCCTTATCCCCGCTCACGGTGCAACCATAAAGCCGCGTGCGCCGCACGGAGTCGTGTGCGATGACTTCAGTGTGAGCGAACGGCAGTCTCAGTGACGACCGCTTCCTTCATCGCCACCATCTCACCGGCTTGCTCCGAGGATGGTAGAGGCACCGGCATACGCACCAGAGCGCGCTCCAGCACCTCGTCGATCCACTTTACGGGAACGATTTCCAAGTCGGCTTTGACATTGGCCGGGATCTCCACCAGATCCTTTGCATTCTCTTCCGGGATCAGAACCGTCTTGATGCCACCCCGATGTGCGGCAATCAATTTTTCCTTTAGCCCCCCAATGGCGAGGACTTGCCCACGCAAGGTGATTTCTCCCGTCATCGCCACAGACGAGCGCACGGGGATCTCCGTCAAAGCAGACACGAGCGCAGTGACCATGCCGACCCCGGCGCTGGGCCCGTCCTTCGGGATAGCCCCTTCCGGCATGTGCAGATGAAGGTCCTTCTTCTGGTGAAACTCAGCATCAATCCCGAGCGACACCGAGCGTGATCGAACGACGGTCAGCGCGGCCTGAATGGATTCCTGCATCACCTCGCCCAATGATCCAGTGTGGATCAACTTCCCTTTTCCCGGTACGACCGCGGTTTCGATCGTCAGCAATTCGCCGCCTACCTCCGTCCACGCCAGCCCGGTGACACGTCCTACGCTGTCGTTCTGGTCGGCAAGATCGTGGCGATACCGCGGGACTCCCAGGAAGTCCGTTAGATTACCCGGGGTCACTTCGACAATCTTGAGGTCGGCGTCGAGCGCCAGCCGCTTGACCACCTTGCGGCAAATCTTGGCGATTTCGCGTTCCAGGCCACGAACGCCTGCCTCACGTGTGTAGTTCTGAATCACCAGACGAAGCGCATCGGTACCCAGGATCAGCTCGCTCGCCGACAGGCCATGCTTCTCCATCTGTCTGGGAAGGATGTGCTGCTGCGCGATGTGAAGCTTCTCGTCTTCAATGTAACCGGCCAACCGGATGACCTCCATCCGGTCGAGAAGTGCCGGGGGAATGTTCAGGGTATTGGCGGTCGCTACGAACATCACATCCGACAGATCGAAATCCACTTCAAGGTAATGGTCGTTGAACGTGTGATTCTGTTCGGGATCAAGGACCTCAAGCAGCGCCGAAGCGGGATCACCACGGAAATCCATCGCCATCTTGTCGACTTCATCAAGGAGGAACAGAGGGTTACGGCTCCCGATCTTGGAAAGGTTCTGGATGATCTTGCCTGGCATGGAACCGATGTAGGTGCGGCGGTGCCCACGGATTTCGGCCTCGTCCCGCACGCCACCCAGCGCCATGCGCGTGAATTTCCGGTTGGTTGCGCGCGCAATACTCTTGCCCAGAGACGTCTTCCCGACGCCGGGAGGTCCAACCAGGCAAAGGATGGGGCCCTTGAGCTTGCGAACGCGTTTCTGAACCGCAAGATATTCGAGGATCCGTTCCTTGACCTTCTCCAGACCATAGTGATCTTCATCCAGGACCTGCTGGGCTCGTCCCAAATCCGTTCGGACACGCGTCTTCTTGTTCCATGGCGCCGAGATCAGCGCATCGAGATAGTTACGAACAACCCCTGCTTCAGCAGACATGGGCGACATCATCTTGAGCTTGCCCAACTCGGCTTCCGCTTTTTGCCGCGCTTCGGCGGGCATCCCCGCTTGCTCGATGCGACGCGCCAACTCGTCCATTTCATTGCTGGGCGCATCCTCAAGCTCGCCGATCTCGCGTTGAATCGCTTTCATCTGCTCGTTCAAGTAATACTCGCGCTGGCTTTTTTCCATCTGGGCCTTGACACGCCCCCGGATGCGCTTTTCGATCTGAAGAAGATCGATCTCCGTCTCGATCAGCGCCATCACGCGCTCGAGGCGCTGGGTGACGTCCTGGAGTTCAAGGACTTCCTGTTTCTGCTCGACCTTGAGCGACATATGGGCCACGATGGTGTCGGCTAGGCGACCGGCATCTTCGATGGCGGCCAGAGTCGTCAACACTTCGGGGGGAATCTTTTTGTTCAGCTTGACGAACTGATCGCAAAGGTTCAGCACCGATCGGACCAGCACCTCGAGTTCCCGATTTTTCTCATAGCCGACATTGGCCACGGCGCGATACCGGGCGACCAGGTAGCCACCCATGTTCTCCTCGACATGTTCTAGCTTGGCGCGTCGCAATCCCTCGACCAGCACCTTCACAGTCCCGTCAGGCAGTTTCAACAACTGCAGGATGGTGGCCTCAGTCCCCAGCACATACAGATCGTCCTGAGTGGGATCATCCTTTTCGGCGCTTATTTGGGCGACCAGCAGTACCTTGCGATCACCTTCCATGGAGGATTCAAGGGCATGAATGGATTTTTCCCGTCCGACAAACAGCGGGATCACCATATGGGGATAGACGACGACGTCACGCAGCGGCAACAGCGGCGCTGTAAACTGGGGACCTTCGGCAATCAGCGACTTGGACTCGGGGGGATTCATGCTGCCTCACCTCGGAAGGGGCGGCTACCCGGAAGGACGACCGGGCAGCCGATGGCGGTTTCCGGCTGGAAATTCAAGCTGGATATGGGGGCGACTGCGCGGGTCTTCAAGGGTTCCCGCGCAAGCTGCTCACTCGGCAGCGGCTGCTTGGGACGGCAGGTCGCTGGCCTCGTTGCGATACAGGATGAACGGCGGTGCTTCACCGAGAATCGTTCCCTTATCCACGACAACTTTGCGCACATTGGTCATCGACGGCAGCTCGTACATGGCATCGAGCAGGGCCGTTTCGAGTATGGTCCGCAAGCCTCGTGCGCCCGTCCGGCGTTCCATCGCCTTGCGGGCTGCGGTCCTCAGTGCATCCTCGGTAAACTCGAGCTCGCAGCCTTCCATTTCGAAGAGCCTGCGATACTGCCGTGACAAGGCATTCTTGGGTTCAACGAGGATACGCATCAAGGCTGCCTCGTCCAGTTCCTCGAGCGTGGCAACGACCGGGAGCCGACCGACGAATTCCGGGATCAGCCCGTACTTCACCAGATCTTCCGGCTCAACTCCGCTCAGCAGATGCGAGGTGTCCCGATCGGTGTCGGCACGTTTGATGTCTGCGGCAAAGCCGATGCCGCCGGTTTGGGTACGGCGGGCGATCATCTTGTCTAAGCCAGCAAACGCACCGCCGCAGATGAACAGGATGTTTCGCGTATCGACCTGCAAAAATTCCTGCTGAGGGTGCTTCCTGCCGCCCTGTGGAGGAACGGAGGCCATGGTGCCCTCGATCAGTTTGAGCAGGGCCTGCTGGACACCTTCACCAGAGACATCCCGCGTAATGGATGGGTTGTCGGATTTGCGCGAAATCTTGTCGATTTCGTCGATGTAGACGATCCCGGTCTGGGCCTTTTCGACATCGTATTCGCACTTCTGCAGCAACTTCTGAATGATGTTTTCCACATCCTCACCGACATAGCCAGCCTCAGTCAGAGTGGTGGCGTCGGCAATGGTGAACGGCACATTCAAGATCCGCGCCAATGTCTCGGCCAACAAGGTCTTGCCCGAACCCGTAGGACCGATCAGGAGGATGTTGCTCTTGGAAAGCTCGACCTGTTCTTTGTTGCTACCCTTGGCCTGGATGCGTTTGTAGTGGTTGTAGACGGCGACGGCCAGGATCTTCTTCGCCGCTTCCTGACCAATGACGTACTCATCCAGGACTTTCTTGATTTCCTTTGGCTTGGGTAGGCGGTTGCGGTCGGATTCGACCTTGTCCTGCAATTCCTCGCGGATGATTTCGTTGCACAGTTCGACGCACTCGTCACACACGAATACAGATGGCCCGGCGATCAGCTTGCGAACTTCATGCTGGCTCTTGCCGCAGAAAGAGCAATACAACAATTTCCCGCTCTCGGTGCTTTTCCCGCGCGTGTCTTCGCTCATCTCCAGTCCCTCACCGCTGCCGTCTCTTGGCTAAACTATAAGCACTTGCCGTGCCACTCAATGCACGAAGCGCGACTCTGGCCGGTCATGTTGGTTCGCCAGGCAGTTCCCGGCTGGTCAATATGGCGTCGACGAGCCCGTATTCCATGGCTTGCTCCGCGCTCATGAACCGATCCCGGTCCGTGTCCTGTTCGATTCGGTGGATGTCCTGGCCCGTATGCCGCGCCAGAATGGTGTTCAGGCGGTCCCGTATGAATAGAATTTCGCGGGCGTGAATCTCGAAATCTGTGGCTTGGCCCTGAAAACCGCCCAGCGGTTGATGAATCATCATGCGCGAATGCGGCAGACAAAATCGCTTCCCTTTCGCGCCGGCCGCCAGCAATACGGCGCCCATGCTCGCCGCCTGACCGACGCAAATGGTGCTCACATCCGGTTTGATGAACTGCATCGTGTCGTAGATGGCCAGCCCGGCCGTGACCGATCCGCCTGGCGAGTTGATGTACAGATGGATGTCCTTGTCGGGATTTTCCGATTCGAGAAACAACATCTGAGCCACGACCAGATTGGCCATGTGATCCTCGATCTGACCGACGACGAAGATCAACCGCTCCTTCAACAGACGTGAAAAGATGTCGAACGCCCGTTCGCCGCGGGGCGTCTGCTCGACCACCATGGGCACCAAGTTGGCCTGCGCAAGTAGCGGGCTCCCCAAGTAGGGTGATGACATCACATCTCCTCGCCGGCACCTGCGCCGGAATTGCTCATCAGATCCTGAAAAGAGGTCGGCACATCGACCACTGTCATTTTTTCCAGCAAGCGCTCGACGATCTGATCTTCCAGTACCACACCGTGGATCCGCTGCATGACTTCGCGATTGGCGCGATAGGCCTGCGCCAACGCGTCGGGTTGGTCATGACCCGCAACCAAAGATCCGATCATCCTATCGACCCGATCGGGATCGGGTTGAATGCTTTCCTGCTTGATCCATTCGCCCACGATCAGCCCCAGACCGACGCGACGCCGGGCGCGGTCGACGAACATCTCGCGCGGCAACTGCTGCCCCTGGTGCGATCGCAAGCCCATGCGCTGAGCCATCTCGGCCACGAGTCGGTCGACCTCCTGCTCAATCAGTACCCCCGGTACAGGCACGTCATGCAGGTTCAGCAACACTTCCATAACACGCTCTTTGATCCGCGCTGCCACCGCTTGTTCCGCCTGCATTTCCAGGCGCTCACGGATACGGGCGCGCAGAGCTTCGAGCCCACCTTCACCGACACCCACTGCGGCGGCCAGCTCATCATCCAGTGCCGGCAGATGCTTCTCCGCCACTTCGTGAACGACGACCTTGAACAAGGCTGTCTTGCCGGCGACTTCCGCAGAAGGGTAATCCCCCGGGAAAGTCAACGGCACATCCAGCGACTGACCAGGTAATGCCCCCAAGAGGGCGTTTTCGAAATCGGCCAGCAGACGCCCTGCTCCCAATTCGACTTCGACGCCTTCCCCGCGGTTGCCTGAAAAGCCAACACCATCGATGGCGCCTTCGAAATCCATCTTCACGCGATCGCCGGCCTGCGCGGGGCGCTCGACCGTGTGGAAATGAGCCTGCTGCTCGCGAATCTGCCGCAGCACACGATCGACGTCATCCTCGCCGATCGTCACTTGGGGGCGCTCGATGCGCTGACCTTCGATGGCCGCGAGCTTGATTTCCGGGTACACCTCGATGACAGCGGTATAGGCCAGATCGGCGCCCGGCGCCAGCGATTCGGTCTCGATCTGAGGCGAGCCAGCGGGCTGCAGTCCCTGTTCTTGGATCGCCGTAGCGTAGGAGGTTCGCAGGACTTCCGCCACGACTTCCTGACGGACCTGCTCACCATATTGACGACGAATGACGGAAAATGGCGCTTTGCCTGGCCGAAACCCCTTGATTCGTGCACGGGGACCCAGCGAGCGCAACCGGTCCTCGACCTGGCGATCCACTTCCTGGGCGGGCACCTGCACGCGGATCCGCCGCTCCAGGGGTCCGGTGACTTCAACTGCGCTCTGCATTCGCTCGTTACTCCGACAACGATTCCAACCCGCATGTTCCACAGAACATGCATCCAAACCCTGTACCAGCTTGCCATGGTGCGAAAGGAGAGACTCGAACTCTCACGGGGCAAGCCCACTGGAACCTAAATCCAGCGCGTCTACCAGTTCCGCCACTTTCGCTCATCATTGGATAGGCACAACGACACCGACCCGCCGGGCGGCGCGTTTGGCACACAGTATACATCATGCCCCAAGGCCAGCCGTTCCCGAACCCGCTTCCGTGGCAGCTGCTGCCCCGATACCTGGGGCATATCAGAATGCATAGAATAGCTACCCTCATTCGCCATACAGGTTTCTCGCATGACCACATTCACGCCCTACGCTGCCATCCTGGGCGGTCTGTTGATCGGCTTCAGCGCACTGTTGTTGCTGCTGAGCATCGGTCGCATCGCGGGCATCAGCGGCATCGTTTTCGGCCTGAGCGCGCCCATTCGGGCAGAACGCGGATGGCGGCTGGCATTCCTGACGGGCTTGTTGCTCGGCACCGCCCTGATGCTGCCGTTCGATCGCCTCGCGTTTGCTCCGCGCCAGGGATTTCCGCTCTGGACACTGCTGTGCGCAGGCTTTCTGGTGGGCTATGGCACGCGGCTCGGGAACGGCTGCACCAGCGGCCACGGGGTATGCGGCCTGGGTCGGCGCTCGCCGCGCTCGCTGGTCGCGACCCTCACGTTCATGAGCGTCGCCATGATAACCGTGTACGTCATGCGTCACAGTGTCGGAATCCTGCCATGAGCGCACGTGTGGCCGCCTTTGTGGCGGGACTGCTGTTCGGCATCGGCCTTTATACGGCGCAGATGGTCAACCCCAACAAGGTGCTTGCCTTTCTGGATATTGCCGGCAGATGGGATCCCAGTCTCGCGCTGGTAATGGGCAGCGCCGTGCTGATCACGGGGCTCGGATTTCCGCTGGTCTTGCGACGCAGCAAGCCCGTGTGGAACGACAGCTTCAGCTTGCCAATGCGCCGCGACATCGACCGTCCGCTGCTGCTTGGCGCAGCGCTGTTCGGCATCGGCTGGGGCATGGCGGGTTACTGTCCGGGGCCTGCCATCGCTGCGCTGCTGATCAATCCGGCCGAGGCCGTGCCTTTCGTGCTGGCCATGCTGTTGGGCGCCCGAGTCCAGTCGCGACAGTCCCGCCGTTGATGTCCTTTGATACGAAAAGTGACACAGCCGACATGGCCGCGTCGCTTGTCACACTGTCGACATGACCCAACGCAGTGACGCCTCTCGAGCCTCCAAGGCAGAGATGTATTCCTCGGTCGACGCGCCCCGCAACATCTGGAAGATCGGCGGCCCGACCATCCTGGCGACCTTCACCGTCATTGGCGTGCTGATGCCGATCCGCTCTTACGCCGTGCCGGTGCTGATCATGGTGCCTATCCCACTGACCTTGCTCGGCCAGCATTTTTCACCGCCCCGTCCATGATCGGCATGGTGGCCCTGGCCGGGATCATCGCGCGCAACTCCATTCTGCTGGTGGATTTCATCCAGCAGAAGGTGCGGGCCGGAAAACCCTTGGATGAGGCCACCATCGCCGCCGCGGCCGTGCGCGCCAAGCCGATTGCGCTCACCGCACTGGCGGTCATGCTGGGTGGCCTTTTCATCCTCGACGATCCTATCTTCGGCGGACTTGCAGTCTCGCTGATCTTCGGGCTCTTCGTCTCGACACTGCTCACCCTGATCGTCATTCCCGTTCTCTATTGCCAGTATCAGTGGCGCAGGGTGTAACAGCGGGCAAGACGGTCACTCACCGACTGGATCGAGCCCCTCCCTGAGCGGTGCATTGCGGGCATGCAGCGCCGCCCCGGGGAAGCATTCAGCGCCGCGACCAGAACATCCGGCCGATCAGGTTGTCCTTTATGCCGAACTGGTGCCAGAGGGCGCCGGCAGCATGTACCCCTGCCAGAGCGAGCAAGGCGGGCCAGAACACCTCCTCATGGATTTCGGCAAACCACTCCGCCCAAGCCGGATTGGGCGCGCTCACCCACTGCGGCAGCGAGAACAGCCCAGCGAACGTGACGTCGCGCTGCGCGAACTGTCGCGCGGCCACACCGAACACCGGCATCGCCAGCAGGACGAGGTACAGGCCCGCCTGCACCGCGGACGCAAAGCGGCGCTGCCACTTCGGCATTGCTACCTCCGGCGCCGCATGAGCCCAGCGCCATCCCAGCCGGAAAGTCGTCAGGAACCAGATCGCCAGACCGAAGGTCATGTGACGGTCCATCCACAGCGCACGTTCGGCGCTGCCCTTGGGGTATTCACCATGGGTTTCCGCGGCCCACCAAGCCGCAACGATCAGTACCAGAGTGAGCCAGTGGCAGATGCGGATCACCGCGTCCCATGATCGGTTTCGATCAGTAGTCATATGCCTTTTCCGATCATTGAATCGATCCGTTTCAGTTTGCGCTCACGAGCTTAACAATGGCTTACGCCAACCGTTTGAATCGCGAGAAACCGCAGCCGCCCGCCTGAGCTGTTACGGCTGGGCGTGGCGATTGCGGCATCCATGGCGAGTATAATTGCGCCTTTGAGCCTGGATTGCCGACCGCATGGAGCGCCCGTGAACGATTCTCCTCCCCTCGCCGGCCGCGTGGTCTCTGGCATGCGCCCCTCCGGCGCCCTGCACCTGGGCCACTTTCACGGCGTCCTCAAGAACTGGCTGGCCCTGCAACAGGAGGCCGACTGCCTGTTCTTCGCGGCCGACTGGCACGCCCTGACCACGCACTACGAAAACCCGGGCCAGATCGGCGAGCTGACCCTCGAGATGGTCATCGACTGGCTGGCGGTGGGCATCGATCCCGAGCGGGCGACGATCTTCGTGCAGTCCCACGTGCCCGAACATGCCGAGCTGCACCTGTTGCTGTCCATGATCACGCCCTTGGGCTGGCTGGAACGGGTGCCCACCTACAAGGACCAGCAGGAAAAGCTGAAGGAACGTGATCTGGCCACCTACGGCTTTCTGGGCTATCCGGTGCTGCAGAGCGCCGACATCCTGATCTACCACGGCAGCCGCGTGCCGGTGGGTGAGGACCAGGTGGCGCACGTGGAGCTCACCCGCGAAATCGCGCGGCGCTTCAATCATCTGTTCGGCCGCGAACCCAATCTCGCCGCGCATGTGGAGCGCGTGTTGGGCAGCCTGGAGCCGGAAGCCGTCCGGCACTACCTGACCCTGCGTCAACGTCATCAGGAACAAGGCGACGCGGAGGCCTTGACGACGGCGCGTCAATGGATCGATGGGCTTTCGGCGCTCAGCGCCATCGACCGCGACCGGCTACGCGCCCATCTCGAAGGCGGCGCGCGCCAGATCCTCACCGAACCCGCGGCCCTGCTCACCCGCGCTTCCCGTCTGCCCGGCATGGACGGCCAGAAGATGTCCAAGTCCTACGGCAACACCATCGCCCTGCGCGAGCCGCTGGATCAGGTGGCGCAGAAGCTGCGCACCATGCCGACCGACCCCGCCCGCGTGCGGCGCACCGATCCGGGCGAGCCCGCCCGCTGTCCGGTCTGGTCGCTGCACCAGGTGTATTCCGATGCGGCGACCCAGGCCTGGGTACAGGAGGGCTGCCGCAGCGCCGGCATCGGCTGCGTGGAATGCAAAAAACCGCTCATGGAAGCCGTCACGGCCGAGCTCGCGCCCATCCAGGCGCGGGCGCGGGAGCTGAGCGCCGATCGTGGGCAGGTGGAGGCCATTCTCGCGGCAGGGAGCGACAAGGCCCGCGCGCTGGCCAGCGAGACGATGCAGGAGGTGCGCCGCGTGATGGGGCTGCGCGGTCGTTGAGCACGGTCGCGGATCCGCCGGCGGTAAATCCCGTCCTCCCGGCCGAGGGCATCGAGGCGCGCATCCGCGTCCGCGGCGCGCCGCTCGAACGCCTGCCACGCGATCTGTACATCCCGCCCGATGCGCTCGAAGTGGTGTTGGAAAGCTTCGAGGGGCCGCTGGATCTATTGCTCTACCTCATCCGGCGCCAGAACTTCGACATCCTCGACATCCCCGTGGCCGAGATCACCCGCCAGTACATGGGCTACATCGATCTCCTGCAGTCGCTGCGTCTGGAACTCGCGGCCGAGTACCTGCTCATGGCCGCCTGGCTGGCGGAGATCAAATCGCGCCTGCTCCTGCCCCGACCGACCGCCGCGAGCGACGAGGAGCCCGCGGACCCGCGCGCCGAACTGGTGCGCCGGCTACAGGAATACGCGCGCATCCGCAGCGCGGCCGATCGGCTCGATGCCCTGCCGCGGATGGAGCGGGATCTGTTCCCAGTGACCGCCGCCGTGCCCGATGGCCCCGTGGCGCGCCCGCTGCCGCAGGTGGTCGCGCGGGATCTTGCTCTGGCCTTTGCGGCGCTGCTGGCACGCAGCGCGCTCTTCACCCACCACACGATCAAGGGCGAGGCGCTGTCGATCCGCGCGCGCATGTCGGCGATCCTGATCCGGCTCAGCACGGCCGTCGCCCCGCTCCCGCTGCACGCCGTGTGCGTGCCTGCAGAAGGTCGGCTCGGCATCGTGGTCAGCTTCATGGCCGTGCTGGAGCTGGCGCGTGAAGGCCGCGTCCAGATTCGGCAGGATGATCCCGGCGCCGCGCTGCTGCTGTCGATGCACGCCGACCCGGAACAGCCATGAGTCTGGAGGACGCCCGCGCCGAGCGGGCACGCATCCTGGAGGCGGCGCTCGCTGCGGCCGGCGAACCGGTTGCCGCGGCACGGCTGGCGAGCCTGTTCACCCCCGAGCCCTTGAGTGCCGCAGAGCTCGAGGCTGCGCTGGAGCATCTGGCGCAGCGCTACGCCGGCAGCGCGCTGGAACTGGTGCAGGTGGCCGGTGGCTGGCGACTGCAGGTGCGCGCGGCCTATGCGGCGCATGTACAGCGTCTGCAACCCGAACGGCCGGCGCGCTATTCCCGCGCGGTGATGGAAACCCTGGCCCTGATCGCCTATCGTCAACCGATCACGCGCGCCGAAATCGAGGCCGTGCGCGGCGTCGCCGTCGGCACCAACGTCCTGCGCACCCTCATCGAGCGCGGCTGGATCCGCGAGGTGGGCCGCCTCGAACGGCCCGGCCGTCCGGTACTCTATGGCACCACGCCTACCTTTCTGGCCGATCTGAACCTGCGCGAGCTGGCCGAGCTGCCGCCGCTGCCCGCCGCAGCGGAGGTCGATCCGGCCGCCGCACCCTCTTCCACGGAGACAACCCATGAGACCCACCCGCCCGCGGCAGACCCGCAACGCTGAATCCTCGCCCGTGGCCCAGCCGGCCGAGCGTATCCAGAAATGGCTGGCTGGGGCGGGACTGGGTTCGCGCCGCGCCATCGAGAGCTGGATCAGCGAGGGCCGCATTCGCGTCAACGGGACGATCGCCACGCTCGGCCAGCGGCTCACCGGCCGGGAACAGGTCACGCTCGACGGTCGCCCCATCGCGCTGAAAGTGGCAGCGGCGCCGCGCGTGCTCGTCTATCACAAGCCCGAAGGCGAGGTCACCACACGCCACGATCCAGAAGGGCGCCCGACCGTCTTCCATAGTCTGCCGCACCTGAAGGGCGCGCGCTGGATCGCCGTCGGCCGGCTCGACGTGAACACCAGCGGGCTGTTGCTCTTCACCACCGACGGCGCGCTGGCCAACCGCCTCATGCACCCGAGCCAGCAGATCCAGCGCAGCTATGCCGTGCGCGTGCTCGGCAAGGTCAGCGACGCCGTGCTCACGCGGTTGCAGCAGGGCGTCCAACTGGAAGACGGCCCGGCCGCCTTCACCAGCCTCACCGACGAGGGCGGCGACGGTGCCAATCATTGGTATCGCGTGACCCTGGCCGAGGGGCGCAACCGCGAGGTGCGGCGGCTGTGGGAATCCCAGGGCGTCATGGTGAGCCGGCTGATCCGCGTGGGCTACGGCCCCATCGCACTGCCGCCCGGGCTGCGGCGCGGCCAGAGCGTGGAACTCAACGCGGACCAGTTCGCGCCGCTGTACCAGGCCGCCGGCCTCGACCTGCCCGGGGTGCCACCGGAATCCGCTCGCATCCGGCCGGGCCGGGCCGGCGCCGGTAAGCCGCCGCGCACCGCCTTCGCGCCACGCCGGGGACGTGCGTCCCGTCGATGAATGATCTCTTTACGCGTCTCTTGGCGGCCTATGGGGCGCAGGGCTGGTGGCCGGCCAAGACGCCGTTCGAGGTCATGGTCGGCGCTCTGCTCACCCAGAACACCACCTGGATCCAGGTCGAGCGCGCGATCGAAAGACTGCGCGCGGCCGACCTGCTCCGCCCCGCGCCCTTGCTGGATCTCCCGGTCGAGACGCTGGCCGAGCACATCCGCCCGGCAGGCTATCCCCGCGTCAAGGCGCGGCGGCTGCAGGCCCTGTGCGCCTGGCTCATCGCCAGCGGTGATCTCGCCGGGCTGACCGATCGCTCCACGGATGCACTGCGCACCGAGTTGCTCGCCGTTCACGGCGTGGGACCCGAAACCGCCGACAGCATCCTGCTCTATGCCTTGGGCCGGCCCGTGTTCGTCATCGACGCCTACACCCGCCGCATCTTCTCCCGCCTGGGCCTCATCACCGGCAAGGAGTCCTACGAGGCACTGCGCCGGCTCGTCGAATCGGAGCTTCACACCGACAATCCCGCGCGCGACTACAACGAACTGCACGCCCTCATCGTCCGCCACGCCAAGACCGCCTGCCGGGTGCGACCGCTGTGCGCCGCGTGTTGCCTGCGCATGGGCTGCAGCGCTGGTCAGCCCCCTCTTACGGAGGGTGCCGGTCGGTGACGCGACCCAGGTAGCCTTTTTCGTTCAGTCACAACAGGACAGCAACACGGGGACCCGCAAGCCATGTCGATCCTTTCAGTCTCCATACAGATCCGTGTGATCGTGACGCTTCCGCTTATGATATGTGATCGGCTCGATGTCCCGGTGTGGGACGACGCGAGCGATGTTTCCGGCGTCCTCCGTCAGCCCGAGTGCCACGGTCAGCCTGTCGCCCGCCCCGATATGTCGTGCATTGCCGGAAGTTGGGTTCAATTCGATGAGTCGGAAATGTCTCGAGGAGCCCGGTCGCTGCTCCACTCGCAATCTCATTACTTTTTGCACCCTCTCGATGGCTTGGCGATATAGGACGTAATTCGCTCCACCGCCGGTGACGAATACCGGCAAGCCTTCTTGCCAAGCCGCACTGCGCGGATCTCCCCGTGCGTTGGTGCGGGTTCCATCGATGACGCCGACGATGCAGCGGACGACTTGTTTCAAGAATTCATCGTCGGCTGCCATGACCGCGTCCAAGGATTTTTCATTCCGTCGTGCGAAGTCATCGGACGATTCGACGGGTGCTGCATCGTTCCACGAAGGATCAAGGCCGAGCCTGGAATGACGGTTGTGGCGTAGATAGTGTGTTCCGAGGCGACAAACCTCCGGAAAGAAGATGGGGATGCGTGGTGGAAATGCCCGATCGTTTCGCAAGACGACGTTGAACGTCGCCACGTCGAGGGTAGCCGCACCGACGTCGATCAGCGCGTGCAGACCTTCCTTCACCTGCGGCGACCCCAGATATCCCGCGATTTGGGCGACGAACTCCGGCACGACACCCGGTTCTGCTTCGAGGTCTATTGCAGAATCGGCCAAAGACCATGCAGCCAGGACGTCCTGCTCTACGAGCCGATCTTCTGCCGCCAACAGCCACGCAGTTCGGGCGATGCGCCGGAATAAGTCGACGACCCTTGGATTCTCATGTGGCTTGGTGGGGCAGCCGATGTTCAGCTCCCAGCGCAGCGAACGCCCCACGAGCTTGCGTCCAATTTCCGCGTTCCGGTACAAGAACGCCCTCGCGTAGCGAATGACCAACGCTAGATACGCCACCGTCTCAACCGGGCACTGATCTCCCTGGGCTTCGTCCATGATCGGGAGTTTGAGATTCGATCGAACATCGGCATTGGTGAGACGCCGCCAGCAGAACTCACCATTCGGCGCACGAGCGACGAAACCGGGGACCACGTAGCGCCCCGTTTCTGAATCGTCTCCCGTAACAGCGGTCCATTCGATGGGCACCAGATCGACACCTGCGCGAATCGCCACTTTCGTGAAAGCGCTTCCGAAATCCACCCCGACTCTGACGGCCATCGGTGCCGAGCGTTCACCTCGATGTTCGGGATGCTGCAACGATCTGCTGAGGTTGCCCCTGAAAACTGGAGTTCTTAACCCTTGTTGAAAATACCGACAAGGAGTTCAGAGATGAGTGACAAGCAGGTGCGTGCGCAGTACACGCGAGAGTTCAAGCAGGAGGCTGTTCGGCAGGTCCGCTCGGGT
>DATLZY010000087.1:0-8364 GCA_035573755.1 Candidatus Acidiferrales bacterium
TACAGCCACAAGCGGTTGCTGGGGTTGATCGGGAATGTCCCGCCAGCGGAAGCCGAAGCAGCTTACTATCGACAACAAGCCGGTCAAGCCAAAGCGGCTTGACTCAAACCAAACAGCCTCCGAGAAACTCGGGGCGGTTCACCCCCGGATGCGGTATCCCATGTGTTGAACTTGCATGGCACTCCTCCCTCTCCAAAGGAGTGCCAAAGTTTTCTGAACTTATGCAGCAGCAGGCATGATCGCGGCAATATCGGGCAGGCCTTGCGGTAAAATCACCGGCTCCGCTTTTGGCTGGCGATACGGGGCCGCAGTGACCGACACGATATCGATCGAACTCAACGGCGTGCCAACCGCGCTCGCGCCTGGCCTCACGCTGGCCGATCTGCTGGCGCGCGAGGGTCTGCTCGAGCGGCGCATCGCCGTGGAATACAACGGCGAGATCGTTCCGCGCAGCGCCTACACCGACGTCCGCCTCCAGGCAGGCGACCGGCTAGAAGTCGTGCATGCCATCGGCGGCGGCGCGGCCTGACCGATGGAGAAACCCATATGACCTCGACCGACCTCACCCCGCCCGTGGACCGGCCGCTGACGCTGGCGGGCCGCACCTACCGCTCGCGGCTGCTGGTGGGCACGGGTAAGTATCGCGATCTGGTCGAAACCGCGCAGGCCGTGGCGGCGAGCGGCGCGGAAATCGTCACGCTCGCGGTGCGACGCGTGAATCTCGGCCAGGACCCCAAGGCGCCCAACCTGCTCGAAGCGATTCCGCCGGAGCGTTACACCCTGCTGCCCAACACCGCAGGCTGCTTCGACGCCGACAGCGCGGTGCGCACCTGCCGGCTGGCACGCGAACTGCTGGACGGTCACCGGCTGGTGAAGTTGGAAGTCCTGGGCGATGAAAAAACGCTTTATCCCGACGTGCGCGCGACGCTGAAAGCCGCCGAGATCCTGATCCGCGACGGCTTCGAGGTGATGGTCTACACGAGCGACGACCCCATCGTGGCGCGCGAGCTGGAGGCCATGGGCTGCATCGCCATCATGCCGCTGGGCTCGCTGATCGGCTCGGGAATGGGCATCGTCAATCCATGGAACATCCTGACCATCGTGGAGCAGGCGAAAGTGCCGGTGCTGGTCGATGCCGGGGTGGGGACGGCGTCGGATGCCGCCTTCGCCATGGAACTGGGCTGCGACGGTGTGCTGATGAATACCGCCATCGCCGGCGCGCGCGAGCCGGTGCGCATGGCGCGTGCCATGGCGCTGGCCGTCGAGGCCGGGCGCGAAGCCTTCCTCGCCGGCCGCATCGCGCGCAAGCGCTTCGCCAGTGCCTCCTCGCCCGTCGATGGGCTGTTCGTCGGCCGTCCCTGAAGATCCGCGCATGCAGCCCATCCACCGTCCGGTGCGCAGCTTCGTGCGCCGTCAGGGTCGCATCACGCCGGCGCAGGAGCGCGCCTTTGCAAGCTTGATGGACCGCTATGGCGTACCGGCCGAACCGGAGCAGGTCGACCTCGCGGCCCTGTTCGGCCGCGAGGCGCCAACGCTGCTGGAGATCGGTTTCGGCACCGGCGAGGCGCTGGCCGCATTTGCGCGTGCGCATCCGGACTGGAACGCGCTCGGCATCGAGGTCCATCAGCCCGGCGTCGGGCGCTTGCTCAACGCCATCGAAAAAGAAGCGCTCACGCATGTGCGCGTGCATGCTGACGATGCCGTGCCGTTTCTCGCGACCCGCCTGCGCCCAGGCCAGATCGACCGCATCCATGTATTTTTTCCCGATCCCTGGCCCAAGAAACGCCATCAGAAACGCCGCCTCATCCAGCCTGCGTTCGTTGCGCTGCTCACGCGCCAACTCAAGCCTGGCGGATTCTTGCACTTGGCCACCGACTGGGAGGACTATGCATTACAGATGGCTGACGTTCTGGCCGGCCAGCCGGAACTGATCAACACCAGCAGTGATGGTCCGTATATCCCACGTCCATCCGAGCGGCCCTTGACCCGATTCGAGCAGCGGGGGCAGCGCCTGGGACACGGCGTGTGGGATCTGTGCTGGCGCCGTGCGGCAGATGGCAGCGAATGCGCTGCGCACGAACAGGCGGGGGGATAACCAATGTCGAAACTGCACCCGATCATTGCGGTCACCGGCTCCTCCGGTGCCGGCACCAGCACCGCCCGCATTGCCTTCGAGCACATGTTCACGCGCATGAACCTGCGCGCGGCCATCGTCGAGGGTGACAGTTTTCACGCCTACGACCGCGAGACCATGGCGCAGCAGCTGCATCGGGCTAGCGTACGCGGCGAGCGCTTCAGTCATTTCGGCCCCTCAGCCAATCTGTTCGACAAGCTCGAGGAGCTGTTCCGCAGCTATGGCGCCACGGGCCAGGGAGAATCACGCCGTTACCTGCATACCGACGCCGAGGCCAGCGCCTTCGGCCAGAAGGCCGGGACCTTCACGCCTTGGACACCCTTGCCGCCGGACACCGATCTGCTGCTCTACGAGGGCTTGCACGGGGGGCTCGTCACTGATCGGATCAACATCGCCCAGCACGTCGATCTGTTGATCGGCCTGGTGCCGACCATCAACCTCGAATGGATCCAGAAGATCCACCGCGATACCAACGAACGCGGCTACAGCGCCGAGCGCGTGAAGGAGACCATCCTGCGCCGCATGCACGATTACGTGCACTACATAGTCCCACAATTTTCGCAGACCGACATCAACTTTCAGCGCGTACCGACCGTCGACACCTCCAACCCCTTCATCGCCCGCGACATCCCGACTCCGGACGAAAGCTTCGTGGTGATCCGCTTCAAGAATCCGCGCAAATGGCCCGTGCATTTTCCCGAGATGCTGACCATGGTGCAGGGTTCCTTCATGTCGCGGCGCAACACCATCGTCGTGCCCGGTGGGAAGATGGGTATGACGATGGAAATCATCCTCATGCCCATCCTGGAACAATTGATGCGCAACCGGGACAACGCTCGCCGCCGCAGCCGCAAGAAAGCAGCGCCACCGCAACTACCCTGATCGTAGGAGCTGAATATGGACTATCGCGCCCTCGGCCGTAGCGGCCTGTCGGTCAGCGCCATCGGCCTCGGCACCATGACCTGGGGCGAGCAGAACAGCGAGGCCGAGGCCCACGCCCAGATCGAGCAGGCGCTTGCGGCCGGCGTGAACCTGATCGACACGGCCGAGATGTATCCGGTCCCGCCGCGCGCCGCGACCCAGGGACATACCGAAACCATTCTCGGCAACTGGCTGGCCCGCAACACCGCAAGGCGCACCGATCTCATCATCGCCACCAAGGTCGTCGGCCGCGCCGACTGGCTACCCTGGATCCGCGACGGGCAGACTCGCCTGACGCGCCGCCAGATCACCGCTGCGCTCGAGACCAGCCTGCGCCGACTGCAAACGGACTACATCGACCTCTACCAGTTGCACTGGCCCGACCGCGCAACCAACTTCTTCGGCCGTCTCGGCTATGAACACCGCGAGCAGCCCGACGAGACGCCGCTGCTCGAAACGCTCGCGACGCTGGATGACCTGGTGCGCGCTGGCAAGATCCGGCAGGTCGGCGTATCCAACGAAACACCGTGGGGCGTGATGCGCTATCTGGCGTTGTCCGAGCACTTAGGGCTGCCTCGCATCGCGAGCATCCAGAACCCCTACAACCTGCTCAACCGCAGCTTCGAGATCGGACTTGCCGAAATCGCCCACCGTGAGCATGTGCCGCTCCTGGCATATTCGCCGCTGGCTTTCGGCGTCCTGAGCGGCAAATACCTGGGCGGCGCGCGACCGGCTACCGGTCGCCTGACCCTGTTTGATCGCTTCAGCCGTTACACGAATCCCCAAGCCGAGGCAGCAACCGCCGCCTACGTAGCGCTGGCACAACGCCATGGCCTCGATCCCGCACATATGGCACTCGCCTTCATCCTGTCGCGGCCGTTCGTGAGCAGTGTCCTGGTCGGCGCGACGACGAGGGAACAACTCAGCCACAATCTTGCCGCCGAGAGAATGACACTCACGCCGGATCTGCTCGCCGACATCGAGGCCATTCACCGGGCACACCCCAACCCGGCGCCGTAACGAAAGCGGAGGTTGCCGCGACCATCGACCGTCTTGAAGGGGTGACAGCGGAACTTCAGGTACATCCGTCAGTCCATTTCATCGTGTGCATCATCATTGTCGGTCTTACAGAGGAGAGGGAATGATGTTCTTCAATCGCAGGTCGACAACCGAACGGGCTCGATACGCGGCACGCCGCGCCGCTCGCGATCACAATTTCGACGCGATCAATGATCTGTTCGACGATCTGGAAGCCATGGCCTTGGATCGTCTCCAATCGCTGAGAGAGAAAGTCGTGGGTGGGATGAAACGCGTGCAGTGGAATGAGCTGCGGGACATCCTCCCCGATGACTGGAACCGCAGCCATGCATCGCGGTATGTGCGCGCCCACCCGCTGCAGGTGATCGGCGTGGCTGCGCTGGCGCTGTGGGCGATCTCCAGCATGAAAAACTCATCCTGATTCGTTAGGCTTCGACAGGGTCGAGACAAGAAACAAGGATACGCCCGATGCCCGCCGCCTCTCTTGGCATTGAATTGCGCCGCCTGCTGGCGCTGGCCGTCGAGACCGCTCTGACGCGTCTGGATCTGGCGCGACTGGAATTCGCCCAATGGCGCGGCGGGCTCAAGTGGATGCTGCTTTTTGCCGTCGGCAGCGCCATCAGCGCCTGGTTCGCGCTGCAGACCCTGGTGGTGGCCGTCCTCGTTCAATGCTGGGACACCTGCCGGGAAACGGCCGCTTGGTCGATGGCAGGCTTCTTTGCCGTGATGCTGCTGATCTGCGGGACAGGGCTCATTTTCGCGCTGAAGGCCAGTCGGCAGTTTCTGCCGGCCACACGGGAAGTATTGCTGGATGACTTGGAGAACCTCAAAAGTGAGTACGACACGCGGTTCCCGGCGTCAGATGATTGAAACGGAAAAAGCGCGCTTGGTTCGTCGCGCCGAGCGTCAACGCGGCCGGCTGCACACCCAAGGCAGCCGCGTGACGGGCGCTCTTCCGGGCCGCGGATGGCTCGCCCGCAAGATCGGCCTCGGCGGCACCGACCCTGAACAGGAAACCGGGCCCCGCATCCATCCGCTCCTGCTCGGGGCAGCCGGGCTCATCTTGCCGCAACTCATCAAGCGGCATCCTGTGCTGCGGCTCGCTGCGCTGGGTTGGGGCGCCTATCAGTTGGTATCCGGCGAGAACCCGCGCGCCAAGACGGCGCCGCGCCGCCGCTCCCTGCTGCGGCGGTTTCTGTGATGAAAATCGACTGAGCAGCGCTTAAACTCGTTCCCCGACGACTGATCGCCGATTGAGGCGGCAGTGCGAGCGCGGTCAGGACGCCCGCGCTTTCATGCATGGAAGTTTCATCATGAAAACCCTCCTTCATCTGCTGGCCTGGCTACTGGGTGGTGGGCTGCTCTACCTCGCGGGACTCCTGATCTGGGTGGAAACCCAGCGCCGCGGTGATCGCTATTTCGGCTGTACACTGGCCGAGCGGCGCCGCTTCGTCGAGCGGCTCAAATGGCATGCCCGCTACGTGCGTCCGATTTTCGAGGCCATCGCGCGCGTCAAGCGCCTCAAGCATGTGCCGGTCATGCGCTATGGCCGGGTGACCGGCCCCGTGATGATGAGCAGCAAGCGATCCTACGCACGCACGGTGCACTACCACCCCGAGGCAGCCGACATCTTCATCGCCACGCAAATGAAATGCGGCACGACCTGGATGCAGCAGATCGTCTTCGAAATCCTGCACGGCGGCGAGGGTGATCTGTCCGACACCGGCTATCGCCACATGTACGCCGTGAGCCCCTGGATCGAGACCAGCCCGACCTCCAGCGTGCCCATGGAGCGCGCCCCGCGCATCGGCCCGCGCCGCAACCGCATCATCAAGACGCACATGCCGGCCCAGCTCATTCCCCATTCTGACGTTGCCAAGTACATCTATGTCACCCGCCATCCAGTGAGTTGTTTCGCCAGCTGTGTGGACTTCATCTACAAGGGCATGGGTCCGCTGACACCGACGCGCGCCGACATGCTCGACTGGTTCTGCAGCGACGACATGTGGTGGATGTCCTGGCCCGACCACGTGGAGAGTTGGTGGCAACGCAGCCAACAACACGACAACGTGCTGTTCGTGCATTACGAGGATCTGAAACGTGATCTGGCCAGCGGCATCCGCCAGGTCGCCGCGTTCCTCGACGTGCCGCTGACCGAGGCGCAACTCGCCAAAATCGTGCACAAGGCCAGCTTCGACTACATGCGCGAACACGAGGAGGAATTCGAGATGTTCGCGCCCAATCTGTTCAGCGTGTCCACGCCCGAAAACATCCGCTACATGCAGTCAGGCGCTCTGGACCGCTACAAGGATGCCAAGCAGGCCGAACGCGAGCGCATCCTTGCTTTTTGCCGCGCGCGGCTGGCTCATGCCAGTTACCCGGTGGCCCGTTTCTACCCGGACATCCTGCCGGCGGCTGTCGGAAGCGCAGCAGCATCGGCCTGAGCGTGACGGCCGGACCTCAACCGACGAAGCCGATCGTCATCGCCCACCGCGGCGCCAGCGGTTACCTGCCCGAGCACACCCTGGCCGCCTACGCCACCGCTGTTTTCCAGGGCGCGGACTTCATCGAACCCGATCTCGTCATGACGCGTGACGGCCGGCTCATCGCCCGCCATGACAACCGCCTCGATGAGACCACCGACGTGGCCCAGCGCCCCGAATTCGCCAGCAGGCGCACCACGCGCGCGGTCGACGGCCGGCACCTGACCGGATGGTTCAGCGAGGATTTCACGCTCGCCGAGATCCGGACGCTGCGGGTCGTGGAACGGCTGCCGCAACTTCGGCCAGCCAATGCGCGCTTCGACGGCCAATTCCAGATACCGACGCTGGAGGAGATTCTGGCCTTGCGCGAGGCGCTGGAAAGGGTGGTCGGACGCCCGATCGGCCTCTATCCCGAAACCAAGCATCCCACGCATTTTCGCGAGCGCGACCTGCCGATGGAGGAACGCCTGGTGCAGACCCTGCACGCGCACGGCCTCGTGGATCGCGGAAAGGTGTATATCCAGTCCTTCGAGGTCGCGAACCTGCAGCACCTGCGCCGGCTGACCCGCATCCCGCTGATCCAGCTGCTGGCGCCCCAAGGCCAGCCCTTTGATATGGCCGCTGCAGGAAACGGGCTCACCTATGCGCGGATGGCCACCTCGGCCGGACTCAAGGACATTGCCGCCTACGCCGACGGCGTCGGGCCGGACAAATCCCTGCTGATTCCGCGCGATGCCAATGGGCGGCTCGATCCCGGCTGCGCCACAGCGTTCGTGGTCGATGCCCACCACGCAGGACTGGAGGTACATCCCTACACCTTTCGCGCTGAAAACGGCTTCTTACCGCTGAATCAGCGGCGCGGCGATGATCCCGCCGCACGCGGCGATCTGTCCGCCGAACTCACAGCTTTTCTTGATCTTGGAATCGATGGTTTCTTCACCGACCATCCCGATCTCGGCGTCCAGATCCGCGATGCCGCGCCATCCTTGCCCTGACGGCCGCATGCCCGAACAGCGCCGGATGTGTCTTATCATGCCATGTGCCCGACGGGGCGCACGGGCTGTCACGGGCATCAGTGGCACCGTCGCCGCGCCGATATCCGATCCAAGCCGCTCATCTCCGGCTCGATGACGGCGCACACCGAGCTTGTCCGACGAGGTGGCCGTGAACACGACCTGCGCCGCTGTCGCCAGAAACGATCCGCCGACGCACTACCCGGGGCGAATCTGTTGCATCGTCGCTTTGATCGCCGCGTGCTTGAGCGGATGCCAGTCCCTGTTGCCACGCAGCTCGAGCGAGGTACGCGACTCCTGGACTGACTTCGACCAGGCACGCCAGGCCATCGAACGCATCGAGCCCTACCGAACCACACGCGCCGAGTTGCATGCCCAGGGACTCGAGCCCGGGCGGAATCCCGCGATCACGCTGCTCAGCTTCGCCGACATTTCGCAGCGCTTCGCCCTCGGCACCACGGTCACGGCCGATGCTCTCGACCCGGGATTGGCGGATTGCTTCAGGGCCGGCAAGCGCTGTAGCGGCTATTCGGTCGTGGCACGACAGGTGAAGCGCCGACGCGTGGGAAATTTCTGGCTCGATGCCTTCAGCTTCGTGCGCACCACCGATTCGACGGGCTGGACCTTCAACGCCCTGATTCTGTTCGTCGACGATGATGTGGTCTACACCCTGATGGGCGGACAACCGCGCATCAGCGAGCGTGACATAGCCCGCTATCCCCTCGGGCCGCTGCAGTCCTGGGGCGACATCCTCGCCAAGCGCGCCTTCTAGCAG
>DATLZY010000088.1:0-24317 GCA_035573755.1 Candidatus Acidiferrales bacterium
GCGCGTCAGGACGCCGCATTGGCGCCCGCCGCGCTGTGGGCGATTGCCTCGCTCAGCCGGCAGATCCAGCGTGGCGCGGTCTGCATTGATCTCGCGGGGCTCGTCGAGGAAGCTCGCGCAGCAGCCCTGCCTGAATTCGCGCTGCCCACCGATGAGGCCGGATGGCGCGCATTGCTGAGTGAGGCCGGCCCCGTGGGCGCACCCGGCGAGATTCGGCCCCTGGTCCTGGATGCGGCAGGGCGCTTGTACGGCTACCGCTACTGGGATCTCGAACAGCGGCTGGCACGCGCCTTGTGTGCACGGCTCGGGTGGGCGCCGATCGCCGATCAGGAACCCGTACAGCGCACCCTGCGCGCGCTGTTTCCGGGGAGTGAGGCAGCCGCCTCGCAGCAGGCGCTTGCTGCCGTGCTCGCCGCCACGGGGCGCGTCACGCTGCTCACCGGTGGGCCGGGCACGGGCAAGACGACAGCGCTGGCGCGGATGCTGGCGCTGCTGTTGCACCTCAAGCCGGATCAGCGCGTCGCACTGGCCGCGCCGACGGGCAAGGCGGCCGCGCGGATGCAGGAGGCGCTGGGAGCTGCCTTGGCACGTCTGCCGGAAGATTGGCGCCTCGATCTGCCAGTCCAGGCTACTACGTTGCATCGGCTGCTCGGCATCCGTCCGGGTGCCAGCCATCTGCCGCGCTTCCACGCAGATCATCCGCTGCCGGTCGATGTGCTGGTGCTCGACGAGGCCTCGATGGTCGATTTGGCGCTGATGACACGACTGATCGAAGCGCTGCCGGAAACTGCGCGGCTCATCCTGCTCGGTGATCCGGATCAGCTCGCCTCCGTCGGAGCAGGCGCCGTGCTGGGCGATCTGTGCGAGGACGCGACGGGGTTTTCGCCGGAGCAGGCCGCACGGCTCAGTGCCTGGACGGGTCGGGCGATCCCGACCGCCACGGTGCCCGGCGGCAATCCGCTGCGAGATCATCGCGTCCACCTCACTCACAACCACCGCTTCGGTGACAGCCCTGGCCTTGCGGCGCTGGCGGCAGCGGTCAATGCCGGCGATGCCGCGCGCGCTCAGCGACTGGTGGCGGGGGAAGGGCAGCCGGAAGTCACCGCCGGTCCAGAGGCGGAGCTGATTGCGCGTGCGCTGGCGGGTTATGCGTCTTATCTCGAGGCGCTGACGCGTGGGGTGCCCGCGGAGGAGGTGCTCGCCTGCTTCGAGCAGTTTCGCGTGTTGTGCGCGCCCCGCTCGGGATCGCTGGGCGTCGAGGGGCTCAACGCGCGCATCGAAGCGGCGCTGCGTCGTCGTGGCGCACTGCGCGGCGAGGGGATCTGGACGGCGGGCCGGCCGGTGCTGGTGACGCGCAACGATCCGGGCGTGCGACTGGCCAATGGGGATGTCGGGCTCGTGCTGCCGGACCGCAAGGGGCGTCTGCAGGCGGTTTTCCGGCGCGGTGACGGCGTCGTGTATGCCGTCTCTCCGGCTCGATTGGGCGCATGGGAAACGGCGTTTGCCATGACGATCCACAAGACCCAGGGGTCGGAATTCGACACCGTGCTGCTGGTGTTGCCAGAGGAAGATTCGCCCCTGTTGACCCGCAACCTGCTCTATACCGGCATCACCCGCGCACGACGGCGCCTGCACATCATCGGCGCGG
This sequence comes from Candidatus Acidiferrales bacterium, assembly GCA_035573755.1. GTDB lineage: Bacteria > Pseudomonadota > Gammaproteobacteria > UBA5335 > UBA5335 > Macondimonas. The sequence continues at coordinate 1,649 of DATLZY010000088.1, forward strand.
CCGAGTGCTGGGTGCCGGCCTTGGCGCGCCGCCAGCAGCGAATCTCCGGCCTCGGTGATGCCTTGCGCCAGCTGGCCGGCGGTTGACGGGCGGATTTGCCGTACGGCCGCTGCGCGGCAGCCGGCTCAGAGCTTGGGAGCGGTGACGCCGGTATAGCGGATCCGGCTACGTGTTCTGCCACTTTCGAGCAAGTGAACCAGCCCTTCGTAGTTGCCCCATCCGCTGCAAGTTCCGCATCGGCGTCGCGGCGCTCAAAAACAGCCCCCAGAGCCCTGTCTGTGAACGCCGTGTGACATGGGCGATGCTCAGAAGTAGTAGATGACACCCACCGCGCCCAGTATCCCTTGGTTTTCGGTGCCGGAATCGCTATAGCTGAGCGAGTTGTTGTCATACTCGATGGTGCGGTCGAACTTCGTGTACTTGTAGCCGATCTCGATGTTCAGCCCCAACTGCGGCAGGCTGCTCAGCGTGAACTCGGCGCCGATGGCCGGATAGACGAACCAGCCATCGGCGTTCCGATCCTGTTTGCCCCATTTGCTGTCGTATTCCAGATCGACATTGGCGTAGCCGGCCTCCAGAGAAAGCATCAACCTGCTGTGCTCGCGAACGACCGGCGCGAAGATTCCCTTCACGGCAAGCTCATAGGTCGTAGCTTCGTACCACCATTCCGAATCGTCCCGATAGTAGACCGAGCCCTGCACACCGGTTTGTTCGCTGAGCCAGTAACGACCGCTCAAGGCCACCTTGTCGTCGCGGTCGTCTTCACCCAACGTCATGCTCAAGCCTACGCCGAACAGGTCAGCCCTTTCGGTGGCCATTGCAGCGGGTGCGGTGATCAGGCCGCCCAGCACCAACGCCGGAAGCAAGGTTTTCGATTTCATGACGTCCATTTTTCGTCCCCAAGTGATTCGTTGGTTTGGCTTTTTTCAAGTTCTGGTCTGACTGAATCCGATCATCGAGATCATGGCGACCAAAGGTGCCGTCCAGCGGGCCTGAATGTTAAGCCGTTCCGGACGGTGGCGAAACCTTTCGGGGTAGCCGCTGGCTGGCAGGATGCCGGTGGATACGCATGGATTGATAGCCAGGCATGTGCCTGGCGGGGTGATGTTGCGGCCTTACGAGGAGGGCGCAAATCCAGCAATCACCCATGCTTGACGCTCGAATGCCTGCCGGCAGCGGTTGAGCAGGCGTCTCTATCATCCAACTGGATACACGGCCTCGGCGGGGAAGACGGGACCGTCGACACAGACACGCTTCATGGCCACGCCCTGCGGCGTGTGCACGGGCACCACGCAGCCGGCGCATCCGCCCACCGCGCAGGCCATGTATTCCTCCAGCGACACCTGCGCCGGCACGTCGAACGCGCGCGCCAGTTGCGCCACGGCGCGCAGCATGGGATCTGGTCCGCAGGCATGGATCGCCACGTGGCGGCGTTCCGGCACCTCGAGGGTTTCGAGGTAGTGCCGCGCCAGATCCGTGACATAGCCCGCATGGCAGCCGGGCTGACCCTGCGCGCTGCTCAGCCGACAGGGAATCCCCCAGTCCTCCAGCAGGCTCAGCGTGCCGATGGCGTCGGGCGGCAGGCCGGGGATGAGCAGCCGCGAGGGCCGGGTCGGAAACGGGAAGGGCAGTTCGGAGCCCAGAAAGACCATGGGCCGCCAGCCGGTCTCGCGGCGCAGATGATCGGCGAGGAAAATCATCGGTGGCATGCCGATGCCGCCGCCCAGCAGCAACACATGCCGGCGCTCGGGATCGGGCCGGAAGGGCTGGCCGATGGGGCCCATCAGGCTCAAGGTCTGACCGACGGCGCGCTGCGCGAGCAGGCGTGTGCCGTGGCCGACCACTTTGTAGAGCATTTCGACCCAACCCTGATCGCGGTTCACACGCAGCAAGGACAGCGGGCGGCGCATGGGCAAGGCGGGATCACACTGCAGGTGCACGAACTGGCCCGGCAGGGCGCGGCGCGCGCACTCGGGCGCCTCCAGCGTGAGCAACCATTGTTCGGCGGCGGGGGAGTGATGCGCGAGGATGCGCGCCTCCTCCATGAAGATGGTGCCGCGATGGGATGCCGTCATGGCGCCTGCCTCGTGTGCGCGTCGAGTTGATGGACGATCCGGCCGCCGAGCAGGGTGTGGGTGACCCGCCCGCGCAGGCTGCGGCCCAGGAACGGGGTGTTGTGACCACCGCTGATCAGGGTCGTGGCATCTGGGGTCCAGCACTGCTCGGGATCGACGATGCACAGATCGGCTGCCGCACCGGGCGCCAGCGTGCCCAGCGGCAAACCCAGGATCTGCGCAGGTTCGATGGTGAGACTGGCAATGGCCCGTTCGAGCGACATCCGGCCGTCCCGGACTGCCGCGAGACTGAGCGGCAGCAAGGTTTCCACGCCGGCCATGCCGGGCGCGGCCTGGGGGAAGGGCATGCGCTTGGCATCGGCCCCAAGGGGGTGATGATCGCTGCAGAGGGCATCGATCGTGCGTTGGTCGATCGCCTCGCGCAGTGCATCGCGGTCGGCAGCGCCGCGCAGCGGCGGATCCACCCGACACAAGGTGTCGAATGCGGCGAGATCGGTATCGCACAGATGCAGGTGATGGACGGCGACATCGGCCGTCACCGGCAGACCGTGTGCGCGGGCCTGCTGCAGCAGGGGCAGGGACAGCGCGCTGGAAATGCGGCAGAAATGGGCGCGGACGCCCGTGAGTTCCACCAGTGCCAAATCGCGGGCCAGACCAATGGATTCGGCGATGCCGGGAATGGCGGGCAGCCCGAGCCGGGTGCTGGTGGCGCCTTCATGGGCGCAGCCGTGGCGGTGCAGCCAGGGATCGCGCGGGCTGAGCATGACCAAGAGATCATGGCTCGCGGCGTAGGCCAAGGCTTGGCGCAGCGTCCTGCTGTCGGCGATGGTGTCGGCGCCGGGACTCACGGCCACGCAGCCGGCTTCCTGCAGTGCGGCCAGCTCGGCGAGCTGTTCACCGGCGAGCGCGCGGGTCAGCGCGCCGATGGGATGCACCCGTGCGCTGCCCGCGCGCCGGACCTGTTCGAGCAGGCGCTCGGCCACTGCCGGGGTGTCGATGCACGGGTTTATCTCCGGCGGCACGCATAGACTGGTGACACCCCCCGCTGCTGCGGCGCGCAGCTCTCGCGGCAGGTCGGGGACGGGGCGGGCGCACAGATCGATCAGCCCCGGCAGCACCCATTGGCCGCTCACGTCGAGGCGCTGTTCCGGTACGAAGCCCTCCGGCGCCGGTCCCAAGGCCAGCACGCGTCCATCCAGCAGGTGGAGATCCTGTTGCGCATCGACCGCGTTGGCGGGGTCGATGATGCGTCCGCCGGTGATCGTGAGCGCCGTCATGCAGCGTCGCTCCGTGCCGGCGCCCGCCCCAGCACTTGCGCCATGACCGCCATGCGCACGGCGATGCCGTTGGTCACTTGCTCCAGGATCACCGACTGCGGCCCATCGGCCACCGCCGAGGCGATTTCGACGTTGCGATTGATGGGGCCAGGATGCATCACGATGGCATCGGGTCGCGCCAGAGCGAGCCGTGCCGGATTCAGGCCGTAATGACGGAAGTATTCGCTTTCGCTCGGCAATTGTGTGCCCTGCATGCGTTCACGCTGCAAGCGCAGGGCGATCACGACATCGCAGTCGCGCAGGGCGGGCTCGAGTCTTGTGAAGACCCGGACACCGAGGCTTTCGATGGCGGTGGGCAGCAGGGTGCGTGGCGCGACCACCCGGATGTCCGGGACGCCCAGGATGCGCAAAGCATGAATCTGCGAACGGGCCACTCGCGAGTGCGCAACGTCACCGACGATGGCCACGGAGAGCTCGGTGAAATCGCGCTTGTGTCGCCGGATGGTGAACATGTCCAGCAAGGCTTGTGTCGGATGCGCGTGACGGCCGTCGCCGGCGTTGAGCACGCTGACGTGCGGCGCGGCATGACGGGCAAAGAAATCCGCGGCGCCGCTTTCGGCATGGCGCACGACCAGCATGTCCATCTGCATGGCTTCGAGGTTCTGCAGCGTGTCGAGCAAGGTTTCACCCTTGCGGGTGGAGGAGGTGCCAACCTCGAGGTTCAGTACATCGGCCGACAGACGCTTGGCGGCCAGTTCGAAGGTCATGCGCGTGCGCGTGCTGGGCTCGAAGAACAGGTTCACGACCGTTTTGCCGCGCAGCAGGGGCACTTTCTTGACTGCGCGCTCCCCGACCGGCAGGAAGGATTCGGCCAGATCGAGAATGGAAACGATTTGCGGACGACTCAGGCCATCGGTGGTCAGCAGATGGCGCAGCGGCGGGGCATCATCAGGCGCGGTTGGTCGCATCATGGGCGGGCGGAGGACTCCGGAGCAGGTGCAGTTGCAGCGGATCGGGCCCGGCGAGTTTAATGCGTTCCCCGACTTCTAGCGAGAGCATTTCGGCCGGGAAGTCCGGCGCGATGGGGAGTTGACGGCCGTTGCGGGCGACCAGTACGGCCAAGCGGATGGCCGCAGGGCGACCGTAATCGAACAGTTCGTTCATCGCGGCCCGGACGGTGCGCCCGGTATAGAGCACGTCGTCCACGAGCACGATCTCGCGGCCATCGACCGAGGTCGAGACTTGCGAGGGCCGGGCTTGCGCCGGCACCCCGCTGCGCGCCAGATCGTCGCGGTAGAAGCTCACATCCACCGTGCCCGCAGGCTCGTCGAGGCGAAGGGTGTCCTGCAATTGGCGGTGCAGTGCCTGGGCCAGCCAGGCACCGCCGGTGTGGATGCCGACCAGCAGGGGCGGTTCGTTTGTCGCGGCATAACGGGCGGCGATGGCATTGGCCAATGCGTCGATATGGGCGTGTACCCGCGGCGTGTCCCACAGGATCATGCAGAGCGTCCTTCCAGATAGGTCATCAGAATCAGGCTGGCGGCGACGGCATCCCGGCGCGAGGCGGGCACTTCACGCGCGACCTGGTCGGCCTCCCAGGAGGTCAGGCGTTCATCGACGCCGATCACCGGCAAACCGTAGCGCGCTTGGAGTTGCGCGCCGAAGGCCGCGGCCGCCTGCGTGATCGCGCCGCTGCTGCCGTCGGCGTGCAAGGGCTGACCGACGATCAAGGCATCGGGCCGCCATTCCATCATGAGCCGGTCGAGCTGGCGCCAGAATTCGGCCGATGCCGGCTGCTGCAAAATGGTCAGCGGTGAGGCGCTGCCGGTTACCGTCTGGCCCACCGCGATGCCCACCCGACGGGCGCCGTAATCGAAGCCCATCAGCGTGCGATATTCAGAGGCTGCGGCCACGCTCACGCATGGCCTGCTTCGCTGCCGATCTGCCGCCAATCGACGCCCAGCAAGCCGATCGCAGCGGCAAGCCGCTCGGGCGCCGGCAGGTCGAACAGAATCCGGCTGTTCGATGGCACTGCGAGCCAGGCGTTGTCGCGCATTTCCTGTTCCAGTTGTCCTGCCCCCCAACCCGCATAGCCGAGGGCGAGCAGATAGCGCGAGGGTCCGCGACCCTGGGCGATGGCCACCAGGATGTCGCGTGAGGTCGTCACATGCATGTGCTCGGATACGAACAGGCTCGATTCCCAGGGGCCGGGCTCCTCGTGCAGCACGAAGCCGCGCTCCTCGCTCACCGGGCCGCCCTGATAGACGATGTTGTCCCATTCCGGCTGTTCCGGGCCGGGGAGTTGCATCTGCGCCATGAGTTGAGAGAGCCGCAAATCGCTGGGCCGGTTGATGACGATGCCGAGTGCGCCGTCGGCATTGTGCTCGCACAAATAGGTGACGGTGTGGGAAAAATGGGGATCGCTCATGCCCGGCATGGCGATCAGCAGGTGATGCTGGAGATAGCGCCCTTCAATCATGGCTTCATGGTAGGCAGTCGTCTGAGACGTGACAAGCTCTGCATCCGATTTCCCGAGGAGGTTTGCCAATCGACGGGCCGGCCCGCCGGCCAGCCAGCGACCCGTCGATTGGATGCGTCGTGTCAGCCGAGGGCCTGGGCGAGTCGATCCAGCGCTTTATCCAGCAAGGCCTGGCTGGTGGCGTAGGACAATCGCATGTGCCCCGGGCTGCCAAAGGCCGAGCCGGGCACCAGCGCAACCAGTGCTTCGTTGAGCAGGAATTCACCAAGCGCGATGTCGTCACCGAGATCGGCGCGTCGCGCGAGAACCTCTGAAAAATCCGGGAAGGCGTAGAAGGTGCCGTCGGAAGGCAGGCAGCGCACGCCGGGTAGCGCGTTGAGCCGGGCCACTACCGCGTCGTGGCGCTGACGGAAGGCTTGGACCATCTCGCCGACGCAGGACTGATCGCCGCGCAACGCGGCCTCGGCGGCGACCTGCGAAATGGAAGTCGGGTTGGAGGTGCTCTGGGACTGCACGTTGGTCATGGCCTGGATCAGATCGACTGGGCCTGCGGCATAGCCGATGCGCCAGCCGGTCATGGCATGGCTCTTGGAAACGCCGTTGATGATCAGCGTGCGATCCGCGAGATCGGGACAGGCCATGGCGATGTTGACGAAGGGTTCGCCCGTCCACAAGATGACTTCATAAATGTCGTCGCTGGCGATGAGCACGTGCGGATGACGCCGCAGCACCTCGCCCAGCGCTTCCAGTTCGGCGCGGCTGTAGGCCTTGCCGGTCGGGTTGGACGGGCTGTTGAGGACCAAAAGCCGCGTACGCGGGGTGATCGCCGCCTCGAGCTGTTCGGCGGTGATCTTGAATCCAGCGTCCATGCGGGTCGGCACGATGACGGGCGTGGCATCGGCGATCAGGACCATGTCCGGATACGACACCCAATAGGGCGCGGGGATGATGACCTCATCCCCGGCATCGAGCAAAGCCAGGCAGAGGTTGAAGAAGCTCTGCTTGGCGCCGCAGGAGACCAGGATCTGCTTGGGCGTGTAGTGCAGCGCGTTGTCGCGCTCGAATTTTTCGATGATCGCCTGCTTCAGGCTGGCCGTGCCGTCGACGGCCGTATACTTGGTGAAGCCGCGCTGGATGGCGTCCATCGCTGCCGCCTTGATGTGTTCGGGCGTGTCGAAATCCGGCTCTCCGGCGCCCAGCCCGATCACGTCCTTGCCGCTGGCCTTGAGCGCTGCGGCGCGGGCGGTGACCGCAAGGGTGGGGGAGGGCTTGATGCGTTGAACACGCTGAGACAAACGGATGCCCAAGGTGATGTCCTCTTCTGCCGGCTCACAAACAACCGCCCATCTTAAATACCGCTCTGGACCATCGCAATGACTCAACGCTTCGAAGTGCATGCCGATTACGCGCCGGCCGGCGATCAACCGGCCGCGATCGCGCGCTTGGTGCAGGGGCTCAAGGATGGATTGGCGCGGCAGACCCTGCTCGGTGTGACCGGGTCGGGCAAGACCTTCACCATCGCGCATGTCATCGCGCAGCTGCAGCGCCCGACCTTGATTCTGGCGCCGAACAAGACGCTGGCGGCCCAGCTCTACGGCGAGATGAAGGGCTTTTTTCCACGCAACGCGGTGGAGTATTTCGTTTCCTACTACGACTACTACCAGCCCGAGGCCTACGTCGCCTCGACCGACACCTATATCGAAAAGGACGCTTCGATCAACGAGCACATCGAGCAGATGCGCCTGTCGGCGACCAAAGCCATGCTGGAGCGGCGCGATGCCATCGTCGTCGCCAGCGTCTCGGCCATCTATGGCCTGGGCGACCCCGAGGCCTATTTCAGCATGGTGCTGCACCTGCTGCCGGGAGACCGCATCGACCAGCGCGCCCTGCTGCGCCGCCTCACCGAACTGCAGTACACCCGCAACGAGCTGGAACTCGCGCGCGGGACCTATCGGGTGCGCGGCGATGTGATCGACATCTTTCCGGCCGAATCCGAGCAGGAAGCGGTGCGCGTGGCGCTGTTCGACGATGAAATCGAATCGATCCGCAGCTTCGATCCGCTCACCGGCGAGCTGGGCCGGCCGCTGTCGCGCTACACCATCTTCCCCAAGACCCATTACGTCACGCCGCGCGCCACCCTGCTTGCCGCGGTGGATCAGATCCGCATCGATCTCAAACAGCGCCTCGAGACGCTGCGTGCGCAGAATCGCCTGCTCGAGGCACAAAGGCTCGAGCAGCGCACTCAGTTCGATCTCGAGATGATCGCTGAGATGGGCTATTGCTCAGGGATCGAGAACTACTCGCGCTATCTCTCGGGCCGCAAGCCCGGGGAGCCGCCGCCGACCCTGTTCGACTACCTGCCAGCCGATGCACTGTTGGTGATCGATGAAAGCCACGTCACCATTCCCCAGCTCGGCGCCATGTACAAGGGCGACCGCTCGCGCAAGGAAAACCTGGTCGAATACGGCTTCCGGCTGCCCTCGGCGCTGGACAACCGGCCGCTGCGGTTCGAGGAGTTCGAGCGTCTCGCGCCGCAGACGATCTTCGTCTCTGCGACCCCTGGCCCCTATGAGCTCGCGCACAGCGACGCGGTGATCGAGCAGGTGGTGCGGCCAACGGGCCTGGTCGATCCGCAGGTGGAGGTGCGCCCGGCGCGCACCCAGGTCGATGACGTGCTGGGGGAAATCCGTCTCCGCGCCGAGGCCGGGGAGCGCGTGCTCATCACCACGCTCACCAAGCGTATGGCCGAAGACCTGACCGATTTTCTGGCCGAGCACAACGTGCGAGTGCGCTACATGCATTCGGACATCGACGCTGTGGAGCGCGTCGAATTGGTGCGCGGCCTGCGACTCGGGGAGTTCGACGTGCTGGTGGGCATCAATCTGTTGCGCGAGGGGCTGGACATGCCCGAGGTGTCGCTGGTGGCTGTGCTCGACGCCGACAAGGAAGGCTTTCTGCGTTCGGAGCGCTCGCTGATCCAGACCATCGGCCGCGCCGCCCGCAACCTCAATGGCCGCGCGATTCTGTACGCCGATTACGTCACCGACTCCATGCGTCGCGCCATCGATGAGACCGAGCGGCGCCGGCACAAGCAGGAAAGCTTCAACGCCGAGCACGGCATCACCCCACAAGGCATCCGCAAGCGCGTCGAGGACATCCTCGAGACCGGTCGCGCCATTCCCGGCCGCAAGCTGCAGGACAAGAGCCAGCGCCTGCGTCCCGAGGATCGGCGCCTGCTCGCCGATCCCGCGGCCATGGACAAGAAGATCCGTGAACTGGAAACACGCATGCAGCGTCATGCGCGCGATCTGGAATTCGAACAGGCGGCCAAGCTGCGCGACGAGATCCACCGCCTGCGCGAGGCTCAGATCATGGCGTGAGTTCTGGGGATGAATGATGGCGGCCTGTTCTCAAGCCGCACCTGCGATTCGTCATCCGTGGCGAGCACCAAGCATTGTTGCCGATCGCTGGCGCGCAGCACGGCCAAGTCGATTCGACCCGGCACAATCCCTGTCAGGGTGCCGGCGAACCATCGGCGCGCCGGTTCAAGGCGTGCGGGAGCTCAGGCCGTGCGGCGCCGGTTGACTGTCATCGAGGCGTTGGTCCGGTGCATGGCGGTGCCCGCGAAAATGGACCGCGCGCAGACGGGGAATGCCTGCACAGACCTCCGCTGGCGGATCGATGCGTAAGCTGCCGTTTTCCATGTGCAATCCCAGCAGGCCATAGGCGGTCCACAGCATGCGCGCCGCAGCGCCGGTATAGCCGGTCCAGCCGCCGCGGCCGTCATGGCCGGCGCCCCAGTAGACGTCCGCGGCCTGCTGATACGGCGGCAGGCCGTAGCGCAACGGGTCCTTGTCGAGCGGTGAGAGCTTGTGCCAGAGTTCCCAGGCGCGCCGATGCCAATGCTCGGCACGCGCCTTGTCCCCGGCTTGGCCTGCTTGAGCGCTCAGGGCCAATGCTGCATCGATCAGCCAGCTGGCGCCATGGCTGTATTGGCCACCGTTTTCGCGCACTCCGGGCGGATAGAGCGCAATACGGCCGGGGTAGGGGCGGCTGTCGGCATCGAAAGCCGGGTTCAGCAGGCGGATGAGGTCGGGCGTCTCGAGGCCGGCCAGACCCGCATTCAACGCGGTTTCGGCCCGCTCGAAACCGGTAGCGCCCGCGATGGCCGGCCAGGCCGACATCAGTGCGCTCAGGGGGGCAAAGATTTCCCCCGCATCGCTGGTCGCACGCAAGAAGCGATCGCTCATCCAGCACCGATCCAGCGCTTTGCGCAATTGCCCGATTGCGGCGCGGTCGCGTTCGGCTGCCGCGGTACCCGCCATGCGCTCGGTCAGCGGCAGGAAGCGTTGCAGGACGTCGATCAAGAAGAGCGCCATCCAGCCGCTTTCCCCGCGGCCTTCGAGTCCGAGCTGGTCGAGACCGTCATTCCAGTCGCCCGCGCCGATCAGCGGTAGACCGCGCGCGCCACGCCGGGTAAGACTGAGGTCGATGGCGCGCCGGCAATGGTGATAAAGGCTGTCCGCGTCGCGCGAGATGCGCGGCACGAAGGTGATATCCGGCTGACCGGCCGGAATCGGGCGGCCTTCGAGATAAGGCAGCTCGGTGTCCAGCACGGCCCAATCGCCGCTGGCCGTGACGTACTGGGCCGTGACATAAGGGAGCCAGAGATGCGGATCGCTAGCGCGACTGCGCTGCCCCAGGCCGATGCCGCCGCGAGCGGCCGGATGCCACCATTTGAGCACGTCGCCCTCCCGAAACTGGACCGCGGCATGGGCGAGGATCTGCTCGCGCGCCAATGCCGGCCAGATCCAGATGAGCGGCAGCACATCCTGAAGTTGATCGCGAAAGCCGAAGGCACCGCTGCGTTGGTTTGGTCCGAGGCGCCCCCAGAGCCGCGCCGTGAGCACCTGATAGGGAAGCCAGTCGTTGACGAGTCGGTCGAAGTCCGGATGGTCGGTTTCGATGCGCAGTTGCCCCAGGATGCCACGCCAGCTCCTGCGCGCGTGGGAAAGGGCGTTGCGCCCGCCAGTCGGATCGCCATGACCCTTGATCAGCCGCTCGGCTTCCTCCGCGCTTGCGGCCTGTCCCATCAGCACCACCAGTTCGCGCGCGCCGTAGGGCTTAAGCTCGAACACGCCGCACAGGGCGGCCACGGTTGCGCCATCGGGTCGTCGGCCGGCTTCGGCGTGGCCCGTGAGCGCCATGCCGGGCCGGGTCGCGTCGCCACCAGCGCCCCAGAAGGCGCGCCGGTTGAAGGTGTGTGCTTCGATCGGCAGGTCGATCGCCAGAAAACCGGTGCCTGCGTGAAAGATCTGTCCGGGACGGCTGAACAGGCAGGCGCCCAGCGCGGCGTTGAACGTGGTTGCGATCTGCCGGTGGCTGTCCTGCGGGAGTTCGGCCAAGGCGAGCTGCGCGTAGGCCGTCAGCCGCAAGGTCCGCGTCTCGGCCGTGCGGTTTTCCACGCGCAATACGCGCACCTCCAGAGGCTCATCCGGTGCGACCACGACCCGGAGCGTCAGCGCAAGATCGGCATTTTCCGCCATCAGCACGGCCTCGCCCGGCTCGAAACGCACCCGGTGCGCGGCGTCCTGGCGCAGCGGCGTGAAGCCTGGGCTCAGCAAGGCGCCCGTCTCGAGATCAGTGATGTAGAGCGCCTGCGCGCAGGACTGCGCGGGCATGGTGTCCAGCGTGAACGGCGTGAGGCCGTTTTGCTGGGCGTTGCCGGCAAACGAGAACTGGGCGCCGTCATTGCCGATCAGGACGCCATAGCCTTGGCGATTGGCAAGTATGTGGGTCCAGGGACGCGGCGTATCCGGGCTCATCTCGAACCCCGGGCCGTGTGCGCTGAAGCCGGCATCGAGCACCAGGCCAGCGCGCGGGAGCACACGGCGCGCTGGCATCGCATCCACTGGCCTTGATGCGTTGTCCGTCGGCGCTCCATGCAACGCGCCGATCGCCGCGAGCGCGGCGGGTTCCGAATCTGCCCAGCCCTGGATCCATGCGATTTCAAGCGGTTCCTCGGGCGCAAGATCAAGCTCTACCTGCAGGGCTGCTGCGGGATCGAAGGGATACAGCAGCCCCTCGTCGGTCGGGTCACGCAGGGTTTGCTGGATGAGCGCCTCGGGCGCATCGGCCGTGCCGCGCCCGAGAAAACGGCTGCGGTCATCCTCGTAACCACACAGGCGAATGGCGGGGTTGGGTTCGAAGGCGATGAATCCGCAGCCGGCCGGATTCCGGCGGGGCTTGTTGCCGCCCAGTAGGCGGTTGTGGGCGAGCAAGGCAGCCGGCTCGCGCAGATAGCGCACACCGATGTGGATGGCGTTGAAGTCCGGCCGCCGCAGGTAGGCATCCGGGTGATTCAAAGCCCACTCCAGATAACTGGTGACCCGCAGTCGCTGCGCTTGAGTCCCATGCTGCACAAGTCGGACGCGCCAACGCATGGCCTCGATCTGCGTGCAGGGCTCGACCATGACGCGGACCTCGAGATCGCCCGGCAGCGCTCGCGTCAGCACCACATTACCGTCGCTGGTGCGCCAGATCCGTCGCGTCCCATCGACTTCATTGCGCATCAGATCGATAGGCGGGGCGAACGCGCCATTCGCTTGCAGGCTTTGCAAATAGAAGGTTTGCCCGTGGGGCAGGGCGCCATCGGCCGCGCGCCGCGAGAAGTCCAGCGCCGGACCGCGCCCGGTATGCACCAGCGCGCGACTGTTGCCGTCGGTGTCCATTTCGAGCTGCAGGCGACCGCTGCTCATCTGCACGAGCCGTGCAGCATGGGCCTCGCGGGTATGGTGCAGCCGCCGGAACATCCACACGAGCCCGAGTATCCCCGCCAGAGCGGCAGCCAGATAGACGCCCAGCAGCAGGCCGGCGGCTGGTATGAAGGGGCTGTCCGATGCCGTCGCAAGCCGTTGAGACTCCTGCCACACGAAATCCCATTCCGCGCCGCGCGGGATGTAGAAGGGAAGCAACAGCGGGGCCCAGGTCGCGAAACGGCGAATCCCTTCCGGGATCACCGGTGTGGGTGCGGCATGGCCCAGCCAGCGTGACAAGCGCGCTTCGAGCCGGTCCAGCCCGATGAAGGAGAGATTGACGAGGGTCGCGACCCGCAGCCCCATGTGATCGAACCAGATCAGGATGCGCAGCCAGCCGTAGGTCATGAGGCCCAGAAAGGTCTGCAGACTCCACTGCCGGAACGCCGCCTCGTCGAGGCGCAGGCCCTGCACCGTGGCCAGTCCCGTGCGAATCGCGCCGTCCTGGTTGTACCAGGCGGGATTCGGCGCCATCTTGAGGAAGGTCTGGATGATGGGCGCCATCCAGAGTCCCCAGCGCTGCACCCGCACGGCCTGGGTCACGACGTTCGCCAGGCCATCGCGCGTCAACAGATGCCGCAAGGGTTCCAGGCTGCGATTGAAGATCGCGTTCAGAACGATCAGATTGATGCTGAACAGCGGCGCGGCAATCGACCAGTTGATGACCCCAGCCAGGGAGTCGCAATAGAACTGCTTGAGGCCGCCCGATACGGCGCCGAGATGGATGGCGCCCCAGCGGCTGAACAGGGGATAGGTGACGTAGTCATAAACGGGCTGACCGGCTGCGGGGCCGTGAATCTGCGCGTAGCGCAGGAGTTTTTCACCCACCGTCTGCAACTGGGCCGCATCGAAGTACCAGGCCAGCATGCCCCCGACACCGCCGCCCAACAGCGCCGCGAAGCCGTAGATGCGTGGCCTGTCGAAACGTTGCCGCCGGCCGCGCAGACACTCGACGCCGTGCATCAGCCCGTCCACCCCCGCGCCCGCCAGCGCACCGACGAGGAAGCCGCTCAAAAAACGCAGATCAGCGGAGGTGGCAATGACATGCCGCTCGATCAGCAGGGCGAGGCCGAAGCCCAGCACCACGCCGCGCATGTAATTGCTCGGCGCCAGCAGATTGCGCCGCAGGCGTTCCACGAAGGGCGCACTGCCGTCGAAGCTTTCCACGAGCGTGCGGGCTAGGCCAAACAGCAGCGGGCCCAGTAAAGCGCCGGCCAGCCATGGCACTGTCTCCAGCCAGTGTCTGAATAGTGCATTGCGATACAGCAGCGCCGCCGTTCCCAGGATCAGCATGAACAAGGCGCCATAAACGGCGCCTTTGGTGGCGCCTTCGCGTATCTGGGGCGCGAGTGTCACGGCTTGCGGCCGCTGATCGCGCAATCCCTGCATCAGCAAGGCCGTAATGAAAAATGTCTGTGCCCACAGACCCGCTTGGGCCAACGCCGCCAGGGCGACGACCGCCGTCAGGGCGGCCAGCGGATGCCACGCGACCAGTGTCGCGCTGCTCCCCCAATCGGCCATCACCGGCGTCCATGCCGCCCAGCCGCCGCAGAGCACTGCGGCGGCCAGCAGCCGAATGTCTCGACTCGCCCGGCCATCGACCAAGAGACCCATTCCCCACACGGCAGCCAGATTGATGCCGCCGAGCAGCAGGGTGCGTCCCACGGCCGCGTGCGCTGCCGGATGCAGGATCGAGCCCGCGAGCGCCTGACCCCACTGTGCCAGCAGCGTGTTGTTGCCCAGAAGCAGCAAGAGATTGAAACCGACCGGAACGGCAAGAAAAGCCAGGACAGCGGGATGCGCAAGTGCAGCTTGGCGCCGCGCGCGCGCCACAAGGCTGGCAAACAGGAAGGCCGCCGCGATGAGGGTGGCGGCGCCGTGGGTGAGTGTCGGCACCTGATGCCATGCCTCCGGCATGGCCCAGAGACTCGCCGCCGGATCGACAGACCATGCCAGCACGCCCACGAGGGCAGCGTCCCGCAACCGATCGCGCAGACGGCGGGACGGGGATGGCGTCGCCGTTTCGCCGCCCAGGATGCTGAGCGCCAGCCAGGTCAAGGCCACCGTGATCAGCCATGCGGTGCCGATCTGGTCATTGCATGCCATCCACGCGATGGTGATAGTGGCGCACCCACTCGCGCCCAGGATTCGCATGAAAGACGCCATGGCCCGGCGATCAGGGGAGGGCAAGGCTTGCGGATGATCGGGATGGTTCATGACTGTTCTGATGGATGCCGGAGTTCGATCGCGTGCATCTGAAGATGTCGTGTTGTCGTTCTGTCGATTCTATCGGCAGGCGAGGCGCGGTTCATGACAGAATCGCTCACAGACATTGCAACGACGCCGCTTGGCCGCTCCTCGGTGGCATCGTTCAGGTGCCTGTCGCTTGGGATGTAGATGGCAGGCAATCTCGACAAAGGCGTCTGAAGCGACGCCGATGGCTCAAAAGATCAAATGGCCGCGCGCCAAAGCTTGGCGCGCATGGGGATCGATAACGGCGTCGTAGGTCGATCGTCGTTACGGGCTTTTGGCGGGGGTCAATCGAGAGGGGGCCCAATGGTTATATGCCATGCCACCCATGATCAGCAGCACGACCAGGCCTTGCATTGACAGCGTCTGCACCGTCGGATAAATGCCCAGCATGGGGATGTGAATGAAACGCACGCTTTCGCTACCGATCCATCCCGCCGCTTGCAACGCCGAAACACCCTGGCCTGCGAAGATGACGGCCAGCACAGCGATCAGCGCGGCGCTGAAACTGAAGAATTGCCGAATCGGCAGCCGCACGCTGAAGCGGAACAAGGCAACGGCAATGATCCCCAGCAGCAGCAGTGCGATACCCATGCCGGCCAGCATGGCCGGATGCTGACCCTGACTCCACAGCGCGCGATAGAACAGAACGGTCTCGAAGGCTTCGCGGTAGACCGACAGGAAGGAGACCAGGCCGATTGCCCGCAGACCGCCACGGCCCATGGCGGCCTGCATCTGGCCGGCAATGTATTGTTGCCAGCGGCTCGCGTAACTCTTGTTGTGCAGCCACAAACCAACGCCAACGAGAATAACCATGGCGAGCAGCGCCGTCAGACCTTCGGTGACCTCGCGGCTGGCGCCGCTGATGTCGATGAGGTAGGTCGCGGCAAACCAAGTCGCAAATCCGAGCAGGAGCGCGCTGATCCAGCCGACGTGCAGATAGACGAGGCCATCGGTTCGGTCGGACTTCTTGAGAAAGGCGAACATGGCAGCCAGAACGAGGATGGCTTCCAATCCTTCCCGGAACAGAATCAGGAAGCTGCCGCTGAAGGCCGCAGCTGCACTGCCCTGGCCCGCGTCGATTTTCGCTTCGGCTTGATCCAGCAGCGCCTGCAGGGCATCGATCCGCGATGCCAGTATCGAGATGTCCTCCCCGTCGCGAACAGCGTTGCGCAGCGCCATCATCTCGGCTTCGATGCGGCGCATCAGTTCGGCGTCGGATGCCGCGAGCGTGGCCTCCGCCAGTTCGAAGCCGTCGAGGTAGGCTGAAAGGGCGGCGCGACCGGCAGCCTCGCGATCACCGCCTGCGTAGGCGTTGCGGACCACTTCGAGCTGCTTGCGAGCCATGACGAACGCCTGTTCGCGGCGGGGCTCAAGCAACGCAGGGTCGGCGAGCACGCCGGCAAGCAATGCTGTGGCCCGCTGCGGATCTGCGGCAGACAGTTCATTCGGGGTGAGCTGGACAAGGGCGCTCATGTCCGGGATGATCTGCCGTGCGGAGCTATCTTCAGTCCAAAGCGCGGCGCCAGCCTGACGATCGGCTGGGGTGTAGGCCAGCTGTGCGATGTGGAACACCAGCGCCCAGCGTTCAACCTCGCTCAACTGGCTGTAACTCGCCATGGCGGTGCCGGGCACGCCGAGGGTGACAGTGTTGTAGTAGCTCAGCAGACTGCGCTGGTTGCGCCGCGCGAGGTCGTGGAAATCGGTGGGCCGTGGTTCGAGCGCCGCGGCAGCCGGGCCGTCCCCTCGTCCTTCGCTGCCGTGGCAGCTGGCGCAGTGCATCTGGTAGAGCTGACTGCCCAGCCTGAGGTCCGGTGCCCTAGCTGGCGTGATGGTGATGGGATAGTGAGTAAGCAGGGTTTTTATCATCTGCGCGGTCAAATTTTGAATGCGCTGCCCCTGAGCCTTGTCAGTCACCGCCGCCTGCAGGGCGCGGGCCTGATCGACCAAAGAGGACTTGCCGGCTGACTCGGGCAGGGCCACGATGCGCCGAACGACATCGGCCGAGAATTCCAGTTGCTCGGCATACTCCGCCTCGTTCAGCACGTTGCCGTCGAGAACGCATTCGGGATAGTCGACGCCGATATAATCGGCTAGCTGAAGAATCGGCAAAACCTCCTCACGGCTCGCCGCGTGGACGACCCCGATCAAGGAGAGCAACAGTCCTGCAAGGACAGAGCGGAGGATGCATGAGGCTCGATTCGGCTCTGGGGGTGTCATGTTCGGCCTCGCGTGGGATCTTTAACCGAATGTTATGGCAAGTGATAATCGATTTCAACAGCGGTCGTCGGTTCAAGAACGCCGACGAAAATGGCGACAGGTGGCAATCAGGTGCGTAGTTCGTTCAAACTACGAGCGAGGCTGCTACCGGCAGCTGAGGGCGACATGCGTCCCATCACTTCACATTCAGGAGAACCTCTGATGACCAAGACTTCCAAACTGCGTTGGCTGATGATCGCCGGCCTCGTGGCCGTGTTCGGCTTGTCTGCCTGCGATCGTAAGGACCGTGAAGAAGCCAAGCAGGAAGCCGAACAAGCGATGGATAAACTGGAGCAGAAGGCCGACGACCTGATGGATAAGGCGAAGGAACCGTTCCAGGGACCCGCCGAAGAAGCCGGCGAAAAGATCGATGACGCCACCGGTGCTGCGGGCGAGAAGGCCGAAGAACTGGGCGAGGCGCTGGACAAGAAAGCTGAGGAAATGAAGTCCGAATAATGAATTGCCGGCAGGGTCGGTGAATGATTCGCCGGCCCTTCTGAAAGGGGGAGGCCATGGGTGAACTGGATCCGGTAGTGGGTCAGTGGTATCTGGATCTGGAACAGGATGATCGGTTTCGCATTCTGTCGATGGACGAACAGGCGGACGAAATCGAGATCGAATACGAGGACGGCGAAACCCGAACCGTCGGGTTCGATGAGTGGTATGACCTTGACTTGGATATCATGGATGAAGATGACTCCGAGGTCGACGAGGCCGAAGAACCCAAAAGCGACTTTTACCGCCCGACCCATACCCGCCGTTATCGGGAAGAAGACGACGAAGATGACGACATCGAGGATCTCGATGAGGAGGACGATGACTGGGAAGACCGCTAGCGTTCTGTCTCAAGCGCCATGATCGCGTGCCTCGTTCGACATGGCATAGCCCACCCGGATCGGGGCAGGGGGGATTTCGAGCGAAGCCTGACGGAGGACGGCATAAGCCGTATGAGGCGGATCGTGGCGGGGTTGCGTTGGGCGATGAAAGTGCGACCTACGGCAATCTTCTCGAGCCCTCTTAGGCGGACGGTTCAAACTGCCGAGTTGATCAGTGAAGGGTTGGATATCCCTGACCTGATGCTGTGTGAGTGGCTGGCCCCAGACGGCAATCCGGGAGAGTTCGGCACGACATTTCAGTCAGTGTCGGATGCCGTGATCCTGGTGGGCCATCAACCGGGCTTGGGAAAGCTGGCGTCGCGCCTGCTCACCGGAACGGATGACTTGGCCTTTTTGCCGTTCAAAAAGGGAGCTGCCGCCTGTATTCAATTACCTGAATCGGGCTCCCGAGGCCAGCTTCAGTGGTTCATGACCCCGGCGCAACTGAGTTGCATCGGCCGCCGTCGCTAATGACCATCCACCGGTCGCGGTAACCCCAGCGCTTGCCGCAGTTCATCCCACAGTGAGCGGTAGGCCTGGCCCGCCGGACTGACGGGAGCGAACTGGACGAGCGGGCTTTGACGCTGTCCCATCTGCTCCACGATTGATGCGTACGGCACGTGGGTCTTGAGGAGATTCGGTGGGGCTGCCGTTGGAAATTCCAGCCACTGCCGGTGCAGTTGGCGTCGCTTGTCCACCATGGAAAAGAAGGGTAGCAGCTGGCCGCGGTCCAACCCTTTGCGGGCGAGAAACTCGCTCACCTGAGCCAGAGCCCGCATCGACAACGGTGTGGGAATCAGTGGCACCGCAACGACGTCGGATAGCACGAGAATGTTCTCCGAAAGACGTGAAAAGCTGGGTGGACAGTCGAGCACCAGGATGTCGTAGCGTTCGGCAAGGGGCTTGACGAGTTTCGCCAACACTTCCCGTGGCGCATCGCTTTGCTCGAAGAGCAGATCGAGATGGCGGTAAGTCGTATCGGCAGGGATCAGATCGAGTCCCGAGAACGCGGTCGGCCTGGCCTGGCTGTCCAAGGCACCTTTATCCTTGAGGAGCTTTTTGGCTTTTAGCTCCAGGCCGGCAGTATCCCGCAAATACCAGCTTGCGGCTCCCTGAGGATCCAGATCCCACAGACAGGTTGCCAGCCCGCTCTTGGCAGCGCACCAAGCCACATTGACTGCAGCTGCGGTCTTTCCGACGCCACCTTTGAGATTGTAGAAGGCCAGCGTTCGCATGTTTCTTCCCCTCGAGCGGCAATGGAGAGTCGTTGGTGAGGTGACGGGTGTGTCACGGCTGGTCCTGTTCCCACAGTGCCCAGTAGTACCTAATGCGCCGCGTGAACGCCCTCGGTTTTTCTGCGTAAAGCCGGCGTCCCAAGGCCAATGCTTCCCGGCGGAGGAACGCTTGGCGACGCATGATGGCTGAAACCAATGCCTGTCGCTGCTTTTCCTGGCGTGCCCGCTCCGGCCACTCTCGGAGTTGATCGGCCAGTACAGCGAGATCATGATCGTCCCCGAGTTGATCGGAAAGCTGCTTGAACAAACGTTGGCGATGCTCCAGCATCTCCGGCCAAGCCTGCGCAATCATGCGGATATGGTACCAATGATCCTTGACCCGTTTGCGCCACTCATGAAATTGCTCGGTGGAAGCATGATGGATGGCGTCATGCAACTGGCGTCGGCCAGCCCGATAGCTGCGCCGGATGCCCCGTTCGATGTAGTCGAACCCATCGTCCGCTGCGTGGATCTCGGGCAAACGATGCAGGGAATCCCGCAACGTTGTGCGAAGGCGCCCGAGTACGTCCGCAAGGGTGTCGCTCTCGTGGAGCTGCGCGTTGGCATTGTGGCGCAGGGCCACATGAAAAGCCCGCCCGAATGGGGTGTCCAATGGCTCTGGATCGGTGTCGTGGAGTTTTTCCCAGCATTCCAGCAGCGCCTGGGCGTCGCGGGTTCCGGACAGTTTCCGACCCGCATCACGGAAGACCTTGTCCAAGGCAGCGACCTCAGGGTGTTTTTGGTCGGGAAACAGCCTGAGAGCCGCCCTCAGCTCTTTGAATCTTTTCCGAGCCTCGTGAATACCTTCCGCACGCCGAGGCGCAGGCACAGACAGATGTTCACCTGCTTTTTCGATGCGCTCACGCAAAATCTCACGCAGAGATCGACCTGTGTTCCCAGGTGAGTGAAAGGCAAAGGTCATGACCGAGGCTCGTCATCAAGGAATGACCGAAAGTATCACAAAGCGGCAGGGCGTGCGCTTCACGGAACGCTCAACTGTCATCTGCTTGTCGTACGCTGGCAGGTGTGATCTATGGCCCACCACAGAGACGTTTCCATGTCGAGCGACGATTCGGATATTACGGCGGATGCAGTGCGAGCCGAACTCCAGGCGCTGCGTACCGAGCTGAGTGCGCTCCGGGCTCGGATCGTCGAGGGCGCCAACCTCGAGGCGACCCGCTGGCTCATCAATGCCGACGAGCGTCGCGCCGAGAGCATCCAGAACCTCCTGTATTATCGGCATTTTCGACGGGTCGATTTGCGCAGTGTGCAACGACGGCTCAGCAATCAGGGTCTATCGTCGCTCGGCCGGTCCGAAGCGCATGTGCTGCACGATCTGGACCGTGTGCTGGCGCTGTTGGCCGGTGTTCTCGATGGGAAGTGGTATCCGGCGAGCGCCGCAGTAGGTCCGGATATCGTCGCAGGGGAAAACATCCTGGCAGAAAATACCCGCCAACTGTTTGGCACGCACCGCGACGGGGAGGGCGTCTATATTATGGTGACGCTGCCGACCGAAGCGGCGGATGACCAGGAACTGGTGGCCGCCATGATCCGTTCCGGAATGGATTGCGCCCGCATCAACGGCGCCCACGACGACCCCGTCGTCTGGCGCCGGATGATCGAACAGGTCCGGCGCGCCAGCGAGGATCTGCAGCGTCCCTGCCGCATCTACATGGATCTGCCAGGGCCCAAGCTGCGCACCTCGGCTGTGCCGGCAGCGCCGGTGTTCGCCATCCATCCGCCGCGGGACTTCCGCGGCCGTGTCGTAGCGCCGGCTGATGTGATCCTTGTCCCTGCCCGGAACCCACCGGTCGCGTCAAAGGATGAGTTGCCCCTCAGTACGGATCTCTTCAACGCACTGAAACCAGCCGGCCGGCTGCGTTTTCGGGATACGCGCGGCCGCATGCGGGAGATCGAGATCGTCGAACGAGACGCAGCGGGCCGGTGGCATGGACGCATCTGGCACACGGCCTTTATCGAGCCGGGCATGTCCTGCAGTTGGCGCGGCCCCGATGCGATGCCCGCTGATCGGCAAGCCGGCTGTTTTGGTTCCTTCCCGGAGCGTCCGGGTTTCTTCGTGGTGCGGCCCGATGATCGATTGCTGTTGACCCGAAGCCATGAGCCGGGCGAAGCGGTGCAGCGCGACGTGGATGGCAAGCTGTTGCAGTTCGCGCGTATCGGCATCACATGCCCGGAGATCATCGACGATCTGCAGGTCGGGCACCGCGTATTCATCGATGACGGCAAGGTCGGCGCCGTGGTCGAGGCGCTGACTCCCGCGGGCGCGGTATTGCGCATCACGCAGGCGCGCGCCGAGGGCGAGAAAGTGCGTGGCGCGAAGGGCCTCAATTTTCCCGACAGCACGATCAGTCTGCCGTCCCTGACGGTGGAGGATCTGCAGATGCTGGACCTGGCCGCTCGGGAAGCGGACATCGTCGGTTATTCCTTCGTGCGCACGGCGGACGACATCAGCCGGCTCATGGCCGAGCTGGACCAACGAGGGGCCGGCGACATCCCGGTCGTGGTCAAGATCGAAACCGCCCAAGCCGTACGCAATCTGCCCGAGATCCTGCTCACGGCGCTGCCCCGTCGGCCGCTCGGGGTCATGGTGGCGCGCGGCGATCTGGCCGTCGAGATCGGCCCGGAGCGGCTGGCGGAAATCCAGGAAGAAATCCTGTGGCTGTGCGAAGCCGCTCACGTCCCCGTGATCTGGGCCACCCAAGTGCTCGAATCCCTGGCTCGCAAAGGTACGCCGACGCGTGCTGAAATCACCGACGCCGCGATGGGTGTCCGCGCCGAGTGCGTGATGCTGAACAAGGGGCCCTACATCTGCCGGGCAATCGAAACCCTGCGCGACATCATGCAGCGGATGAATGCCCATCAGCACAAGAAAACCGCCCGCTTGCGCGCCCTGCATTGGTGAGGCGGCAAGCAGGCGGGTCGCCGTTAGGTGTCGCATCCCTGACGATTACACAGACTCCCGCCGCTCCCCCCTGTTCATGGCTCGTGCCGTTCTGCAGGCCTTGATCAAGGAGCATGAGCAAGCCAGCCAAGGAGCCCGCACACCATGATCATCGCCTTGCACAAGAACGCCCGCACCACCCCGGCGATACGCGCCGAAATCGCCGCCAGCAAGGAGAGCGCACGGGTGCTTGCCAAGCGCTACGGCGTCACCGAGGCCACCATCTACAAGTGGAAAAAGCGCGACACCTGCGTCGATCGCTCCCACACCGCACACCGTCTGCAAACCACCCTGACGCCCGCGCAGGAGACAGTTGTCGTGCACCTGCGCCGCAGCCTCTTGCTGCCCCTGGATGACCTGCTTGCGGTGACCCGGGAGTTCCTGTGCCCCAAGGCCTCACGCT